>NZ_JBVIRA010000007.1:125865-268833 GCF_055576575.1 Streptomyces sp. NPDC033270
TTTTTATTTTTGTGTGTTGTGGTGTGTTTTGTCGCCCTGTTCCCCCCCCCCCCCCCCCCCCCCCCCCCCCCCCCCCCCCCCCCCCACGACGGCTCAGGCGCCGCCGACCGGCACCGCGGCCGGGGCCCGGTGCGGGCCGGGCGGGGCGGGGGCGGCGTCCGGCCCGTCGACGGCGGAGGTGACGATGCCCGCCTTGGCGAACTCCTCGAAGAACGCGGGGAAGGAGAGCCGTACCTCCTCGGAGCCGGAGTAGAGGTTGGCGGACTCCATGCGCAGACCGGCCACGAACAGCGACATGAAGATGCGGTGGTCGCCCCAGTGGGAGAAGTCCACGCCGCCCGGGTACGTGGACCTGCCGCGCACCTCGAAGCCGTCGCAGACCCCGCGCTCGTACCGCGGCCGGATGTCTACGCCCGCCTTGGACAGTTCGCCGACCATGGCCTCGATGCGGGAGGCCTTGTGGAAGTGCGTCACCCGCGCTCCGGTGACCCGGAGGGTGCCGTCGACGTAGGCGCCGAGGGCGGCGAGGGTGGGCACGATGTTGGGGCAGTCGGTGGCGTCGATGTGGAAGTCGCCGCGCAGGCTGTCCGGCGGGGTGTCGACGGTCAGGGAGTCGGCCCCGCGGTCGAGCGTGGTGCGCACGCCGAGCCGCTCCAGGATCGGCACGATCGCCGACTCGCCCTGGGTGCTGGTGCCGTGGACGCCGGTGAAGACGGTACGGCCCGGGTAGAGCGCGGCGGCGGCGAGCAGGTACGAGGCGGAGGTGTAGTCCTCGTGGACGGCGACGTCCCGGGACCGGTAGAGCGAGGGCTCCACGCGGTAGCGCCGGTGGTCGTCGGAGACGGTGACCTCGATGCCCGCCTGTCGCAGGGTGTGCAGGGTCTGCTCGATGTACGACTTCGAGTGGACCCGGCCGGCCATCTCGACCTCCACCGGGCGTTCGGCGAACGGGGCGGCGAACAGGATGGCGGTGATGAACTGCGAGCTGACGTCGCCGGGCAGCCGGCAGACGCCGCCGGGGAGGCGCCCGCCCCAGTTGACGACGGGTGCGTTGCCCTCGCGGCAGACGGACTCGATGTCCGCGCCGAGGTCGCGCAGGGCGTCCAGGAGCGGGGACATGACCCGCTTGCACAGGGTCTCGTCGCCGGTCACGACGACCGGTGACGGCAGGACGGAGGCAAGCGCCGTCATCGTACGGAAGACGAGCCCGGAGCCGTCGGAGCGGATCACCGTCCGGCCGTCGTCCTTGAACTGCCCTCCGGTGCCGGTGATGTCGAGGTGTCCCTCGTGCTCGATGATCTCGGCGCCCAGCGCGCGGCAGGCGCGCTTCATGGTCTCGGTCTCCTCGCAGCGGAGGTCGTTGGTGATCCGCGAGCGCCCCTCGGCCAGGGTGCTCGCCAGGATCGCCCGCTGTGTCTCCGGCTTCGAGGCGGGGACGCGGAACGTCCCCGTGAAGCTGTCGATCGGTTCAACCCGTAGGCGCATGAGGTCTCCGCGTGCTGGTCCTGTCGTCGGCGTGGCCCGGGAGGTGCGGATCACGCGGCGGTCGCCGCGTGCTTGGCGACGGTGTCCTCGTAGATCTCGCGGAAGAACATGGCGAGGATCTCCTGGACGTCGTCGATGTACTTGAACACCTTCTGGAAGTCCTCCTCGCTGAAGATCAGCTGGTGGAGGATGTTCCACATCTCCTGGGAGTGGTCGTCGGTGGTGTCGACGTGGAGGTGGGCGGCCTGGCCCTTGACGTTCTCCTTGCCGAGCCGCTCCTGGAGGTTCTTGACGATGGCCGGCTGGAGCTTGGCCTGGGTGTACTCGACCAGGTAGTTGGACACGACCGGGGCGAGGGCCGACTCGTGCTCCAGGGCGTAGTAGAAGAAGCCCTCGAACAGGCGGGTGGAGAGGTACGGCTCGGTGCCGAGGATCTCCTCCTCGGTGATGCCGGCGGCCGCGGCGTCGCTGACGTACAGCTTGTCGTGGAGCATCTCGTCGGCCTGGTAGTGCGCGTAGTCGTGGGCCGCCTTGGGCGAGATCTGGGCGATCTTGTAGATGGCCTTGGACTGGCTGACCCGGGAGAGGCGGATCCGCCACACGTGCTCGATGAGGGTGCGGCGGTAGTACGCCTGGTGGAGCTCGGGGTCGGTCATGTGGGACGCGAAGGGGACGGTGGCCTTCCACTCCGCCATCTTCTTGTCCATGTAGCGGTCGAGCTCGGCCTTCTTCAGCCGGCTCTGCTCCTCGTTGTAGAACGGCTTCGGGTGGGTGATCCCGGTGTTCTGCACGCGGTTCATCACGTTCTCCTTCACGGGAGGATTCACGGGAGGATGGTGCTCGGGAGGGACGTTCACGGGAGGGTGGTGCTGCCGGGCACGACGGCGGCCTCGGCCACCGCCTTCGCCACGTGCGGGGCGACGCCGTCGAAGATGTCGGGCACGATCTGGCCGCGTCCGAGGGCCTCGTCGTCGACGAGGCCGGCGATCGCGCGGGCCGCGGCCACCTTCATCTCCTCGGTGATGCTCGGTACGCCCGCGTCGAAGGCGCCCCGGAAGATGCCGGGGTAGCACAGTCCGCAGTCGATCTGGTTCGGGAGGTCGCTGCGCCCGGTCGCGAGGATCGCGACGACGTCCTGCACCTCGTGGGGCAGGAACTCGGGGTGCGGGTTGGACAGGGCGAAGACGACCGGCCGGTCGGCCATGGTCCGCAGGTCCTCGGGATCGAGGACGCCGCGGCCGGCGAAGCCGACGAAGACGTCCGCGCCGGCCAGGACGGAGCGCAGCGGGCCCGTCTCCTGGTCCGGGTTGGTGTGGTCGGCGAACCACCGTTTGGCGTCCGTCAGGTCGGTGCGGCCCCGGTGCAGGGCGCCCTGCCGGTCACAGGGGACGATCCGCCGTACCCCGATGTTCATGAACAGTCGGGCCGTCGAGGTGCCGGCGGCTCCGGCGCCGGCGACGACCACCTTGAGCTCGCCGAGCTCTTTGCCGACCGCCTTGGCCGCGTTGATCAACGCCGCGGTCGCGGCGACGGCGGTGGCGTGCTGGTCGTCGTGGAGCACGGGGATGGAGAGCCGCTCGCGCAGCCGGTCCTCGATCTCGAAGCACCGCGGGGCGGCGATGTCCTCCAGCATGATGCCGCCGAAGGTCGGTTCGAGGTGGGCGACGGTGTCGACGATCGCGTCGACGTCCTGGGTGCCCAGGCACAGGGGGAAGGCGTCGATGCCGGCGAACTCCTTGAAGAGCAGCGCCTTGCCCTCCATGACCGGCAGGGCCGCCAGCGGGCCGAGGTCGCCCAGGCCGGAGACGGCGGAGCCGTCGGTGACGATGGCGATGGTGTTGCCGCGGATGGACCAGCGGTCGGCGGCGGCCGGGTCGCGGGCGATCCGCTCGGCGACCCGGGTGAAGCCGGGGGTGTAGACCCGCGCGAGGTCCTCGCGGTCGCGCAGCGGGACGGTGGCCCGGACCTCCAGCTTGCCGCCCACGTGCAGGTCGAGGATCGGGTCGTCGGGGTCAGCGGTAGCGGACATGGAAATGCTCCGTCGCGTGTCGGTCGAGGAAGGCGGTCTCGGCGTCGAGGTCGTCGGCCGCCACGTCCCACAGGGCGTCCATCAGGCAGATCGCCCGGTCGGAGGCGTCGAGCCGGGTGCCCTCCGCCACGTGCACGCGGAGGATCCGGGGCGGGCGGGTGGGCGGGTCGAAGCCGATCGCGTCGACGGTCCGCCCCTTCTCGCCGTACTTGCTGAGGAACACGGTCGCCCGGGTCGGCGCGCCGGTGCGCAGGGCCTCCAGCTGGGAGGCGTGGGTGAGCCGGTCGTGGAACGCGTCGCGTTCGCCGTCGGGCAGCAGCAGGGACTCGGTCCACAGGTCGAGCAGGGAGTGCCCGGTGACGGCCTGGACGCTGGCGTCGATGAGACTGCCGCCCATCCGGGGGTTGATCTCGATGATCTCCCAGCGCTTCTTCGACTCCCAGTACTTGACCTCGACGTGGAAGGCGCCGCCGGTCAGCCCGTGCTCCTCCAGCGCGGCGAAGCAGCGGGTGACGAAGTCCGCTCCCTCCAGGACGAGTTCGCGTCCGATGGTGGCGGGCGGGCTGACCGACATCCCCTCCAGGGTGGTCCGCTCCAGGCGTTCCACGCGGGCCTTCTCGTGGACGCACAGGTGGTGGACCCGCCCGTCGAGGACGAGGGTCTCGAAGCTGAACTCGGGGCCCTCGACGTACTCCTCGACGAGGAAGTCGTACCGGTCCATGAAGATCGCCTTCATGCGCCGGTCGGCCCGCATCTGCTCCTGGATCGCCGGCAGGTCCGCCAGGTCGCGCACGTCCTCGAGGACGAAGGCCGCGAAGGACGAGGCGCCGCGCACCGGCTTGACGAACCAGCGTGCCGAGGGGTCGAGTTCGGGCGTCACTTCCGGTGCGAGCCGACGGACCCGGACCTCGCTGAGCCCTTCGGCGAAGAGGAAGCGGCGCAGCTCGTACTTGTCGAGGCAGAGGCGCAACGCGGGCTCGGCGGAGTCGCGCGCGCCGAGCCGCTCGTTGAGCTCGGCCATCAGGAGCCGGTAGCCCTCGAAGGTGGCGAGGGCGGCCTCGACCCGGTAGCCGCGGTCGGCGAGTTCGCGCACGGCCTTCTCGACGTCGCCGAAACGCAGTTCGGGTTCCTCGGTGACCACGCAGTCCGCCAGGTGGCGGCGGCTCGCGTCCAGGGCCTCTGGGGTCTGCGGGCGGGAGCTGAGCGCGACCAGGGTCAGGCCCAGCCCGGCGGTGGCCGCGGCGGCCTCCTCGGTGAACGACTTTCCCTGGTGCATGAGGAGCAGGACCGCTCTCTTCACCTGTGCACCTCCTCGGTTTTCCGGGGCCGCACTCAGCGCCGCCGGACCGGCTGCCGGCCCGCGGTCTCGCGCTGGTGGGCGCGCAGGATGTCGACGAGCTGGGCGGCGCCGCCCTCGCGGACCGGGTCGAGGACCGGCAGTCCGGTCTCGGCCTGGAGCTTCTCGGCCTCGCGGCGGTAGTCCTCCTCGGTGAAGCCGGCGCTGTTGACGCTGACGGCGGCGACCTTGGCGGGCCGTTCGAAGACGGTGAGCTCCTCGTTCATGCGGATGAGCTCGGGGATGGGGATGATGGGTGTCTCCCAGACCTTGGTGCGCTCGGCGCCGAGGCGGTGGCAGAAGACCAGGGCGTGCGGCAGGGCGCCGTGCAGGATGGCGAGGGCGACACCGCTGGCCCCGATGTGGTTGAGGGAGCCCTGGCCTTCGACGACGACCCATTCGTTGCCGGCGGCGGCCTCCATGACGACCTGCTCGACGGCGCCGCCCATGAAGTCGCCGGGCACACCGTCGACGGCGACGCCGTGGCCGGAGATCATCATGCCGCTCTGGCCGGTGGCGGCGAACCCGGTGGAGATGCCGCGGCCGTTGGCCTCGTTCCAGATCTGCAGCGCGGCGGTCTTCTTGCCGATGTTGGAGTCGCTGCCGCAGGTGTGGATGATCCAGGTGTCCAGGTCGAGGACGCGGGCCTTGTTGAGCGGCACCGTCGGGGCGTCCTTGGTCTCCCAGACGGTGATGCCCTTCTCGCGGACGGCGCGGGCGATGTCCGGGTCGCTGGTGAGGCGGTAGTGGATGGAGTTGATCAGGTGGAGGCCGTTCTGGACGGCCGCGAGGAGGTGCGGCTTCCAGCCGGAGGGCAGTTGGGCGGAGTGCAGGCCCTTGCCGATGACCATGACCTCGGGGCGCAGGTGCAGGGCGTCCTCGACCCGGCCGACGATCGGGATCGAGCCGCCGTAGCCGAGGACGTCCTGGACGGTCCGACCGGCCTTGCGGCTGTCGACGACGGCGACGCAGCGGTCCCCGCGGTAGCGGATCAGTGATGCGGCGATCTTGCTCGTGAAGAGGCCGAAGCACCCCTCGGCGAACACCACGAAGTTCTTGTCGACCAGTTCCGCATGGTTCAACTGACCCACGTCTTCCTCCACGGACTCGATGGTTCGATTTCGGATGTACCAGATGGTTCGGACGGTCTGCGGCACGGTGTCCGGTGCGCTCTACGGGACGGGCTCCGCCGTCAGTCGGTAGCGGGCGCGCACCTGGCGCACGGCTTCCTCGATCTGCGCCTGCGTGCCGCCCCGGAAGAGGAAGCGGCCGCCCTGGAGCGTGGCGTACGAGCCCGGCCGGGAGACCAGGACCTCACCCGCCTCCGGCACCAACTCCCGGTACAAATAGGGCACTTCGCCGAGAAGGGGGGTGGCGGCGGTGACCTTCCGGGGAAGTGGCCTGGGGCCCGGGATCGTCAGCCAGCCGCCGCTCTGCTCCGGGTCGGAGACCGGCGGGTCGACCGGGCGGCCGAGCAGCACGTCGACCCACAGCCGGAACAGGTTCACGCCGTGGACGTCGTGGATGACGTAGGGAACGTCCGCGCCCGGCACCCGGGCGCCGACCTCGAGGAACACCAGCTCCTCGCCGGTGTCGAAGAGTTCGAGGTGGAAGGCCGAGCCGCGCAGGCCGAGCGCGGTCAGGCAGCGCAGGGCGAAGTCCTCGCACCGGGCGCGTACCGCGGGGTCCGTCTGGAAGACGGAGCCGAGCGGTTCGCCCAGCAGTTCGAAGTCCAGGCAGGTGGAGACGTAGCGCGAGGTGCACAGGAACAGCGGCTTGCCGGACGCGTCCAGGACGCCGTCGACGTGCAGGATCCCGCCCTGCACGAACTCCTCGATCTCGAGGTCGTGCAGGCTCCGCTCGGCGCACAGGGCCCGCAGCTCCTCGGCCGAGGCGATCTCGCGCACGCCCTGGCTGGAGGCCCCGCGTACCGGCTTGACGATCACGGGGTAGCCGAACGTGTCGGCGACCGCGAGGACCTGGTCCTCGGTGTGGCAGGGCGCCCAGCGCGGCACGCGGACGCCGGCCCGGGCGAGGGTCTCCTTCATGACGGTCTTGTCGCGGAACCGGGCGGTCTCCTCGGGTCCCGCGCCCGGGATGCCGTAGCGCTCGCGCAGGGTCGCCGCGAGGTCGAGGAGCAGTTCGGAGAAGCCGATGACATGGTCGAAGGGGCCTTCGTCGCGGACGACGGCGTCCAGGAGCCGCAGGACGCCGTCCAGGTCGTCGAAGTCCTCGAGGAGGTGGACGCGTTCGGCGTCAAAGGGCACTGCGCTGCGACCGCCCGCGTCGCAGACGTACGTGACGCGGTCGGTCTCCGGCAGGAAGAGGTCCTCGGGAGCGGCGAGGCTGTTCTCCCAGCGCCGCTCGTCATCGGGCCGGGGCCAGCGGTTCAAGAACAGGATGGTGCCCGACATGGGGATGTCCCCCTCACCGATCACGGGATGCATGGATATGCCCGGCCGGGGCGGCCGGTCGGCGACGACGGGTCTTCGGCCCGAAGGACGAACCCGAACCCGAACTCGAACCCTGGGAACGGCCCCCGCCGCGTTGCTCGCGCTGCCTCAGCCTCGCACGGGACCGGCGCGGCCAGAATAGGACCTAAGTCCCAGCGGTCCCTGGGCGTCGCGGGCTTGCGCGAGCACGCGGGAGTGTGCTGCCGGGTCAGCCCGGGGTGTGCGCGCGGGTGCGGTCGGACCAGTTCACGACGTGCGGCATGAGCTGGCCGACGACCAGGAAGAGGGCTCCCATGACCAGCCAGCCCGGCTCGCCCCAGCCGATGCAGACCAGACCGAGCAGCGGCGGGCCGATCGCGTTGGACAGCCCCTGGCCGATGCCGTACAGACCCGAGTACTGGCCCTGCGCGTGCGCCGGCGCGAGGCCGAAGGACAGCTCGAACGAGGCAGCGGTGTGCCAGAGTTCGCCGACGGTGTGCACGACCACGCCGAGCGCGACGACGACCACCGCGACCCATCCGGGCGCGCCGCCCGCCGCCGCGATGAGGGCGGTGGCGATGAGGAACGCCACCCCCGCGCGGCGCACCACCCGGCCGGCCGCCCGGTTGGAGTCGATGCCGCGGCTGGCCCGCACCTGCAGGCAGACCACGAGGGCGGTGTTGACCGCCACGCTCGCGCCGACGAACCACCGCGGCGCCTCGGTGTGCCCGATGATCCACAGCGGCAGGGCGAAGATCAGCACCTGGGTCTGGATGGACATGATGCCGTCGAGGGCGGTGAGCACCACGTACGGCTTGTCCTTCAGGGCGAGCCAACGCCCGCTCTCTTCGGGG
Organism: Streptomyces sp. NPDC033270; assembly: GCF_055576575.1. Classification (NCBI taxonomy): domain Bacteria; kingdom Bacillati; phylum Actinomycetota; class Actinomycetes; order Kitasatosporales; family Streptomycetaceae; genus Streptomyces; species Streptomyces sp. NPDC033270. The sequence goes on from NZ_JBVIRA010000007.1 coordinate 134,002, forward strand.
ACGTTGACCGGTGGTACGGGCGGGATGCGGGAGGCGATGGCCGCGCAGACCAGGAACGCGACGGCGTTGCCCAGGATGAGGCTCACGTACGCGGTCCGGGTGTCCAGCTGGACGACGACGCCGGCCGCGAGGGCGCCGCAGCCGGCGGCGATGTTGTTGAGGGCCCGCAGGTAGGAGCGGTAGCGGGTGGGGTTCGGGGCGCCCACGGCGCGGGTCAGCGGTCCGCGGGCGGCCGTGCCGGCCGAGTTGGCGAGCTCGGCCACGCACATGGCGGCGATCAGCCACGGGAAGGTGTGCACGAACACCAGCGCTGCCACGGCGAGGGCCTGCACGACGACCGCGATCCGGTAGACCTCGCGCGGGCCGCGCCGGTCGGCCAGGTGCCCCACGGGGATGCCGGCGACGAGGCCGATCAGGGCGGCGGCGCCCAGGGCGAGTCCGACCTGGGCGACCGGGATGCCGACGGAGCGGGTGAAGAAGAGCGCGGCCCCGGCCATGAAGAGGCCCTTGCCGATCATGTTGATGAAGGTGGCGGCGGCGAGGACGCGTTTGGGGCCCGTCTCGGGTATCAGGCCGCGGGCCACCAGCCAGGCCGGTAACCCTCCTCCGGGGCCTTCCCCGGCCGCCGCCTCGGCTTTTCCGGCGTGGCCGTCCCGTTCGTTGTGTCGGCGCTGTTCGCTGGTGTCCACTGGCTGTCCCTCCGGCTGCTGGATGGGTGGCCACCGTGGTGGTGGCCGGGTGTGCTCGGGTGCCCTCAGGCGTCGAGGCCCCCGCGCCTGACGAGCTGCGCGGCGATCACGTTCCGCTGGATCTCGTTGGTCCCCTCGCCGACGATCATCAGCGGTGCGTCGCGGAAGTAGCGCTCGACGTCGAACTCCGTGGAGTAGCCGTAGCCGCCGTGGATCCGTACGGCGTCGAGGGCGATCCGCATCGCGGTCTCGGAGGCGAACAGCTTCGCCATGCCGGCCTCCATGTCGATCCGGCGGCCCGCGTCGGCTTCGCGGGCAGCGTACAGCGTGAGCTGTCGGGCGGCGGTCAGCGAAGTGGCCATGTCGGCGAGGTAGTTGCCGATGGACTGGTGCTGCCAGATCGGCTTGCCGAAGGACTCGCGGGCCTGGGCGTAGGCGAGGGCGTCCTCGAGGGCGGCCCGGCCGACGCCGAGCGCGCGGGCGGCGACCTGCAGCCGTCCGGCCTCCAAACCCTTCATCATCTGACCGAAGCCCCGGCCCTCCGCGCCGCCGAGCAGGGCTCCGGCCGGTGCGCGGTGGCCGTCGAAGGAGAGCTCGCAGCTCTCGACGCCCTTGTAGCCGAGCGTGGGCAGGTCGCGGGAGACGGTGAGGCCGGGGCCGTGCTCGACGAGCAGGATCGACATGCCGTGGTGGGCGGGGCGGGCGTCGGGGTCGGTCTTGCACAGCAGGGCGATCAGGTCCGAGTGGCGCGCGTTGGTGATCCACATCTTGGCGCCGTCGACGACGTATCCGTCGGCGTCGCGGCGGGCGACGGTGCGCATGGCCTGGAGGTCGGAGCCGCCTCCGGGTTCGGTGAGGGCCATGGTGGCCCGCAGTTCGCCGGTGGCCATCCGGGGGAGGTAGCGGCGCTTCTGCTCCTCGGTGCCGTAGTGCAGCAGCAGTTTGGCGACGACGGTGTGGCCGCCCATGGCGCCGGCCAGGCTCATCCAGCCGCGGGCGAGTTCCTCGGTGACGAGGACGTAGCAGGGAGTGGAGACGGGGGTGCCGCCGTATGGCTCGGGGACGGCGAGGCCGAAGACGCCGAGCCGTTTCATGCCCTCGATCAGGGCCTCGGGGTACGTGTCGGAGTGCTCGAACTCCCGGGCGACGGGCCGCACCTCCTTGTCGACGAACTCGTGGACGGTGCCGACGACCAGCCGTTCCTCGTCGGACAGGATGTCGAGAACGCTCATGCCGTGCTCCTCCTCGGACTACCGTCAGGGGGACTTCATGACACCACGCACCGCCCGCGCGCCCCGTGCGCCCGTTCCGAGGACGTCCATGACCGAGCACGACCGGCCGGCCCCGGCGTTCGCCCGCGCGCAGGACGGCACCGCCCTGGCGTACCAGCGCCACGGGGAGGGGCCCCCGCTGGTGCTGCTCGCCGGGCAGGCGAACGACCACCACTGGTGGGACGGTGTGCGCGAGGACTTCCACGCCGTGCGCTCCACCGTCACCCTGGACCTGCGCGGCACCGGCGACAGCGACAAGCCCGAGGGCCCGTACTCCACCCGGCAGTTCGCCGACGACGTCGTCGCGGTCCTGGACGCGCTCGGGATCGCGCGCGCCGACGTGTACGGCACCTCGATGGGCGGCCGGGTCGCGCAGTGGATCGCGATCCGCCACCCGGAGCGGGTCCGCCGGCTGGTCCTGGGCTGCACATCCCCGGGCGGTCCGCACGCCGTGGAACGCGACGCGTCGGTACGGCGGTCCCTCGCGCAGCCGGACGCGGAGGCGGTACGCCGGGTGCTGGCCGACCTGATGTACTCGCCCGCCTGGCGGGCCGCGCACCCCGGCCCCTACCGCACCCTCGGCGACCCGCGGATGCCGGCCCACGCGCGCCGCGGCCATCTCGTCGCCAGCAACGAACACGACGCCTGGGACGAACTGCCGCGTGTCGCGGCACCCACCCTGGTCCTCCACGGCGACCAGGACCGGCTGACCCCGCCGGACAACCTCCCGCTGCTCGCCTCCCGTATCCCCGGTGCCCGCACCCACCTCTTCCCCGGCGCCCGGCACGCCTACTTCGAGGAGTGCCGGGACGAGGCGGGGAAGCTGGTGCGGACGTTCCTCGAGGAGGGATGACGGTGACCGGCGGCACCCCGCCGCCCATCGGAGCGTACGTCGAGGGTTGGGCCCCCTCGCCCCTCACGGCCCGTGATCCGCTGCCCGCCGCGCCGGTGGCGGCCCCGTCGGCGGTGCTCGACCTGCCCGGCCCCGTCGCGGAGGCGGGCGAACCGCTGCCGCCCCTGTGGCACTGGCCGTACTTCCTCGACCGGCGGGCGGTCTGGCCGGACGCCCGTCGACGGCGTGGCCTTCGAGGACGGCGCCGAGACCGGGGCCGGTGGAGACGAGGAGCCCGGCGGGGCCGCCGGCGGGGAACGCCAGGGCGCGAGCCGGATCCGGCGCTGTCGGCGCTCGGTGGCGCCGATGGCGGTGACTTCAGGACTTGCTGCTTCGCTTCAGCCCCTGTTCGGCAATGGTCGGTAGCAGCAACTCGTGACATCCACCGCTGACATCGACAACGGTGGACGGCAGCGGCCCGCAGCGTCCCTACGCGGCATCGGCCCGCCAACTGGAGCCATCGTCAAGGCTCCCGGGGCATGCGAAAGGGGCCCGCTTCTGGCGGGCCCCTTGGGGGTGGCGTTGTCGGCAGCGTGCGCTAGCCCTGTCCGGCCGATCTTCTCGGGGCAGCGACGACAGCTGCGGCGTCTCGCTGAGTCGTCGGAGCCGCCCGAGTACGCCCAGTACGAGGACGATCCTTCGCCGTGCTCCTCAGCTCACTTCCCCCTCGTTGTCCTGTGCTGCCTCGTCAGCAGCCCGGGAACGTCGCCGGCGGGGTCTCGAAGGTCCCTTGCCCCTGGACCTTGATCAGGCCAACGGCGCTCTTGCAGGGCCAGCTCATCTTCCACGTGTTAGTGGCCCGGTCGCCGTCGCTGATGGTCTCCAGCCCGGCGTACGACGATGAACCGTTCATGCGATACCCGAGCTGCGCCTTGATATTCGAGCCACCCTTTTTGGTGTAGATGACATCGATGGACTGGGGCCGGCTGTCCATGACGATGCAGAGTTGGCCCTTGCTCAAGGTGGTGCACTTGACATGGTCCGACCCTGACGCCACTTTCTGCGACGCGTGGGTGGGCGTCGCCTCGGCTCCAGCCGCGTGAGCCGGAACAGTGAGAAGCGAGAAACCGACGGCCGCACACGCGGCGGCTGCCAGTGAGGTACGACGAATCATGGAGAACCCCCCGTTCAGTAGTTGATCTGACGGTACAAAGGATCAATCACTGGTACGACCCAATTTCGGACAACCTTCCGCCTTGTTCGAGCCGAAGGCATGAGGGTTGTCGCATGCGACCGTGAGTCCCCTGACGTGGCCGTGAAGCCGGAACGATGGCGTCGGGATCCGGCAGGGCCGAGGAGGTCGCAACGCCCGGATCCTGAACCCGGCTGAGATGCCCCCTTGACTGGAAGGCCGACCTTGCGGCTCCACGACCGTCGCCGACATGAGGACATGTCCTAGTCGGTCGACTCCGGCCGAGCGGACACAGGGCGCCTTCCGGCAGCCGCGCATCCACGCGATGCGCAACGTCGATGTCCGGACGCCTCCTCGATGAACTCGGCCTGAGCAAGCCGGTCATGCCCGGCCACCAGGCTTTCAGCTCGTCCGACGCGCGCGCGTACCGTTCGTCGGTGTCGCCCCCCTCCTGCTCACGGCGAGGGCGGCGGGGCCCCGACCGCGAACGTCTCGTCGTCGGCGAGGCGCCCCAATCTCGCGGGTCCGGCGCTGGTGACATGACGTCGGCGAGGGCGTCGCGGTCGGCGAGCATGTCGTCGACGGCGTTGCCGGTCTGCGGCCATGATCCGCCGTCGCCGAGGAGTCGGACCTCATCTCCGGATTGTGGAGCGTCCGCCGAGCCCCGTTTCGGGAGTGCTGGCGAAGGGGACCTATCCGGCCTCGGGCTCCTCGTCCGGGGACGTTTGCGTGCGCGGTGTGTGAGCGGAGGGGGAGCTGGGCGGCGTCCGGCTGTGGATTTCGGGCCGCGTAGTTGGTGGGTGAGAGTGCGGGTGAGGGGGAGTCGGCAGGGTCCGTGATCAGGGCTTGGCGCGGAGGATGTCGATGTCGCCGTGGCGGGTGCGGGCGCGGACCTCGACGCTGTCTCCGGCCTCCTCGGGGGCCTCGGAGGCGGTGAGTGCGTTGCGTACCTGTCCGGAGCCCGAGCTGACGTCGAGCCAGGCGGCGCTGCCCTCGCGGATGCCGACCTCGATGGCGCCGTAGGAGGTCTCCAACTGGACGGTTCCGCGGGCCACATCGGCCGCGCGCACGGTGCCGTGGGCGGTGGTCGCGGCGACCGAGCTCTCGGCGCGTGCGATGTCGATGTCCCCGTGGCCGCCGCGCACCCGCAGCTCGCCGGTCACGGCGCCGACGGTCGTCGTACCGTGCGAGTTCTTCAGGACGGCGGAGCCGTTGACGGTGCCGACGCGCAGGCTGCCGGTGCTGGTGGTGATCTCGGCCGTGCCCTCGACCTGGTCCACGGTGATCGAGCCGTGCGCCGCGGTCAGATGCAGCGGTCCGGTGGTGTCGAGGCGGGTGTCACCGGACGAGGTCTTCACACGGACCTCGCCGAGCCGGCCCTCGCCGAGCACCTGGGCCCAGGCGCCGGTCATGTCGATGCGCGAGCCCGCGGGCAGTTCGACCGTCACATCGACGGTGCCGGGGCGGCGAAGCGAATTGCGCTGCTTGGGGGTCCTGACGGTCAGGTTGCCGCTTGCGTAGGTGACTTCGGCCTGCTCGGCGGCCCGTACGTCCCGGTCCTGCTTCGGGTTGCGGGGCCGCACCTCCACGACGGTGTCGAGGCGGTCGCTCGCGGTGAAGTGGATGGAGCCGGCCTCCACGTGGGCGGTGACGGCGATCGGTTCGGGGGAGTCGAAAGAAGGCATGGCTGTACCGTCCTCTTGGGTCCTGGTGGCGTCCCTGCTGGTGGGACGTGGTGTGGGTGAGGTGGCGCGGGCGCGGGGCCGGTCGCGGCTAGTGCACCCAGCCCGTGAAGCTCTGTCCGACGGTGTGGCTCTTGCCCGCCGTGCCGCGCGGCTGCGTGCCGCCGGTGACCGCGGCGGACACGGCGCGCACCAGCCACGCGTTGACCGACAGGCCCTCGCGGCTCGCGGCCTCCTCGGCGCGCGCCTTGAGGTGGGCCGGCAGGCGCAGATTGACGCGGGCGGTGCCGCCCTCGTCGCCTTCGGCGGGTGCCGGGGCCTTGAGCGGTTCGGCGGGGGCGGTGGGCGCTTCCGCGGGGCCGCCGCCGGGGGGCGGTGTCACCACGAAGTCGGGGTCCAGTCCGCGCAGCCGTACGTCGACCGAGCCGGGGGCGAGTTCGCGGGTGATCTCGTCCATCGCGGCGGAGAGCACATTGAGCATGGTCAGGCGGGTCGCCGACTCCAGGGGAGCGGTGAGCCGCTCGGCCAGCTCGCGGGCTTCTTCTCCGCCGGCTTCGGCGGCCACCGCGAGTTCGCGGCGCAGGGTGTCGACATACGGCGTGAGGTCCATGACGTCATTATGGCGCCATGGTGGTGTCATGTGCAAGCCCGGGTGGCGTCCGGAGTTGAGCCATTGCGGCGCCATGTGTGTTCATGCGCTTGTGGGGTGCGAAATGGCGCCGGGTGGCGTCAGGTGATGCCACGTGATGCCACGTGATGCCACGTGACGTCGCGCGGCACCGGCCCGCCCCTTCACCGAGCGAGGGCGGCCGCCGCCACCGCGCGCCACCCCGTGCGCGCGCCCTCCCGCGTGGCCTCGGTGAACCGGGCGTCGCCGAGGCCATGTCGCGCGGCACGCTCGATGCGGGCCACATCCGGTTGGGAACGGTCCGGCAGGCCGCGTACACCGGCGCTCGCCGCCAGTAGCCGTGCGGCCTGCTCGTGGTGTCCGCCACGCAGCGCCAGGTCCGCGATGCCGACGAGCACCTGCGCGATCAGGGGCGCGTGCCCCGCCTCGGACGCCGCATGGAAGGCCGCGAGGCGGTGTGCGCGGGCCTCGTCGAGATCCTCGGCCAGGTAGCCGAGCAGGTCCTGGATCCCCGCGCGGACGTTGGCCCGCTCGGCGTCGTCGCCCAGTATCGCCGTCACGGCGTCGAGTTGCCGGTGCGCCTGCTCGGCGTCGCCGCTCCAGCGCGCGAGCGCCGCCTTGGCCAGGGCCAGTTCGGCCAGCGCATTCGGCCAGGCGGCCCGTTCCGCGGACCGCTGCGCCTCGGCCATCGCGGCCGCGCTGGACTCCTCGTCGCCCAGCAGCCAGTACAACTGGGCCTGCCGCGACCGCATCGGCGCCACGTCCTCGACGGCACCGACCTCGGTGACGACCGCGATCGCCTGGTCGTAGTACGCGCACGCACCGGCGAACTCGCCGCGCATGGCGATGCGATTCGCCAGCTCGGTCAGGGCGAACGACATCCCCCACCGCTCGCCGAGCGCGCGGAACTCGGCGAGCGCCGCCTGGAGATACGCGTCCGCCTCCCGGCCGCCGTGACCGAGCATGATCCGCATCTTGCCGAGGTGCAGCCGGGCAAGGGCACGTACCCAGGGATCCTCGTCGGTGAGCAGCGCCTCGAACGCGGGCAGGGACGCGTCCGGCGCCCGCAGCATCCGTTCCAGCGGGGCGACGAACCCCAGCGCCGGGTGACGGCCCCGCACCCGCCGGCTGAGGTCGTAGGCCCTGCGGATCCACTCCTCCGCCCGGTACTGGTCACCCAGCCCGGAGGTCACGTACATGACGACGAACGCGTACACCACGGCCCGGATCTCGTCGGCCACCTCGCCGGGCAGGGCGATGGCCGCCATGATCAGCTCATGGCCCTCGGCCTTGTGCCGGCCGAGCCACCAGTACCAGCCGGCGGCCGCCGCGAGCCGCATCGCCCCCAGCGCCTCGCCGGCCGCCAGCGCACCGCGCATCGCCGCGGCGATGTTGTCGTGCTCCACCTCGAGCGCGGCAAGCCATTCCAGCTGCTCGGCGCGGCGAAGATGCGGCTCCGCGGTCTCGGCGAGTTCGGTGAAGTACGCCAGATGCGCACGGCGCGCGAGATCCGTCTCCCCCGCCTCCGCGAGCCGGTGCCCGGCGTACTCCTTGATCGTGCCGAGCGACCGGTAGCGGGGCGCCCGGTCGCCCTCGGCGAGCACCAGCGACTTCTCGGTCAGCGCGGTCAGCAACTCCAGTACCTGCCCCGCCTCGACCGCATCGCCCGCGCAGACCCGCTCGGCCGCTTCCAGGCTCGCACCACCGGAGAACACCGAGAGCCTGCGCAGCACCGTCCGTTCGGCGTCGGTGAGCAGTTCCCAGCTCCAGTCGATCACCGCACGCAGCGTCCGGTGCCGCGGCAGCGCGGTACGGCTGCCGCCGGTCAGCAGACGGAACCGGTCGTCGAGCCGATGGGCGAGCTGGTCGAGGGACATGGTGCGCAATCTGGCCGCGGCGAGCTCGATCGCCAGGGGCATACCGTCCAGCGCCCGGCAGACGCGCGCCATGGCCGTCAAGGTGCGGGCGTCGGCCGCGAGGTCCGTGCGCACCGCGCCGGCCCGGTCCTGCAGCAGCCGGACGGCCGGCGAGGACGCGATCCGGCCGGGGTCGGCGTCCCGCGCGGGGAGGGCCAACGGCGCGACCGGCCACAGCGCCTCACCGGTGATGCCCAGCGGCTCCCTGCTCGTCGCGAGGATCCGCAGCCGCCGGCACTCCCCGAGCACCCGATGGGCGAACACCGCCGCGGACTCGATCACATGCTCGCAGTTGTCCAGGATCAGCAGGGCGTCCCGCTCGCGGATCGCGGCGATGAGCCGGTCCACCAGCTCCGCGTGGGGTGCCCCGCCGAGCAGGGCGTCGCGCAGGCCCAGTCCGGCCAGCGCCGCCTGCGCCACATCGCCGTCCGCGCCGAGCGCGGCGAGCTCCACCACCCAGGCCCCGTCCGGCAGGTCGTCGAGCAGCGTGCGCGCGGTCTCCGTGGCCAGCCTGGTCTTCCCCGAACCGCCGGGCCCGATCACGGTGGTGAGCCGGTGCCCGGCCATCAGCGCGCGGACCGCCGCGACATCGGCGTCCTTGCCGACGAAGCTGGTCAGTTCGGCCCGCAAGTTGGTTCTGCGGTCCTCCTCCGGCCGTCCCAACTCGCCTCGTAGCAGCGCGACATGCAGAGCCGACAGCTCCGGCGAGGGGTCGACGCCCAGCGCGTTGGCCAGGGTCTCCCTCGTACGCTGAAACACCAGCAGCGCCTCGCTGTCGCGACCGGACGCGACGAGGGCACGCATCAGCGCGGCGACCAGCCGTTCCCGCACCGGATGCGCGGCCACCAGGTCGGTCAGCTCCGTCACCAGCTTCACGCCGTGGCCGAGGCCGATCTCCGCATCGAACCGATCCTCCATGGCAGTCAGGCGCAGCGCCTCAAGCCGGGTGACCGCCGCGTCGAACGCCGCACTGCCCTGCACACCGACGTCCTGCATGGCCGCACCGCGCCACAACGCCAGCGCCTCGCGCAGCCGCCGCGGATCGTCGTCGTCGCGGGCCCGGCCGACGAGGCGTTCGAACCGCACGGCGTCGACGGCGTCGGGTCCCACCGCCAACCGGTAGCCGTTGGGCTGCCCCTCGACCGACCCCTCCGGCAGCGCCTTCCGCAGCCGGGAGACCAGGCGCTGCAAGGCGTTCGCCGCGTCGGCGGGCGGGCGCTCACCCCAGATCCAGTCGACGAGCGCCGCCTTCGAGACCACCTGGCCCGGTGCGAGCGCGAGGGCGGTCAGCAGTCCGCGCAACCGGGCGCCCGGCACGTCGGCCAGGACGCCGTCATCCGTGCGAACCTCGAACGAACCGAGCATCCCGATCTGCACCCGGACGATTTTGCCACGGGCCGGGGGAGGGCCCAGGGCGGCACCATCTCCCCGGCCGTGCCCGGGGCTTGGCCGGTGTCAGAGCCGTGTCAGCCGTATGTCAGGTCCATCGGGGATCGTGACCGCAACAACCGCCGCGAGTGGCCGCAACTACCGCCGCGAGTGGCCGCCACGAACCGCCGCGAGGGGCCGTAACCACCGCCCCGAGTGGCCGCGACAACCGCCGCGAAAGGAACCCCGATGTCTCGGAAGAACCAGATGGCTCCCGTCCCGCAGGGCCTCCCCATGGAGCGCGACGCGGGCCCCTTCGACCCGCCCCGTGACCTCACCCGGCTGCGCGAGACCCGCCCGGTCAGCCCCATGGCCTTCCCCGACGGCCACCAGGGCTGGCTCGTCACCGGCTACGACGCGGTCCGCCAGCTCATGGCCGACACCCGCTTCAGCTCCCGCCAGGACCTCGGCGTCCTCCACCTGCCGTACGAGACCCCCGGCATGCCCGTCATCACCGAACCGTCCCCGCAGGTCCCGGGCCTGTTCGTCGCCATGGACCCGCCCGACCACACCCGGCTGCGACGCAAGCTCACCGGCGCCTTCACCGTCAAACGCATGAAGATGCTCGAAGAGCGCATCAGCGACATCGTCGAACGGCAACTGGACGAGATGGCACGCCTCGCCCCACCGGTCGACCTGGTCAAGGAGTTCGCGCTGCCGGTGCCCTCACTGGTGATCTGCGAACTGCTCGGCGTCCCCTACGAAGACCGCGACACCTTCCAGACCCACTCCGCCAAGTTCATGGCCAAGGACCAGGCGTTCGAGGAGAAGATGGCCGCGTACGGCGCCATGAACGGCTACCTCGCCGAACTGGTCACCCGCAAACGCGCCACCCCCGGCGAGGACATCCTGTCCGACCTGGCCCGCCACGACGACCTCACCATCGAGGAACTCACCGGCATCGCCTTCCTGCTGCTGCTCGCCGGCCACGAGACCACCGCCAACATGCTGGCACTGGGCACCTTCGCGCTCCTGGAGCACCCCGAGCAGCTCGCCGAACTGCGCGCCGACCCGGGCCTGTTCCCCGACGCCGTCGAGGAACTCATGCGCTACCTGTCCGTCGCCGACATCTTCTACCGCTACGCCACCGAAGACCTCGAACTCGGCGGGGAAACCATCGGCAAGGGATCGACCGTCGTCGTCTCACTGCTGGCCGCCAACCGCGACCCACGGCGCTTCGAAAACCCCGACACCCTGGACATCCACCGCAAGGCCCGCGGCCACACGTCCTTCGGCCACGGCATCCACCAGTGCCTGGGCCAGCAGCTCGCCCGCATCGAGATGCGCGCCGGCTTCGCCGGACTGCTGCGCCGCTTCCCCACCCTCCAGCTCGCCGTCCCCGCCGAAGAGGTGCGCCTGCGGACCGACATGAACATCTACGGTGTCCACGAACTGCCGGTCACCTGGACGCAAACGGCCCCGATGACGGCATGAGGAGGGGAGGGTCGGTGAGTCCCGACCCTCCCCCCACATCCGTCGACAGCGGTCAGCGCAGCCGCAGCGCCTTGCGGAGGGTGGTGAAGAGGCCGGTCTGGTCGGTGACGCCCAGGACCCGGTACGCCTGCGGGCCCTGCGCGGCGATCCGCACCTCGGTGCCGGTGTGCTCCTGCGACTGGCCCGGCGTGTTGGTCGAGTAGTTGACCTTCAGCCGGCCGCCCTCATCGGTGACGAGGGTGGAGGACAGGCCGGGCGGGTTGGCCTCCAGCGGCACGATCTGGCTGGAGTGGCCGTGGTCGGCAGTGGTGACCACCAACGTGTCGGGGTGCTTGGCGGCGTAGTCGCGGGCCACCTTCACGGCCCGGTCGAAGGCCGCGGTCTCACCGATCTGGCCGCAGGGGTCGGCGGCGTGGTCCTGCTTGTCGATCGAAGCGCCCTCGATCTGGAGGAAGAAGCCCTGGTCCCGGCCCTGGCCGCGCTTCGACTTCTGCTTGTTCTCCAGCAGCTGGATCGCCTTGGTGGCCTGCTCGTCCAGGGCCGGGGTCCCGGCGGTGCGCTGCGCGTTGCTGGTGGTGCAGCGCTGCGGGTCCGTGCCGCCGACGGCCGCGGGCTTGCCGGTCCACTCGACGGGGACGGTGCCCGGCGCGAACAGCCCGAGGACCGGCCTGCCGCCCTCGACGTCCTTGAGGCCCTGCTTGTCGGTGACGATCTGGTAGCCGAGCTTGCGCGCCTGGTCCGCCACCGTCAGGCCCTTGTACGGGCCTTGGGTGATCTTCTGGTCGAAGCGCTGCTTCCCGCCGCCCAGCAGCACGTCCACCTTGTGGTTGACGCTCTGCTCGGCGATCGAGCCGGGGCCGCCCTCGGCGATCGTGTCGGCCGCGCACTTGGCCATGTCGGCCGGGCCCTGGCAGCTGCGGTCGCTGACGTGGGAGGCGAGCACGGCCGGTGTGGCGTCGGTCAGTTCGGCGGTGGTGACCGACCCGGTGGCGTAACCGTTCTTCTGCGCCAGCTCCAGGATCGTCGGCAGCGCCTTGTCGGTGTCCGGCGTCTTGGAGATACGGCCGTTGACCGTCTTGTGCCCGGTGGCCCAACCGCTGCCGCTGGCCGCGGAGTCGGTGACGTAGTCCGGCTTGCCGTTCTTGTCGACCGCGTACGTCGTGTACGCGCCGGTCAGCGGGAACTTGTCCATGTGGAGCCGGCCCGCGGCGCCCACGGTGTAGTTCCGCGCCAGCGTGATCTCCGAGTCGCCCATCCCGTCACCGATCAGCAGGATGACGTTCTTCGCCTTGCCACCCTGGATCGCGCGCGCCGCCTGCTCCTTGGGGCCGAACGCGGCCGCTCCCGCGGGGATGGCCACACCGGTGGCGAGCAGCACCGCGGCGCCGGTTATGGCGCGGCGGCGGGACAGGCGCAGTCTTCGCATGAAATCTCCTCGTCTACGACCGGCTGTCGCCGGACGCTCGCAGCTCACCAGGGGCGGGTGAACAGCGCATGGCCTGCCGGTGGCGCACGGCCCACGGGCGGATGCCGCACGGTGGGGAGGAGTTGACGGCGCGAGGGCTCGGGGACACAAGGGAGCGAGGAGGCAAGGGGCGAGGAGGCAAGGGGGCGAGGGAGCGAGGGAGCGAGGAACGAGGGCACCGGTCCCCCCGGCTTGACGGCGCTTCGTCAGCGGGGCCACTTCTCCGGGGTGCTGCTGGTGACCACGTGGCAGACGGCGGGCTTGCCGGGGCCGGGGGACCGGCCCGTGGCGACGACTCGGACGCCGTCGAGCAGGATGCGGCAGGAGACGGTCCCCTTCCCGGTCGGGGTGACCTCCACGCGCGCTTCCTCGCCGGTGTTGACGAGGGCCTCCGTGCTCCAGGGCAGCTTGGTGGGGCCCAGCGTTACGTCCTTGTGGTCGGGCTTGTGCTGGTCCGGGTTGTGTCGGTAGCTCACCGCGGCGGCCCGGGGGTCGCCGCCGGAGGACGTGGCCTCGTACGTGAGGTACCAGGCGTTTCCGCCTCGCCACTTCTTGATCTCGGTCACGTTGTTCTTGGCCCACAGCATCCCGCCGAGGATGAGGGCCGCGACCGCCACGAAGATGATCACGAAAAGCGCGTCGCCCCGGCGGCGGCGAGACGGCTGGTGCGGTGGTGCCATGGTGACCTCGGCCTGTTTCTGTGCCCTGTCGTGCTGCCCTGTCGTGCTGCCCTGTCCGTGCTGCACGGTCCGTGCTGGCTTCTCCGTGCTGCGCGGTCCGTGCCGCGTGGCGCTGACTGCGCTGTGGCGCGCGGCTTCCTTGCTCTCCGGGCAACCGTACTCAGGGTGACCACGGCGAGTAGTCGACCCGCCGACCGATCTCCTTCTCCCCCTCTGGTCGCACGCGCCCGGCACGAAGGACGCCTGAAGGATGACCGGCGAAGGCCGGGAGCGGGTGGCGGGAGCGGGTGGCGGGAGGGGGCCGGGAGTGGGGCGCCTCCGGGGTGGGTGGGCTCGGGACGGGACCGAAGAGGCGTTTGTGGTGGCACTGGAGGGGTGAAGAGGCCCGGGGACGACCTTTTCTGACGGGACGTCCGCCGGGCGTCGGCGTAAGTTCACGAGCATGGTGACTTCGATGACCCAAGAGGACTACGAGCGGCGTATGGAGCGGGCGGGCCAGGCCGCCGCCGAGGCGGGCCTGGCCGGGCTGGTGGTGACGCCGGGGCCGGATCTGACGTGGCTGTGCGGCTACCGGCCGCCCGCGGTCACGGAGCGGCTGACCGCCCTGGTGATCGCGCCGGGGCAGCGCTCGCGGCTGCTGGTGCCCCTGTTGGAGCGGCCGGACGCGGACCGTTCCACCGGGGGCGGGGCGATGGAGGTGTCCGGGTGGAGCGACGGCTCGGATCCGTACGCGGAGATCGCCAAGTGGATCGAGCCGCAGGGGCGTTACGGGGTGTCCGACGCGACCTGGGCGCTGCATCTGCTGGGGCTGCAGCGGTCGCTTCCGGGGAGCGCGTACGCCGCGCTGACGGAGGTGCTGCCGATGCTGCGTGCCGTCAAGGATGCCCACGAGGTGGCGCGGCTGGCCGCGGCCGGGGCCGCCGCCGACGCGACGTACGAGGAGATCCTCAGGGTGCGCTTCGCCGGGCGTCGGGAGTCGGAGGTGGCCGCCGACCTCTCGCGGCTGCTGATCGAGCACGGGCACAGCCAGGTGGACTTCACGGTCGTCGGGTCGGGCCCCAACGGCGCCGATCCGCACCATGAGGCGGGGGAGCGGGTCATCGAGGACGGCGACATGGTCGTGCTCGACTTCGGCGGGCTGAAGGACGGATACGGCTCGGACACGACGCGGACCGTGCACGTAGGCGAGCCGGGCGCCGAGGAGCGCAAGGTGCACGACATCGTGCGCGAGGCGCAGCAGGCGGCCTTCGAGGCGGTACGGCCGGGCGTCGCGTGCCAGGACATCGACCGGGTGGCCCGGAGGGTGATCAAGGCGGCGGGGTACGGCGAGTACTTCATCCACCGGACCGGGCACGGCATCGGGGTGACCACGCATGAGCCGCCGTACCTGGTGGAGGGCGAGCATCTGCCGCTCGTACCGGGGATGTGCTTCTCGATCGAGCCGGGCATCTATCTGCCGGGGAGGTTCGGGGTGCGGATCGAGGACATCGTGACGTGCACGGACGCGGGCGGTCGGCGGCTGAACGAGACGGCGCGGGAGATGGCGGTGGTGCACTAGCAGTAGGAGGCCCCGGGTTCCGGCTCTCCGGGTTTGAGACCCGAAGCCCGAGGCTCGAGGCCTGAAGCCTGAAGCCCGGGGCCTGAGGCCCCGGGGACCGGAGCTGAAGCCCCCAGGGCGCGGGGCCCGAGGTCCCGGGCGCCGCCTGCCCGCCCGGTCCGCGTCGGCTGCCGCGCCACTACGGCACCAGGACCACCTTCCCGATCGTCCCGCGGGTCTCCAGGGCACGGTGTGCGGCCGCGGCCTCGGACAGCGGGAAGGCCTGGACCGCCGGTACGAGCCGACCGGCCGCGGCCTCGGCGAGCGCGGCGGTCTCCAGGGTGCGGATCGGGTTGTCGCCGCCGGCCCGGGCCAGCATGGGCGGCCCGAGCACCTGCTCGGAGGTGATCCCCCGAGACGCCAGCTCGCCGTCCGTGAACTCCAGCGGGCCGCCGGACAGGGGCCCGCCCGAGGACCAGCCGAAGACCAGATGGCGGCCGCCCTCGGCCAGGAGGTCGACGGCCGCGCGTCCGGGGGCGCCGCCGACCGAGTCGAAGACGAGGGTGGCGCCGGGCGCGCCGCGTTCGTCGAGGAAGGCGCGGACCAGCGACGGCCAGTCGTCGTCGGTGTAGTCGACGGCGAGGTCGGCGCCGAGTTCGCGGGCCCACGCCGCCTTGATGGCGCCGCCGGCCAGCCCGATGACCGTCGCACCGGCGTTCCTGGCGTACTGGACGAGCAGTGAGCCGATACCGCCGGCGGCCGCGGGGACGAGGACGATGTCGTCGGCGGTCAGGTCGGCGAAGAGCAGGATGCCCATGGTGGTGCGGCCGGTGCCGATCATGGCGACCGCCTGGGCCGCGGTCAGGTTCTCGGGTATCGGGTGCAGCCGGTCGGCGGCCACGACGGCCAGTTCGGCGTAGCCGCCGGGGACCGCGCCGAGATGGGCGACGACGCGCCGGCCGAGCCAGGCGGGGTCGGTGCCCTCGCCGAGCGCGTCGACCGTGCCGGCGACCTCCCGGCCGGGCACGGTCGGGAGCTGGGGCAGCGGTACGGGCCCGCCCTCCCGGCCCTCCCGTAGAGCCGTGTCCAGGAGGTGGACGCCGGCTGCGGCCACCGCGACGCGGACCTCACCGGGGCCCGGCACGGGGTCCTCGACGGTCTCGTGGGCGAGGTTCTCGGCGGGGCCGAAGGCGTGCAGCCGTATGGCGTGCATGGCGCTGTCTCCTTGGCAGTTGGGACGTGGACGGTTCGCCCTACCCGGCGGGCGAACGCCAACACTCTGTTACCTCAAGCCTGGTTGAGGTCAACCCCCGCCCCGCGGGACGGTCCGACTGGCCGCGATGCGTTGAGCCGAGGGCCGCGCGTGAGGTCTGGGATTCGCTGTTTTCGCAGGTCAGGGCGGACTGTCAGTGGGGTGGTCCACGATGGACGGGCCGGGATGGAACCGGGCGCGGAACGCAGGCGGAACGCGGACGGCGCGAGGGCGGCATGCGGACGGAACGCGGACGGCGCGAGGACGGAAGAAGGTGATCGCGTGGCGGGGCGCGGTAAGGAGACGGTGCGGGCGGTGCGGCGGCCTCAGGTGCGGTTGCCGGAGCTGGCGGCGTACGACGGCGGGGAGCTGGCGGCCGAAGGGGACTACGACGGGCTGGAGTTCGCGGAAGCCGACTGGGCCGGGCAGTCGGCGCGCGGCGCGCGGTTCATGGACTGCGCGGTGCGGCGCTGCGGACTCGACGAAACGGTGCTCAGCCGGGCGCGGTTCATCGACAGCGTGCTGAGCGGTGTGCGCGGGGTGGGGACGGACCTGTCCGGGGCTTCGCTGCGCGATGTGGAGGTGTCGGACGCCCGGCTCGGCGGGGTGCAGCTGCACGGTGCGGTGCTGGAGCGGGTCGTGGTGCGCGGCGGAAAGATCGACTTCCCGAATCTGCGCCGCGCCAAGCTGCGGGACGTCGCCTTCGAGGGCTGTGTGCTGATCGAGGCGGACTTCGCGGGGGCGGAGCTGGAGCGGGTGACGTTCGACGACTGCACCCTGGCGCGGGTGGACTTCTCCGAGGCGCGGATGAAGGACGTCGATCTGCGCGGTGCGGCCGCGGTGGACATCGCGCGGGGCATCGACCGGCTGTCGGGCGCGGTGATCAGCGCGACCCAGCTGATGGATCTGGCGCCGGCGTTCGCGGCGCAGATAGGCGTACGGGTGGAGTGAGGCCGGGCCCGCGCGAGCAGGATGCGCCGCCCGAGGTGCAGGGGCCCGCCGGGGGTGGGGTCAGACCCGGGGGAAGCGGGCCTGGAGGTCCCAGATGGCGGGGTTGTCGTCGAGACCGTCGTGCATGTCGGTGAGGTCGGCGATCAGGTCGTGCAGAAAGTCGCGGGCCTCGCGGCGCAACGCGGAGTGGTTGAAGGTGAGCGGGGCCTCGTCGGCCGGCATCCAGTCCGCGTCGATGTCCACCCACCCGAAGCGGCGCTCGAAGAGCATCCGGTCGGCGGATTCGGTGAAGTCCAGCTCCGCGTGGATCGGGCGGGCCGAGCGGTTGCCGCGGGGGTCGGTGTCGAGCCGCTCGACGATGTCGCAGAGCGCCCAGGCGAAGTCGAGGACCGGCACCCAGCCCCAGGCCGTGGACAGCTCGCGGTCCGTCTTCGTGTCGGCGATGTAGACGTCGCCGCAGAAGAGGTCGTGGCGCAGCGTGTGCACGTCCGCGGTCCGGTAGTCCGTCTGCGGCGGGTCCGGAAAGCGGCGGGAGAGGGAGTAGCCGAGGTCGATCACGTCTTGATGGTGTCACGCCCCTGCGGCGGGCCCTCGCCCGCATCGGCCCGGAGCCAAGGGGGTGACGGCCCGGAACCGAGGGGGTGACGGCCCGGAACCGAGGGGGTGAGGCCATGGAGGGGCCCGCCGGCGCCTCAGGGCAGCAGCCGCTGCTCCTTGGCGACGGAGACGGCGCCGGCGCGGGTGTCCACACCGAGCTTGTCGTAGATGCGCCCCAGGTGCGTCTTGACCGTGGCCTCGCTGATGAAGAGGGCGCGGGCGATCTCGCGGTTGCTCAGCCCGCGCGCGAGCTGGCCGAGGATGTCCAGTTCCCGGTCGGTGAGGGTGGGGCGCGGACTGCGCATCTGGGCCAGGACACGATGGGCGACCGGCGCCGAGAGCGTGCTGCGGCCGGCGGCCGCGGCGCGGATCGCGGAGAACAACTCCTCCGGCCGCTCGGCCTTGAGCAGATAGCCGGTGGCGCCGGCCTCGATGGCACGGGTGATGTCGGCATCGGTGTCGTAGGTGGTCAGCACGAGGACATGGGGGGCGCCGCGGCCGGCGGGGGAGGAGCCGGGTGAGCCGGGTACGGAGGGTGAGCCGGGTGCTGCGGGTGCTGCGGGTGCTGAGCCGGGTGCGGTCCCGGCGCGGGCGATGCGGCGGGTGGCCTCGATGCCGTCGATACCGGAGCCGAGCTGCAGGTCCATCAGGACCACGTCGGGGCGCAGCGCCGCGGCCAGCGCCACCGCCTCCTCGCCGTCGCCGGCCTCGCCGATGACCTCGATGCCGTGGGCGCTGCTGAGCAGGGCGAGCAGCCCGGCGCGCACGACGGCATGGTCGTCGCAGAGCAGGACGCGTACGGGGGTGTGCTCGGGTGCGCCGGCGGATGGGGTCATGGGGTGTTCTCCAGGGGGACGGCGGCGGACAGGACGGTGCCCTCGCCCGGTGCGGATTCAATGGTGAGGGTGCCGCCGAGCTGCCGCATCCGGGCGTACATGGCGGGCAGGCCGTGTCCCCGTTCACGCCCGAAGGCGGCGGGGGAGACCGGGGTGTACGGGGCCGGCGGCGGGGTGAAGCCACGGCCGTCGTCGGCGATGTCGAGGACGATCTGGTCGCCGAGGTAGCTGAGGGTCAGGGTGACGGTGGTCGCGGCGGCGTGCTCACGGACGTTGGCCAGGGCGCCCTGGGCGATGCGCAGCAGCGTGGACTGCACCCGGTCGGGCAGCGGAGCGGGCGTGCCGTCCTGGTGGAACCGTACGGCCGGTCCACGGGTGGCCGGCCCACCGCCCACCCCCGACTGGCCCACTCCCGACTCGCCGCCCAGCCCCGACTCGTCCGTCCGCGCGGCGAGTTCGCGCAGCGCCTGGGGCAGTGTGGCGCCGTCGGCCAGGTCGGCGGGGGCGAGGTCGTGTACGAAGCGGCGGGCCTCGGCGAGGTTGCGGGCCGTGATCTCGGTGGCCGTACGGACATGGCCGCGGGCGGTGGCGGCGTCAAGGTCCCAGACGCGGTCGGCGGCCTGCAGCAGCATCTGCTGGCTGGACAGCCCCTGGGCGAGGGTGTCGTGGATCTCCATCGACAGCCGCTGCCGCTCGGCGAGGGTGCCCTCGCGCCGCTCCGTGGCGGCCAGTTCGCGCCGGGTGCGCAGCAGATCGTCGATCAGCGCCCGCTGGCGTTCGGCCTGCCGCTCCATATGGATGAACACGGCGGTGGCGAGCGCGGCGACGGCCGGCGGGGCCAGCAGCAGATTCGGGTCGAAGCCGGTGGACAGCCGCAGTTGGGCGGCGACGACGAACGCGGTGAGCAGGCCCACCAGCAGCGACGCCGCACCGGCCGGCAGGGTCTGCAGACCGGTGTAGAACAGCGGCACCGCGCACCAGGCGAAGCTCGGCGCGAGCAGGACCAGGACGACCCAGGTCGCCACCACCGCGCCCAGCCACAGCAGCCGGCGGGCGTTCGGCCGCCGCTCGTCGTGCGTACGGGAGCCGAGCGCCGGGCCGAGGACGTACAGCAGGGCGAGGGCGAGGCTGAGGGCGATGATCCAGGGGGTGCGGGGCTCACCGGGGTGCCGGGTCAGGAAGCGGGCCAGCGAGGCGCCCAGCAGCAGGAAGAACGCGATATGCATGACCGGGCCCAGCCAGCGGGCGTCCGGATGGGGCTCTCGCGGCGGGTCCGCTGCCGGGGGCTGCGGGGTGCGGTGCACGTGGATCTCCTCGTCGGGGCCGTGGCGACCTCGTGGCCAGGGTGACCTTGTGGTCATGGTGACCTCGTGGTCATGCCGACCCTGTGGTCGTGGCGACCTCGTGGTCATGCCGACCCAGTGGTCATGGTGACCTCGTCGTCGTGGTGACCCCGTAGTCCTAGCCCGCGCGGCGAGGTCCCGCATCAACCGATCGGCCGACACCCGTATCCCCCATCATGCACGGCGATCCCGGCCGGACCACCGATCCGCGCGCCCCGCGTCCCCTCGACGATGAGGACATGACTGACCACGCCACCACCCAGATGACCGACTCCCCGGCCGCCGCCAAGACCCCGGCCGCCAAGAAGCTGTCCCCGCGCGCCCGTATCGCCGCCGGTGCCGTCGCGCTCGCCCTGCTCGGCGCGGCCACCTTCGGCGCCGTCTCCGCGACCGCCGCCCCCGCGCAGGCCGGCACCGCCACCGCCACTGCCGCCGCCACCGTCGACGAGAGCCTCACCCGCACCAGCACCCACCTCACGCTCGGCGCCGCCACCCGGGCCGCCCGGGCCGCCGTGGACGCCGCGAAGAAGGGCGGCCATGCGGTCTCGGTCGCCGTCGTGGACCGCAACGGCACCACGCTCGTCCAGCTGCGGGGCGACGGCGCCGGGCCGCAGTCGTACGAGTCGGCCGGGCGCAAGGCGTACACCGCGGTCTCCTGGAACGCCCCGACCTCGGAGCTGGTCAAGCGGCTCGACCAGGCACCCACGCTCAAGGACATCCCCGGCACGCTCTTCCTGGCGGGCGGCACGCCGGTACAGGCCGAGGGGGCCCCGATCGCGGGCATCGGCGTCGCGGGCGCCCCGAGCGGTGCTCTCGACGAGCAGTACGCCAAGGCCGGCGCCGACGCGCTCGGCAAGTAGCGGCAGCGGCAGCCATCCGGAGGCGCCCCGTAGGGCGGGGTCGAACGCTTCCCGTAGGGGATGCGAGCGCCCCCTGCGGGGCCACAACGGGCCGGGTCGGGGAGGTATTCCCGACGGGCCGGGCGCTCCGGACCGGAGCACGGAGCCCAGCCCGACACCTGCCGTATTCCCGCGCCGCGCCACGCCCCTACGGCATGGTCAGCGCCACGCCTACGGATGGTCAGCGCCGCGCCCCTACGGCGGCATGGTCAGCACCACGCCCTACGGCATCGTCAGCACCCGCGGTCCCTCGTCCGTCACCGCCACCGTGTGCTCGAAGTGGGCGGCGCGGCCGCCGTCCACGGTGCGCAGCGTCCAGCCGTCGCCGTCCGGGCGGTAGTCGTCCCCGCCGCCGGACAGGAACATCGGCTCGATGGCGATGACCAGGCCATGACGCAGGACGGGGCCCCGGCCCGGGCGGCCGTCGTTGGGGACCGGCGGGTCCTCATGCATCCTGCGGCCGATGCCGTGACCGCCGAAGTCCTCGGGAATGCCGTAGCCGGCGCCGCGCCCGACGCTGCCGATCGCATGGGAGATATCGCCGATGCGGGCGCCGACCACGGCCGCCGCGATGCCCGCCGCCAGCGCCCGCTCGGTGGTGTCCATCAGCCGCCGGTCCTCGGGGCGCGCGGTGCCGACCGTGAAACTGACGGCTGCGTCGCCCGCCCAGCCGTCCACGACGGCGCCGCAGTCGATGCTCACCAGGTCGCCGTCGCGCAGCCGCGACGCGTCGGGGATGCCGTGCACGATCGCGTCGTTGACGGAGGCGCAGATCACGGCCGGGAACGGGGTGGGGGCGAAGGACGGGCGGTAGCCGAGGAACGGCGAGGTGGCGCCGGCCTCGCGCAGGACCGTGCGGGCGACCTCGTCCAGCTCCAGCAGCCGCACCCCCGGGGCGGCGGCCGCGCGCACCGAGGCCAGCGCGTCGGCGACCACCCGGCCGGCCACCCGCATCGCGTCGAGTGCGGCATCCGTCTTGATCTCCACCATCCGTACGACCTCCCCAGCGCCCGCCATCCCCGCAGGCGTTATTTCTTTACCGGTATTTCTTTACCGGTATTAGTATCACGGGCATGGTGCGAACTCCACTGACCCCCTGGGAACGTGAACGTGGTGAACGGCTCGGCGCGCTGCTGCGTACGGCGCGCGGCGGGCGCAGCATGGTCGAGGTCGCGGCGGCGGCGGGGCTGTCCGCCGAGACGCTGCGGAAGATCGAGACCGGCCGGGCGCCCACGCCGGCGTTCTTCACCGTCGCCGCGCTGGCCGGCACGCTCGGACTGTCGCTGGACGAGGTGGCGGTGCTGGCCACGCCACCCGAGGCGGCCCCCGAGGACGCGGTCGCCTGACCCGCGCCGGCCCCCGGAGGCGCACCCGGGTCCGGCCGTCACTAGGGCCCGTCCGATGGGTCATGGCCGGGTCCGCGGTGTCTGGCACGGCCTTTCCGACCCTGACCCATCGGACAGGCCCTGACGCACGAAGGGCCGGCCCCCAAGGGGACCGGCCCTGCAAACCTCGTGCGCCTACGCGCCCGTGACGCTCACGCGCCGCGGCCGCTCGCTCGGCTGCCTCAGACGTTGACGCCGAAGTCCTGCGCGATGCCGACGAGGCCCGACGCGTAACCCTGGCCCACGGCGCGGAACTTCCACTCCGTGCCGTTGCGGTACAGCTCACCGAAGACCATGGCGGTCTCGGTGGCCGCGTCCTCGCTGAGGTCGTAGCGGGCGATCTCGGCGCCGCCGGCCTGGTTGATGATGCGGATGAAGGCGTTCCGCACCTGGCCGAAGTTCTGGCTGCGGTTCTCGGCGTCGTAGATCGAGACCGGGAAGACGATCTTGTCGATGTCGGCCGGCAGGCCCGCCAGGTTGACGTTGATCTGCTCGTCGTCGCCCTCGCCCTGGCCGGTGACGTTGTCGCCCGTGTGGACGATCGACTGGTCCGGCGTGGCCTTGTTGTTGAAGAAGACGAAGTGCTGGTCCGAGTAGACCTTGCCGCTCGGGTTGACCGCGATCGCGCTGGCGTCGAGGTCGAAGTCCGTGCCGGTGGTGGTGCGGACGTCCCAGCCGAGGCCGACCGTGACGGCGGTCAGGCCCGGTGCCTCCTTGGTGAGGGAGACGTTGCCGCCCTTGGACAGGCTTACAGCCATGGGGATGTCCCTTTCCTTGTCAACGCGTCGATTCGTCGGGCTCCGTACTGCGCACGAAGCTACCGTCACTCACCACAACGCCGTGAGGGGACCACGAGGTTCCAGCTGTCTTTACTCTCTTTGCCGAATCCCGATGCCGAATGCCCCCGCGGGTGCCCTGTAAAGAGGGTGACGGGAGCCCTTGGCCCGGGGGATCATAGGACGCATGTCCGGGCCCTATGTCATCCGCGGTTCGGTCGTCCTTCCAGAGGCCGAGCTCGTATGGCGTTTCTCGCGGTCCTCGGGTCCGGGCGGCCAGCACGTCAACACCAGCGACAGCCAGGTCGAGCTGCGCTTCGACCTCGTCAGGACGCAGGCGCTGCCGCCGGTGTGGAAGGAGCGTGCCCTGGAGCGGCTGGCCGGCCGGCTGATCGACGGCGTGCTGTCCGTACGCGCCTCCGAGCACCGCTCCCAATGGCGCAACCGCGAGACCGCGGCCGTCCGGCTCGCCGCGCTGCTGGCGCAGGCCACCGCGCCGCCTCCCGCGCCGCGCCGCAAGTCGCGGATCCCACGGGGCATCAACGAGCGCCGGCTGCGGGAGAAGAAGCAGCGCGGCGAGACCAAGCGCGGCCGCTCCGGCCGCGACTGGGGCTGAGCCGCCGGCACCCGGCGCCGAACCGCCGGCACCCGGCCCCGGCGCAAGTCCACCGCCCGGCGCAAGGCCGCCGCCGCCCGGCACGCAACCGCCGGCACCGCCGCCCCGCTCACCCCAACTGCCGGTACTTCCCCCGGAAGTACGTCAGCGGCCCGTCGTCCTCATTGGGGACCGACGTCGCCAGCACCCGCCCGATGACCAGCGTGTGATCGCCGGCCACCACCCGCTGCTCGGTGCGGCACTCCAGCGTCGCCAGGGCACCCCCGATGAGCGGGGCGCCGGACGCTTCGCCCCTTACGTGTGCGATGTCCTCGAAGAGCAGTCGGTCGCTGATGCGGCCCTTCATCGCGAATCGTCCGGCAATCTGCCGCTGGTGCCCGGACAGTACCGACACGGCCCACAGCGGCTGCACCGCCAGCAGGTCGTCCATCCGTGAGTCGTTGCGAACGCTCACCATCACCAGGGGCGGGTCGAGGGAGACGGACAGGAACGCCGTGGCGGTCATGCCGACGTCCTCGCCGCGCGGCCCGTCGTCCGGGTCGTGGGCGGTGATCAGCACCACGCCGGCGGCGAGGCGGGACAGGGCGGCACGGAACTCGTCGTCACTCACCCCAACAGAATGCGGGATCGGTGCGCCGCCCGGCACGGATGTCAGGGCGACGGCGGGTGTGGCTGGGGTGGCGGGCCCGGCGGACGCCGCATCGGCGGGAGTTTTCGTGAACACGCCACGAACGCTAACGTCCCCCCGCGCCGGGCCGCATCGGGCCCGGGGACCACTCGCGTCCTAGGTCCGACGACGGAGCCGCCCCCTGCGGGGGTGCCGGAAAGTCCGCGAACCTCAGAATTTGCGTTCAGAAAGTGTAGAAATAGTGAACGCGGACTCGAATAATGGGGGCGCCGAAGATCGCCAAGGCTTGCTCACGGTCTGTGACTTGAGTCACAGCAGGCGCTAATTGTTGACCCTGTGTACCGAGTGAACAGCTCACTGTGATTCAGTGAGCGTGGAATCGGACGACGAAGAATCGTGGAGTTTGCTGTCGAGGTCTCAGGGAGAGCGAGCGATGGAGACCGAGTCGGAGCCATACGTCCGTCTTGCGACCCTGCGGCAGCTGCACCAAGTGGTCGCCGAGCTGAACACCGCACGCAGCCTTGCGGACACCTTGCAGACCGTCGCCGACGGCGCGCTCACCGGCCTCGGCTACGAGCTGTCCGCGGTCAACCTCGTCCGCCCCGACGGTGACCTCGTCGTCGCCGCCGTCGCCGGCAGCGCGGGCGCCGAAGCCCTGATGGCCGGGCGGGTCGGCTCCCGGGCCTCCTGGGACCGCCGGCTGTCCATGGGCGAACGCTGGGGCGACCTGTGCTTCATCCCGTACACCGAGGGCTGGGTGCTCGACGACGACGACGTCCCCCAGTGGCACACCGCCGGCCCCGCACCCCGCTTCCCCGACGAGTGGCACCCCATGGACCGCCTCTTCGCGCCCATGTACACCGCCGGCAACGGCGGCGGCGAGCTGCTCGGAGTGATCTCCGTCGACCGCCCGCGCAACGGCCGCCGCCCCGGCCCCTGGGGCCAGGAAGCCCTGCAGATGTACGCCTTCCAGTCCGCCATCGCGATCAGCAACGCCCGGCTGCGGGCGAACATGCAGCGCGCCCTGGTCCGGCTGGAGCGCGAGCAGCAGGCCCTGCGCGCCAGCGAGGAAAGCTTCCGCCAGGCCTTCGAGTACGCACCCAGCGGCATGGCCGTCGCCGAAATGGGCGGCGACCAGCACGGACGGCTGCTGCGCACCAACGACGCCCTGTGCCGGCTCCTCGGCCGCACCGCCTCCGGCCTGCGCCGCTACTCCTTCTCCGACCTGGTCCACCCCGAGGACATCGGCACCCTGCTGCGAACCTCCGCCGAAGGCGGCCGCGCCGAGCTGCGCCTCGCCCGCCGCGACGGCACCTACGTCTGGGTCTCACTGCGCAACTCCGTCGTCGCCGACACCGCCGACGGCCCCCGCTACCTGCTCACCCACGTCGAGGACATCGAGGAACGCAAACGCCACGAGCTGCAGCTCGCCCACCGCGCCAGCCACGACTCCCTGACCGGACTGCCCAACAGCGCCGAACTGCGCGCCCGGCTCGGCGCCCGGCTGTGCTCGCGCCCACCGGGCTCGATGGCCGACGCCTACGCCTCCGCGGGCGGCGCCCACCCCAGCGACCCCCACGGCTTCCGCGCCGACGGCAAGGAGCCGTTCGACGGCATCGACGGCTTCGAAGGCAAGGCCCCCGTCCCCCTCGACCACCACGTCCACCTCATCGCCCCCGCCGAGGGGCCGGCCGACGACGGCTCCAAGGGCCTCGCCGTCCTCTTCTGCGACCTCGACGGCTTCAAATCGATCAACGACCGCTTCGGGCACAACACCGGCGACGCCGTACTGATCGAGGTCGCCCGCCGGCTGACCAGCGGCGTCCGCGACGGCGACACCGTCGCCCGGCTCGGCGGCGACGAGTTCGTGGTGCTCGCCGACGGCCTGGGCACCGCCGACGCCGCCGACCTCGCCGTCCGCCTGCGCAACGCCATCATCCCGCCCATCCGCGTGGAGGGCCGCGCCGTCCGCGTCGGCGCCAGCTTCGGCATCGGCTGGGCCGGCTGCGGAATGACGGCCGAAGAAGTACTGGAGTCCGCCGACCAGCGGATGTACGTCGAAAAACGCTCCCGCTCCAAGGCCAACCGGCGAGCCGCCGGCTGAACCGGCCCGCGCCGCGACCGCACGGCATGCCGCGCATCTCACACTCACCGCCCGCCGGCCACCGCACCAGCAGCTCACCGATCTGTTCACCGATCTGTAGCGATCTTGTGGCCCTCCGGAGCCGGTGTGGCCCGGCCATCACGGGGTAGGCTGCGCCGATGCGGCGCGGCGCCGCCGGGGGCCCCGAAGACACAGCGCGCAGAGACCTCTGCGCACGCGTACCAACGCGTACACGACGCGCACAGATCGCTTGGGAGTGACACGGAATGACGGCCGGCAACAACGGCGCGGACACGCCGGAGAACGACGACCCGTTCGCCTACCTCTACCGCTCGGAAGGCGGCCAGGACGGCGCACCGGGCTCGGCGGGCGACGCCGCGGCCGCCCGGCAGCCGGGAGTCCCGCGCACCTCCTACAACCAGGTACGCGCCGTGGGCCAGCGCCAGTACGGCCAGCAGGCCCAGCAGCAGGTCACCTACGGCCAGCAGAACGCCAGCTACGCCGCCCCCGAAACCCTCCCCGGCGGCGAACGCACCCGCACCGCCTCGGCCCCGGGCCACGGCGGCGGCCACGAACCGCGCCGCCGCAACGGCCTGCTGATCGGCGCCGTCGCCGTGGTCGCGGTGGTGTGCATAGGCATCGGCGTCGCCATGCTCACCAACAACGCCGACGACAACAAGTCCGACAACGCCGGCAAGCCGGGCCCCACGGCCGGCGACACCGTCAAGCCCAACGGGCCCACCAGCAAGCCCAAGCCCGGCGAACTCCCCAAGGGAGAGGCGGCCAGCCTGCGGCTCGACGGCGGTGCGACAACCGCCAAGGACATCGAGGGCGCCCGCTCGGCGAGCGGCTCGTACGTCGGCGGTTTCAACCAGGTCGGGGCGAAGGTCAAGTGGACCGTGGACCTGCCGAACAGCGGCGATTTTCGGCTGTACGTGCGCTACAGCATCCCAGGAGAGGACGCCAACGCCACGCTCTCGGTCAACGGCAAGCCGAACAGCCAGCCGCTTGGCCTGAAGAACTTCATCCACTCCCCGCAGGGCGACTGGAAGAAGGGCTGGCAGTCCACTTGGGCCCCGATCACCCTGAACAAGGGCACCAACACCGTCGAGATCGCGTGCGGACAGGGCAACCAGTGCAACGCCATCCTGGATCAGGTGTGGCTGGCGAACGCCAACTAGTAGCCGGATACCCATACTTCCGCACCTCGGCTGAAATCTGACCTTCGGCCACTACTCGGCCAAGACTCCGCGGCCGGTCAAGAGCGCCGCCGTCTGGGGATGACGCCGTCGCGGCCGGGCTTGTGCGCCGAGACGGGAGGCCGGTCGCCGCCACCCCTCACGCCACCGCCGGACGATCCGTCACCACCACCCGCCCCAGCAGCTCCTCATAGGTCGAGGCGTCGAACTCGCCCGCCGCCGGGGCCCGTACGGTGGCGGCCGACAGCGCCACCGCCCGCGTCAGACGGTCCGGCCACGGCAACTCCTCCACCAGCCCGGACAGCAGACCGGCCACCGCCGAATCGCCGGCACCGGTGGGATTGCCCGCGAACCGCCGCGGCGGCGCCGCCTGCCAGACACCGTCCGCGGTGACCGCCAGCATGCCGTCCGCACCCAGCGACGCCGCCACCGCATGCGCACCGCGGCGCCGCGCGTCACGGGCCGCCCGCAGCGGCTCGGTGCTGCCCGTCAACGCCGCCAACTCGTCGGCGTTGGGCTTGGCCAGATCGGGACGGGCCGCCAGACCCCGCCGCAGCGGCTCGCCACTGGTGTCGAGGAGCACCGGCACCCCCGCGGTGCGCGCGGCACGGGTCAGACGGGCGTAGACATCCACCGGGACGCCCGGCGGGAGACTGCCGCACAGCGCCACCGCCCGCGCCTCGCCCAGCAGTTCGCGATACGTCCCGAGGAAGGCCTCCCACTCGGCCGGAGAGACCGTCGGGCCCGGCTCGTTGAGCTGCGTGGTGTCGCCGGTGGCCGCGTCGACGACGGCGACCGTGCGGCGGGTGGCGCCGCCGACCGGGACCAGCGCGTCGGTGACCGCCGTGTCCGCCAGCAGCGCCCGCAGCGCCTCCCCCGTGCCGCCGCCCGCGAAGCCCGTGGCGACCGTACGGTGGCCGAGCGCGGCCAGCACACGGGCGACGTTCAGGCCCTTGCCGCCGGGGCGCTCGGACACCTCGGTGACGCGATGGGTGGTGTGCGGACGGAGCCGGGGCACGCGGTAGGTGATGTCCAGGGCGGCGTTCAGCGTGACCGTGAGGATCATGGTCCCCCCTCCGGGCAGTCATGGCCGGGCGGCCGTGAGCGGGCGACCGCACTCGGCGGTGGCATGCGGACAAGTGCGCGAGCGATCATGCCATCGCCGACGGTGGTTGGCCCAGACCCCGGGTAACCACCCTGCGGCCGCCGACTACCAGCAACAGACGGCACCCTGCGTAGCCACCCTGGTGCCACCGCGGAGCGTCACACCCCCCGCGGGCGCACCACCCACTCGCCCCGGCGCATGACACCCACCACGTCGTACGCCGCATCGAGCACCACCAGATCGGCGTCCTTTCCGGCCTCCAGGGAACCGGCCCGGTCCCCGATGCCCAGCAGCCGGGCCGGAGTCGCCGACAGCGCCTGCACGGCCTGGTCGACCGTCAGACCGTCGACGGTCACGGCCCGCCGGAACGCCCGGTCCAACGTGAGCGTGGAACCCGCGATCGAACCGGCCGTGGCACCCTCGCTGATCCGCGCCACACCGTCCTTGACCTCCACCCGCATCGGGCCGAGCGGATACATCCCGTCGTTCATCCCCGCCGCGCCCATCGCGTCCGTGATGAACGCGACCCGCCCGTCCCCCGCGCTGCGGAAGGCCAGTTGGAGCATCGCGGGGTGCAGATGGGTGCCGTCGTTGATGAGCTCGACGGTGATCCGCTCGTCCTCCAGGAGCGCGGCGACCGGACCCGGCGCCCGGTGGCCGAGCGGCGGCATCGCGTTGAAGAGGTGGGTGGCGACGGTGGCGCCCGCGTCGACGGCCTGCCGGGTGGCGTCGTAGGAGGAGTCGGTGTGGCCGATCGCGGCGATCACCCCCGCGTCGGCGAGCAACCGCACCGACGCCAGGCCACCGGGCAGCTCGGGCGCGACGGTCATCATCACCGCGGTGCCGCGCGCGGCGTCGAGGAGCCGTCGGACATCGGCCGGATCCGGATCGCGCAACAGGTCCGGCTGGTGCGCGCCGCAGCGGTGCGGGGAGATGAACGGGCCCTCGAAGTGGATACCGGCCAGCTCGCCCTGCTGGACGAGTTCGGCGAGCACCCCGGCCTGCCGGGCGAGTTCACCCAGCTCACCGGTGACGGTGGAGGCCAGCATCGAGGTCGTGCCGTGCCGGCGGTGCGTCTCGACGACCGTCATGCACTCCTCGGGGTCGGCGGACGAGAAGGAGCCGCCGCCTCCGCCGTGGACGTGCATATCGACGAACCCGGGGACGACGAGATGCCCCGAAAGGTCCACGACACCCGCGGCCGAGCCTGCGTCCGCCTCGGCGTCCCGGTCGCCGCCGCGGCTGTGGACACCGGTGATCCGGCCGCCCTCGACGGTGATCCGGCCGCTGTCGACCACACCGGACGGCCGGGCGATCCGGGCGCCGGCCAGGGTGGTGCGGGAAGGGCCCGCAGCCGGCTGCGCGGACTGTTGCTGTGCCATCAGGCGGTTACCTCCGTGGAGAGAAGATCCCAGGCGAGGAGCCCCGCGCCCAGGCACCCGGCGGCGTCCCCCAGGGCCGCCGGAACGATCGAGGGAAGACGCTGGAACGTAACGCGCCGGCGGACCGCTTCCCGCAGAGGGACGAACAGCGTGTCGCCTGCCTCGGCGAGCCCACCCCCGATGATCACCGTCCGCGGGTCGAGCAGGGTGAGCCCGGTCACCAGGCCGTCGGCCAGTGCGTCCACCGCGTCCTGCCACACGGCACGGGCGCGGGCGTCACCGGACTCCACGGCCTTGGCCGCGTCCGCCGCACTGGCCCGGGGATCACCGCAGACCGCCGCCCAGTCCCGGCCCACCGCGGCCGCCGAGGCCAGCGTCTCCAGGCAGCCGCGCTGCCCGCAGCCGCAGACCCGCCCCCCGGGCCGTACGACGATGTGGCCGATCTCGCCCGCGCTGCCGTGCGCGCCGGCCTCGATCCGGCCGTCGATGCCGATGGCGCCCGCGATACCGGTGCCCAGCGGGACGAACAGGAAGCGGTCGGCGCCCCGACCGGCGCCGATCCGGCCCTCGGCCAGCCCGCCGGTGCGCACATCGTGGCCCAGGGCCACCGGCACCTCGCCGAGCTGCTCGGACAGCCGTGCCCGCAGCGGTACGTCCCGCCAGCCGAGGTTCGCGGCGTAGACGGCGGTGCCGGAGTGCTCGTCGACGATGCCGGGGACGGCGACGCCGGCGGCCGCGGCGGTGGTGCCGAAGCGTGCCGCGCCGATGTCGCGCAGCTCGGCGGCGAAGCCGAGGATGGCCTCGACGACCGCGTCGGGGCCGTGCTCGCGGCCGGTGGGGCGCCGCGCCTCGTACAGCAGGGCGGGCGGCGCCTCCTTCGACGGTGCGGTGCCCACCCCCACGAGGGCGGCCTTCATCCCGGTGCCGCCCACATCAAGGGCGATGACGTGTCTCACGGGAACAGTTTCGCGCGATCCGCCCTGAAAGGTCTAGTCCACTCACCGGGGGATCGCGAAGGGAACCGCAGGAGTCCGGCAGGTGAAAAGACTGTGGGAACCCGATACCGGAGCCGGACCACCGGTGGTGTAGACCTTGAGGGGAACGCGGGAGAATTTCGCTGTTCACGCCGGTACGGGGCGATCCCCCGGATGGCGTTGCCACACCCGGCAAGCACTCACATTCGGGCACGGACAAGGGCGGTAACAGCGGTGCAGCGGCGGTACTTGAGCTTGGCGGCGGCGACGGTCGCCACCACCATGGCGCTGACTCTCACCGGCTGCGGCAGCGGCTCGGGCGACGGCGACGTCACCCTCAAGCTGATCGCGGCGGACTACGGCGACAGCGCGGACAACAGCTCCGAGCACTACTGGGACGAGCTCACCCGCGCCTTCGAGAAGAAGAATCCCGGCATCAAGGTCGACGTCGAGGTCTACAGCTGGACCGACGTCGACAAGAAGGTCGAGGACCTGGTCAAGGACGGCCACGCGCCGGACCTCGCCCAGATCGGCGCCTACGCCGACTACGCCGCCGCCGACAAGCTCTACCGCGCCGACCAGCTGCTCTCCGTCTCCACCGAGGCCGACTTCACCCCCTCCCTCGCGGAGGCCGGCGAATACCGGCGCGTCCAGTACGGCCTGCCCTTCGGCGCCAGCACCCGGCGGCTCTTCTACAACAAGAAGCTCTTCGCCAAGGCCGGTATCGCCAACCCGCCGCAGTCCTGGAGCGACATAGCCCGCGACGCCCAGCTGCTGAAGGCGCGCGGCGTGAAGATGCCCTACGCGCTGCCGCTCGGCCCCGAGGAGACCCAGGCCGAGACGCTGATGTGGATGCTCAGCGGGGGCGGCGGCTACACCGACAGCATCGGCAAGTACCGCATCGACTCGCCGGAGAACATCAAGACCTTCAACTGGCTGAAGGACGACCTCGTCGGCAAGGGCCTGACCGGCACCGACCCCGCCCAGCTCAACCGCGCGGACGCCTTCCAGGGCTTCGCCGACGGCGAGGTCGGCATGCTCAACGGCCACCCCGCCCTGATGAAGCAGGCCGAGGCCAAGGGCATCGACTACGGCACCGTCGAACTGCCCGGCGTCGACGGCAAGGCCAAGGCCACCATGGGCGTCGCCGACTGGATGATGGCCTTCAAGCAGAACGGCCACCGCGCGGAGGCCGGCAAGTTCCTCGACTTCGTCTACAGCGACAGCAACGTCGTGAAGTTCTCCGGCGAGTACGGCCTGCTGCCGGTCACCACCTCCGCCTCCCAGGCGATGCTCGCCGACGACAAGTACGCCAAGCTGCACAGCTTCCTCAAGCAGCTGGCCACCGCCGAGTTCTACCCGGCGGACAAGACCTCCTGGCCGCTGGTCTCCAAGACCGTCAAGGCGAAGATGGGCGCCGCAGTCGGCCCGAAGGGCAACCCCGCCGGCGTCCTCACCGACATCCAGAACGCCGCAGACGCGGCGGACAGCGCGGCGGGCTGACGCGGGAGCGGGGCGGGGCGGGGCCCTGCCGGCCGGCGGGGGTGCCCGTGAGTGGGTGGCCGTTCGTGAGCGGGTGGCCGTGAGTGGGTGGCCGTTCGTGGGCGGCGGTTCGTGGCGGGCGGCGGTCGCTCATGGGCGGGCCACGTATGGGCGGGCCAACTGGAGTGCCCAAGGGGAATGCCCCTGCAGTGAACGCTGACCGAGGATGGTGGCGGGGGCGCATGCGGCCCCGGGGTGCCGGGGCAGACACAAGGCACAGGCACAGAACTCCGAGGCGCACATGCATCTGGTCGTCGAGCACCCGGGCGTCGGGCACTCCCAGACGTAGAGCGCCGAGGTGCACCACGGTTACACTCCGAGGGAACTGATTACTCTCCGTAATCGTTGCCGTAATAAGTGGAGGCCGCCGAGGCAGACAAGCGTCAAACAAGCGTCGCGAAGGCCGGAAGCAGGAGGCCGGGGGCTCGGGTCCTTGTCCGACCATCCGCCCATCCGCTTATCGTGGAAACGTGACGACGAGCGGTGCGGGGGACAGCAATACGACGACCAGCGGTACGGAGCGCAGCGGTACGGAACACAGCGGTACGGAGGACATGGGCGGGGCGAGCGGAGCAGACGGCGCGGACACCGGCGGCGCGGCCGGCGCTTCGGACTCCGCGGGCGTTTCGGACTCCGCGGGTGCGGTGGACTCCGC
Organism: Streptomyces sp. NPDC033270; assembly: GCF_055576575.1. Classification (NCBI taxonomy): domain Bacteria; kingdom Bacillati; phylum Actinomycetota; class Actinomycetes; order Kitasatosporales; family Streptomycetaceae; genus Streptomyces; species Streptomyces sp. NPDC033270. Next base: position 167,000 of record NZ_JBVIRA010000007.1, read on the forward strand.
CGGCTCGGACTCCGCGGGCGCTTCGGACGCCGCGGACCGTGCGGATGCCGGGCAACCCGTGGGCGGCGAAGGCGCACCGGGGCTCTCTGCCCGGGACGAGGCCGTGCTCGCCGTGGAGCGCCGCTCCTGGCCGGGCCCCGGGCCCAAGGAACGAGCCATCCGTGAGCGGCTCGGAATATCCCCGACCCGCTACTACCAACTCCTCAACGCCCTGCTGGACGACCCCCGCGCGCTGGCCCACGACCCTGTCACCATCAACCGTCTGCGCCGCGTACGCGAAGCCCGCCGCGCCCGCCGCTGACGACGCGGGGCGCGGCCAGGCGATGCGGGGCGTCGGCCAGGCGGCGCGAGGCGCGGCCATGGCGAGCGCGGTGACTCGGGCGGCGGCGCGGTTCGGCGGCAGGGCGGTTCGGAGGTAGGGCGGTTCGACGCCCGCCCGGCTCCAACCCGTCGACGCCCGTCCGGCCCCAACCCGCCGGCGTGATGCGCCCGTACACCCGCCGTGCGCCGGTCCCACGCCGGTAGGGTCGGCGCATGGGCAGCTCCCCGAACGCCGCGCCGCACTCCCAGCCGACACCCGAACCCGAGCGTGCGCCCGGCTCCGTGCCGACACCGCACACGCCTGCCGGCCGCGACGGCCTCGCCGCGCTGCTGGCCCACCCCGAACGCGCCGTCATCGCCCTGGACTTCGACGGCACCCTCGCCGACATCGTCCCCGACCCGGAGAAGGCCCGCGCTCATCACGGCGCCGTCGCCGCCCTCGGCCGCCTCGTGCCCCGGCTGCGCGCGGCCGCGGTGATCACCGGCCGCCCGGCCGCGGTCGCGGTGCGCCTCGGCGGCTTCGATTCCGTCCCCGGACTGGACCACCTCACCGTCCTGGGCCACTACGGCGTCGAGCGCTGGGAAGCCGCCACCGGCACCGTCCACGCTCCCGCCCCGCACCCCGGCGTCGCCGCCATACAGGCCGAACTCCCCGGCGTACTGGACGCCTCCGGCGTCTGGCACGGCACCTGGGTCGAGACCGCCATCGAGCGCAAGGGCGGGCAGGCCATCGCCGTCCACACCCGCCGCGCCGACGACCCCCAGGGCGCCTTCGACCGGCTGCGGGCCCCGCTCGCCGCGCTCGCCGAACGCCACGGCCTGATCGTCGAACCGGGCCGCCTCGTCCTGGAGCTGCGCCCCCCGGGCATGGACAAGGGCGTCGCCCTCGCTGAATGGGTCCGCGAAACCGGCGCGTCGACCGTCCTCTACGCCGGCGACGACCTCGGCGACCTCGCGGCCTTCGCCGCCGTCGACAAGCTCCGCTCCGAGGGCCTGGCGGGCGTCCTGGTCTGCAGCGGCAGCACCGAGGTGACCGAACTCGCCGACCGCGCCGACCTGGTGGTCGACGGACCGGCCGGGGTGGTGGAACTGCTCGACGCCCTCGCGGACCGCCTTGCCGCGGTCTGAGCATGCGGCCTGGGTGATCCTTCGGACTGGGGGATCATTGGGTGATCCTTCGGCATGGGTGGGGCGTTCGGCCTGACGGCGCCCCCGTCTACGACGCCCCCACTGCCGTCCGTCCGTAGTGTGCGGCGATCTCGTCGCTGGTGGTCAGCCACACTCCGGGGTGGTTGACGATGTGGGCGAGGGCCTGGTCCAGGTACTTGTGGCGGAATGCCTGGCCGATGACGAACGGGTGCAGGGCCAGTGACATCACCCGGCCGCTGTCCGCCGCGTCCTCGTGGAGCTGGTCGAGCTGGTCCTTGACGATCTGCACGAAGTCCGGCCCCGTCAGGCCCTTGCTGACGAACAGGCCGATGTCGTTGAGTTCGACGGAGTACGGGACGCTCAGCATCCCCGGCACGTTCAGCCGGTACGGCTGGTCGTCGTTGGTCCAGTCCAGTACGTAGTTCAGCCCGAGCTCGGCGAGCAGTTCCGGGGTCCGGAAGGTCTCGGTGAGCGCCGGTCCCATCCAGCCGCGCGGCCGCCGGCCGGTGGTCCTCTCGATGCTGGCGATCACCTCCGTCAGGTAGGCGCGTTCCTCGTCGGGCGTCATGTCGGCCTGGAAGGTGGAGTTGTTCTTGCCGTGGGCGAGCCACACCCAGTCGCGGGCCCGCCCCGCTTCGATGATCTGCGGATAGCGTTCACCGGCATCGGAGTTGAGCAGCACGCTGGCGCGTACCCGATGGCGGTCGAGGCTCTCGATCAGCCGCCAGAAGCCGACCCGGGGCCCGTAGTCGCGCCAGCCGTAGTTCAGCGGATCCGGGGTCAGCTCCGCGGTGTCGGGGAAGGTGCTCGTCGACGGGCGGTCGATCCGGTAGTGCTCGATGTTCAGACCCACGTAGAAGGCGACCCGGGCGCCGCCCGGCCACCGGATCGGTGCCCGGTCGACGATCGGGCTGTAGTCGTAGAGCCGGTTCTCCACGGGCCGGTCGGCTGCGGGGTGGCCGTCCGCAGGCCGGTGGCCCGCGACTCCGCCCTCCACGGGCCGGTCGTCCGTGGCCCGGTCATCCAGGAGCTGGTGGTTCATCGACTGGTTCATCGACTGGTTCGTCGACCGGTTCAACTGGTTCAACTGGTTCATCGTTCTCGCCTCGCGTCGGGTGCGTACTGGTGCGGTGCTTCCTGGTACGCAGCCTCGAACGTTCACATTGATGTGAGCCTCAAGGCGGAGAGGGGTGACGCCGGTCACCATCCCGGCAGGTGCCCCGGCGCCCGGCAGGGGAGCCCGTCGGCGCCGTCACGCCCGACGCCCGGCCAGGCGCACGCCCCCGGCCGCCCGGCCACGCGCACCCCGGCGCCCAGCCAAGCGCACGCCCCGGCGCCCGGCTCAGCCGACCAGTGCGCGCAGCTGTTTGAGGAACCACTGCGCCGGCGGCAGCGCGGTGGCGGCCGCCGCCAGCCGCGCCGTCCGCTCGCGGCGTTCCCCGGCGTCCATCGACAGCGCCTCGTGCAGCGCCCGCGCCGTACCGCTGACGTCGTACGGGTTGACGGTCAGGGCGTGGCCGCCCAGCTCCTCGTGCGCCCCGGCCTCCCGTGACAGCACCAGTGCGCAGCCCTGCTCCGAGACCACCGGGATCTCCTTGGCGACGAGGTTCATCCCGTCCCGGATCGGGTTCACCAGTGCCACGTCCGCCAGCCGGTAGGCGGCCAGCGACCGCGCGAAGTCGTCCTTCACATGCAGCACGACGGGACGCCAAGTAGCTGTCCCGTACTCGGAGTTGATCTCCTCGGAGAGCCGGCCGACCGCCGCCGTGTACTCCCGGTAGACGGCCAGATCCTGGCGCGAGGGGTAGGCGAAGGCGACATGCACCACGCGCTCGCGCCACGACGGCTCCTCCGCCAGCAGTTGCCGGTAGGCCAGCAGGCCGCGGACGATGTTCTTCGACAGCTCGGTGCGGTCCACCCGGACGATGGTCTTGCGCGCCGCCCCGTCGGGACCGGTGCCGATCTGCTCGCGCAGGGTGGCCAGCCGCTCCTCGACATCCGCCCGCCGCGACCGCTCCAGCAGGAAGTCGGCGTCCGCCCCGAGCCCGTACGCACCGATCCGGGTGCCGCCGGTGCCGCCGGTGACCTCGGCGCAGCACGCGGTGAACGCGTCCGCCCAGCGGTGGGTGAGGAACCCCAGCTGGTCGGCGCCCAGCATGCCCTCCAGCAGCTGCCGCGCCACCTCGTCCGGCAGCATCCGGAAGTAGTCCGGCGGAGCCCACGGCGTGTGGGAGAAGTGCGCGATGCGTACGTCGGGCCGCAGTGCGCGCAGCATGCCCGGCACCAGCGCCAGGTGGTAGTCCTGCACCAGCACCGCCGCCCCCTCGGCGGCCTCGTCGGCCAGGGCCCGGGCGAAGGCGCGGTTGTACGTCTCGTACGCGCCCCACTGCTGCCGGAACCCGGCGTCGAAGGCCGGCTCCAGCGGCGTCTGGTAGAGCATGTGGTGGACGAACCACAGCACCGAGTTCGCGATGCCGTTGTAGGCGTCGGCGTGCACCTGGGACGGGATGTCCAGCATGCGGACGCGCTGTCCGCCGGTGTCCTCGGGGGCCAGGGCGCCCCCGGTCCGGCGTACGGCCTCCCGGTCCCCGTCACCGAGCGCCGCGCACACCCACACCGCGTCGGTGCCGGGGCCGATGGCCGACAGCCCGGACACCAGCCCGCCCCCGCCCCGCTTGGCGCTCAGCGCCCCGTCGTCGCCCACGGCGTATGACACCGGCCCGCGATTGGACGCGACGAGAACCTCGGCACCTGCCCGGACCGCACTGCGCTCGGAGACCATGTCGCGACATTAACCCGCCGCAGAACCGCGCAAACGTACGGACACGGGTCAGGCCGCCCGCCGCGCCGCGTACTCGGGGATTTCGGCCATGGGCGGCCGCTCCTCGGTGTCCACGTCCGTGGTGCGCGCCACGAAGCCCTCCTCGCCGCGGTCGAATTGGGTGAGCCGGGGGCGCACCAGGTGGCCTCGGGCGAGGCGGAGCTGGGCGGTGCGGTAGATGGCGGCCGCCATCCGGCCGAGGGCCTGGCCGCCCTGGTGGCGGTGCTTGCGCACGCCGACGTCCACCTGGGCGAGGGCGTCGAGGCCGACGGTGTGCAGGGCGTCGACGAGCAGGCCGAGCTCGACGCCGTAGCCGACCGGGAAGGGCAGGCGCTCCAGGAGGGAGCGCCGGGCCGCGTACTCGCCGCCCAGGGGCTGGACGAAGCCGGCCAGCTGCGGCCAGTGGAGGTTCAGCAGCGGGCGGGCGACCAGCTCGGTGACCCGTCCGCCCTGCTCGCCCGGGTGCCCCCCGGCCTCCAGGGGGCGGTCGTACATCGCCTTGACGAAGTGGATGTCGGGGTCGGTCAGCAGGGGGCCGACGATCCCGGAGACGAAGGTGGCGGAGAACTCCCGCAGGTCGGCGTCGACGAAGCAGATGATGTCGCCGGTGGTGACCAGGAGGGAGCGCCACAGGACCTCGCCCTTGCCGGGCAGCGCGGGCAGCCGGGGCAGGACGGTGTCGCGGTGGACGACCCGGGCGCCGGCCGCGGCGGCGACCTCGGCGGTGCGGTCGGTGGATCCGGAGTCCAGCACCACCAGCTCGTCGACCAGGGGGACGGCGTCGCACATCAGCTCGGCGCGGATCGCGGCCACGATCGCGCCGACCGTGGCCTCCTCGTCGAGCGCGGGCAGCACGACGCTGACCGTACGGCCCGTCTGGCGCTTGGCCTCCAGCAACTGCTCCAGCGGACGGTCCGCGGCGGACCAGGAGCGGCTGCTCAGCCAGCGCTCCACCTCTTCCAGCACGTCTACGACTCCTCGGTGGCCGCCGGTGCCGCGACCGGTAGGCGATCCCTAGTGTGGGCCATTCTGTGATCCATCTCGCGGTTCGGACGACTATCTCAACGGTCAGTGCCTTCGGTTACAGTCTTGAACAACGCGGATGACCGTCGCATGTCGGGGTCGCCGCGCCACAAACGCCTGGGTTTCGTCCCAGCGCCATACCGCTCATCCAGAGGGGCAGAGGGATACGGCCCGTTGAAGCCCCGGCAACCCTCCAGCCGGTCTCCGCCGCGATCATCGCGCGCGAGGCTCCCGGCTAGGGAAGGTGCCAAATCCGTCTCATGGCGAGATGCGCCATGAGGAAGATGAGGAGAAAGGGCCTCGCCTCCATGGCTGTGTACAGCACCGAAGTCACCGAAATCGCCCCCACCGTCGCTCTGGGGCCCGCCGTCGCCCTGTCCTGCCGCGAGTGCGGTGAGCGCTTCGACCTGAGCCCGCTCTTCGCCTGCGCGACCTGTTTCGGGCCGCTCGAAGTCGCCTACGACCTGCCGAGCGGCGACCCCGAGGCGCTGCGCAAGCAGATCGAGGCCGGTCCGGACAACATCTGGCGCTACGCTCCGCTGCTGCCCGTCCCCACCGATGTGGCGGACAAGCCGAATCTGAACCCCGGCTGCACCAAGCTCGTCAAGGCCGACCGGCTCGCCGCCGAGCTGGGTGTCACCGGCGCGCTCTACGTCAAGGACGACTCCGGCAACCCGACGCACTCCTTCAAGGACCGGGTCGTCGCGATCGCCGTCGAGGCCGCCCGCGCCTTCGGCTTCACGACGCTGTCCTGCTCCTCCACGGGCAACCTCGCCGGCGCGGTCGGCGCCGCGGCGCGCCGCGCGGGCTTCAAGTCCTGTGTGTTCATCCCGCACGACCTGGAGGCCGGCAAGGTCGTCATGGCCGCGGTCTACGGCGGTGACCTGGTCGGCATCGAGGGCAACTACGACGACGTCAACCGCTTCTGCTCGGAGCTCATCGGCGACCCGCTGGGCGAGGGCTGGGGCTTTGTCAACGTCAACCTCCGCCCCTATTACGGCGAGGGCTCCAAGACGCTGGCGTACGAGATCTGCGAGCAGCTGGGCTGGCGGCTCCCGGACCAGATCGTCATCCCCGTCGCGTCCGGCTCGCAGCTGACGAAGATCGACAAGGGGCTCAAGGAGCTGATCGCCCTCGGGCTGGTCGAGGACCGGCCGTACCGGATCTTCGGTGCCCAGGCGGAGGGCTGCTCGCCGGTGTCGACGGCCTTCAAGGCCGGGCACGACGTCGTGCGCCCGCAGAAGCCGAACACCATCGCCAAGTCGCTGGCGATCGGCAATCCGGCCGACGGGCCGTATGTGCTCGACATCGCGCGCCATACGGGCGGTGCGGTGGAGCACGTCGACGACGAGCAGGTCGTGGACGCGATCAAGCTGCTGGCGCGGACGGAGGGGATCTTCGCGGAGACCGCGGGCGGGGTGACCGTCGGCGTCACCAGGAAGCTGATCGAGGACGGTGTGCTCGACCCGTCCCTGACCACCGTCGTGCTCAACACGGGTGACGGCCTCAAGACGCTTGACGCCGTCGCGCCGACGTCCGGGCCCACGGCCACGATCCGCCCGAGCCTGGACGCGTTCCGAGAGGCCGGCCTGGCAGGCTGAGTCCCGAGCTCTACGAACCCGCACTCCCCAACCCTGTCCGGAAGGCAGAACCCATGAGCGTCAAGGTCCGCATCCCCACCATCCTCCGTACGTACACCGGTGGTGAGGCCGAGGTCACCGCCGAGGGCGCGACCCTCTCCGAGGTGATCGCCGACCTGGAGAAGAACCACGAGGGCATCGCGGCCCGTGTACTGGACGACGCCGGCAAGCTGCGTCGCTTCGTGAACGTCTACGTCAACGACGACGATGTGCGCTTCGAGCAGGGCCTGGAGACGCCGACGCCGGACGGTGCGGGCGTCTCCATCATCCCGGCGGTCGCCGGCGGCTGCTGAGGCCGCACGCGCCCGGTGGCCGTCGTCTCTCGCCCCGATCGGTCGAGGGGTGAGCGCTAATTTGCGCCATCTCTTCACCTGCTTGACCGGAATTGCCCCGTCCGTTGAAATCGGACGGGGCAATTCCGTTTAGTGAAAGGGGATACCATTGCGGTGATCCCCGTTCCGGATAACTCCGCGCACATGCCGAACGCATAGGAAACCGCGGAGAGTTGTGTGCAAAGTGTGTGCGGCATTTGTCGCTTACGTGCGTCTATGCCCGGCCCGACTTGCCCCGGAGAAACGGGATTTCATCGCATATTGCCGATTCTCCGGCGCCAGAATTCTCGTCCGATTGACCTGTTGCGCTGGGCATCGGTGCAGATACATTCAGCGGCGGTCGACGCGTTCCGGCGCACACCCCACGGGCCATTTCGCGGGGTGAGGTCTGACCCGGGTCCGCGGAGTGCGGTCCTGCGCAAGGGCCAGTAATAGGGGAGTTAGGCATGGCTCAGGGCACCGTCAAGTGGTTCAACGCGGAGAAGGGGTACGGCTTCATCGCGGTCGACGGTGGTGCGGATGTATTCGTCCACTACAGCGCGATTCAGATGGACGGCTACCGCACCCTTGAGGAGGGCCAGCGGGTCGAGTTCGAGATCTCGCAGGGCCAGAAGGGGCCGCAGGCGGACATGGTCAGGGTGAGCGCCTGAGGCGCGGGCCGACTGCAGCGTAGAGAAGGCCCGTACCCCGTCACGGGGTACGGGCCTTCTGCCTGCCCTCCCCGCGGCGGGACCTGAGCCCCCGTCGCCCGCGCCCGCCCCCCGTCTCGCCCGCGCCCGCCCTGTGCCGCTCGCTGCCGCGGGGCACCCCGGCGGCACCCCGACGACCGGCCGGCACCCGCCCGTCGCCCACCCCTCGCCCACCCCTCGCTCGCCCCTCGCCCACCCGCCGCCCCTGGGTGACCCCCTCCAGGTGGCTTGCACTCGCCCTGCCCGAGTGCTAATCATTGGCGTTAGCACTCTCCGAGTGAGAGTGACAGAACTTGGATCGGGCCGGTGAGGTCCGGACGCCGGGTGGGGCAAGGAACCACACGGCGCACGGACCGTCCGTCGCGGGCACGGGTGCCGATCCGGAGAAATCCACCCCGTCCGGGAGGACCACTTCACATGGCCAAGATCATCGCGTTCGACGAGGAGGCACGGCGCGGTCTCGAGCGCGGGATGAACCAGCTCGCCGACGCCGTCAAGGTCACCCTCGGCCCCAAGGGCCGCAACGTCGTCCTCGAGAAGAAGTGGGGCGCCCCCACGATCACCAACGATGGTGTCTCCATCGCCAAGGAGATCGAGCTCGAGGACCCGTACGAGAAGATCGGCGCCGAGCTGGTCAAGGAGGTCGCGAAGAAGACGGACGACGTCGCCGGTGACGGCACGACGACCGCGACCGTCCTGGCCCAGGCACTGGTCCGCGAGGGCCTGCGCAACGTCGCCGCCGGCGCCAACCCGATGGCCCTCAAGCGCGGCATCGAGAAGGCCGTCGAGGCCGTCTCCGCCGCCCTGCTGGAGCAGGCCAAGGACGTGGAGACCAAGGAGCAGATCGCCTCCACCGCCTCCATCTCCGCCGCCGACACCCAGATCGGCGAGCTGATCGCCGAGGCCATGGACAAGGTCGGCAAGGAAGGCGTCATCACCGTCGAGGAGTCCCAGACCTTCGGTCTGGAGCTGGAGCTCACCGAGGGTATGCGCTTCGACAAGGGCTACATCTCGGCGTACTTCGCCACCGACATGGAGCGTATGGAGGCGTCGCTCGACGACCCGTACATCCTGATCGTCAACTCCAAGATCGGCAACGTGAAGGACCTGCTGCCGCTCCTGGAGAAGGTCATGCAGTCCGGCAAGCCGCTGCTGATCATCGCCGAGGACGTCGAGGGCGAGGCCCTGTCGACCCTGGTCGTCAACAAGATCCGTGGCACCTTCAAGTCCGTCGCCGTCAAGGCTCCGGGCTTCGGTGACCGCCGCAAGGCCATGCTCGGCGACATCGCCATCCTCACCGGTGGCACCGTCATCTCCGAGGAGGTCGGCCTCAAGCTGGAGAACGCCGGTCTCGACCTGCTCGGCCGCGCCCGCAAGGTCGTCATCACCAAGGACGAGACCACCATCGTCGACGGTGCCGGCGACAGCGACCAGGTCCAGGGCCGCGTCAACCAGATCCGCGCCGAGATCGAGAACTCGGACAGCGACTACGACCGCGAGAAGCTGCAGGAGCGCCTGGCGAAGCTCGCCGGCGGTGTTGCGGTCATCAAGGCCGGTGCCGCGACCGAGGTCGAGCTCAAGGAGCGCAAGCACCGCATCGAGGACGCCGTTCGCAACGCGAAGGCGGCCGTCGAGGAGGGCATCGTCGCCGGCGGTGGCGTCGCCCTGCTGCAGGCCTCCCAGGTCTTCGAGAAGCTGGAGCTCGAAGGCGACGAGGCCACCGGTGCCGCCGCTGTGAAGCTGGCCCTGGAGGCCCCGCTGAAGCAGATCTCCGTCAACGCCGGCCTCGAGGGTGGCGTCGTCGTGGAGAAGGTGCGCAACCTGACCCCGGGTCACGGCCTGAACGCCGCGACCGGCGAGTACGTCGACCTGGTCGCCGAGGGCATCATCGACCCGGCCAAGGTCACCCGCTCCGCGCTGCAGAACGCCGCCTCCATCGCGGCGCTGTTCCTCACCACCGAGGCCGTCATCGCCGACAAGCCGGAGAAGGCCGCCGCGGCCGCTCCGGGCGGCATGCCGGGCGGTGACATGGACTTCTGATCCTCCGGATCGGAACGCTGATCCCTCCCGGATCACACGTCCGCACATACGTCGGGGCGGCACCCTCCTCCCAGGGGGTGCCGCCCCGACGGCGTTCACCGGCTCCTCACCGTACGTCCCCGGCCGCGTCGGCGTCGGCGTCGTCCGCCGCCTTCTCGGCGTCCCGGACCTTCTTGGTCATCTCCGCCGTCTCCGCCGTCTCCGCCGTCTCCGCCGTCTCCGCCGTTCCCGCGGAGTCCCCCGAGGACGCCCGGCCGGAGTCCCGCGCACAGCCGGTGGCCGCCAGGGCCGCTACCGCCACCGCCGCCGTCAGCAGCAGCGCGATCCGCCGGGAGGACCGCCTCACGAGCCGCTGCCGCCCTTGGCGTCGCCCTTCTTCGCGCACCAGGCCGCAACGGCCTTGAGGTCGCGGAGCTCGCGGGTGAGGGTCGGCTTCAGCTCCTTGCGGTGGGTGAGCCGGTCCTGGAGGAACGTGGCCACCTCGTCGTGGTTCCTGGCGTGGGCCCGCTTCACCCGCACCTCCATCCGCGCGATCGAACCCCTGGTGTCCGCGTCGCCGTTGAGCCGGTCGAGCGCCCTGGTGATGCGCTTTTCCAGCCGGGGCACCCGCGCACACATGCCCTTGCCCTCGCCCTTGCTCTCGCCTTTGCCGCCGGGCTGCGAGGCCGTCGCCGCGGGGGCCGGGCCGTCGTCCGCCGCGTTCGCCGGCCCGGCCGTGGCCAGCAGGGAACCGGTGAGAGCGAATGCGGCCAGAACTCCTGCCACGGCGCTCTTGGGACGCTGCATGGTGGTGCTCCCTTCCAGGAACGAATGGGTCTGTACGAGTGGTCGGCCCCGGCCGCATCCGTCCTCACGTCGCGGGGAGGCGGAGCGGCCGGCCGTGCCGCAGACCGTAGGGGCCTTCTTTGTGGGGATCTTGTGACCCGGGGCGGTGTGCGTCGCCAGGGGCCCGGAGGGCGTTCGGCGTTCGGCGGACACAAGGAATCCACAAGGAGCGTCCCTACGCTCCGGGGCAGTTGAGCGTCAGCGCCCGCGCCGCGCCAGCGGCTGCAGCGGCGACAGCGGCAGCGTACGCATCGAGCCGTCGAACCCCGGGAGACACAGTGGACCGCGGTGGTTTCCTCATGACTGACGAACCCTCCCCTAGGGGCTCCGCCACCCTCACCGCCCTCGGGCCCCGTGCCCTGCGGTTGCCCCTGAGCGGCTGGCGGCTGCGCCTCGCGCGCGGCGCCGAGGGCCGCCCGGCGCTGGAGGTGCACAACGCGGCCGGACTGATCGACGTGTCCGTCGTGAGCCAGCTGTGCTTCTCCCCGCTCAGGGGCGGCCGGCACAGTGGCCGGGCGGCGACGCGCTGGTCCCTGGCGTGGGGGCAGCTGCCGCCCGGTGCCGACGTCGTCGAGGTGTCCTTCCGCGGGTGGCGGCGCGGCCGGACCGTCCAGGCGCTCACGCTCGCCGACGCGTTCTGGGTCGCCGAGGTCGGCGGGCGGTTCCGCGCGGTGACGTGCTCCGCGGGCGCGACCCGGATGACGACGCGGGTGGTCAAGGAGCCCCGGCCCCAAGAGGGGTGGTGACCGGCTCAGCCCCTGGGCGGCAGCGCGGAGTCCGGTGCGGAATGCCCTACGGGCCCGGCGCCGAATTCCCTACGGCCCCGGTGCGGATTCCCGTACGGTCCCCGGTGCGGAACCTCCTACGGGTCCCGGTGCGGAATCCCCTACGGGCCCCAGTGCCGAATGCCCTACCGGCCCCGGTGCGGATCCCCGTACGGACCCTGACGTGGGCTCCGGTGCGAACCCCTCCGCCGGGATCTCGCTCAACCAGGTGCGGCGCGGTGGCAGTTGCAGGGTGCGGGTGTCGGCCTCCACGTCGACGGGCCGCGGCAGCCGCACCTCGAACCGGGCGCCGGCCCCCGCGCGCCGGTCCATGACCTCCACGGTGCCGCGGTGCAGGGCGACCTGCTGGGCCACCAGGGTCAGCCCCAGCCCCGAGCCGGGGCTGCCCGTACGCCGGTGGAACCGCTGGAAGACCTGCCGGCGCTCCGCCGGCGCGATGCCCGGACCCTCGTCGTCCACGGTGAGCACGGCGACCGGTTCCACCGGCGTGCCGCCCGGCCGCAGCACCACCTCGACCCGTGCCGCCACGCCCGGCCGGCTCCCGTGGACCACCGCGTTGCGCAGCAGGTTCTCGACCGCCATCCGCAACCCCGGCTCCCAGGCGCTCAGCCTCAGCCCGGGGGCGGCGCGCAGCGTCAGCCGGGCGCCGGGATGGTGCCGCCGCACCTCGTGCACCGCCACGGCGACCAGCTCAGAGAGGTCCACGGGACCGAAGGCGTCGGCCCCCACCAGGTCGCCCTGGGCGAGTGCCCGGAGCGCGATCAGTGTGCTCATCAGCCGCCGCTGCCCGGCGTGCAGGTCGTCCAGGACCTCCGCCCGGTCGGCCGGGTCGAGATCCGGGTGGTCGGTGAGGACGTCGAGATTGGTCTGCATGCCCATCAGCGGGGTGCGCAGTTCGTGTGAGGCGGTCGCGGAGAAGGCCCGCGCGGTGGCCAGGGCCTCCTGGGTCCGCGCCGCCTGCTCGTCGTACCGGGCCAGGACGGTCCGCAGGGTGCGGGCCAGGTCGTCCACCTCGGTGATCCGCGACGGGGCGTGCTCCAGGCGGGCCGCGCTGGTGCCAAGGTCCAGGCCACCGGCCCGGTGCTGGAGGCGGCGCAGCGGCCGGGTGGCGCGTTCGGCGATGGCCCAGGAGAGCAGCCCGGTCAGCGGCGCGGTGATCAACGCCACCACCAGGATGCGCTGCTGCACGGCGTCGACCTCGGTGGTCCCGGCCGACCCGCGGGAGAACACCCACAGCACGCCGTGTGGGGCGGACCGCGCGCTCGCGCCGCGCACCTCCACCGACAGGGCGCGCCAGGCGTGCCCGCGGGCCCGTACGGTCACCGGGTCGGGCGCGGCGGCCGGCAGCGGTGCGCCGGCGTCCGGCCGGGGACCGGCCTCGGCCACCACCCGGTACGACGGCCGCACGAGCGGGGTTGTGCCCTGCCTGTGGCTGTGGTTGGCCGCGTCCGGTCCGCGTGGGGTCGTCCCCGGCCCGTGGGTGGTGGTGCCCTGCCCGCGTGGGCTCGTCCCCGGCCCGTGCGTGGTGGCGTCCTGTCCGCGTGTGGTGGCGTCCGTGCCGGTGCTCTTCGTGCCGCCGCCTTCGCCGCCGCCTTCGGTACCGCCGCGCTTTCCTCCTCCGCTCCCGGACGCCGTCGGCCCGTCCGCGGCCGATCCGTCCGCTGTCGACCCATCCGCGGCCGATCCGTCCGCGGCCGCGAGGAGCCGCACCCCCACGTCGAGGCCCGCGTCGAGCAGTCGCCGCTCCTGGTTCGCCGCCTGCCGCAGCCGTCCGCCCGCCTCGGTCCGCAGCAGCCCCCTGGCCATCGGCAGCAGCACCGCGGCCCGCTCCCGCAGATGGGCGTCCTGCTCGGCGTGCACGTCATGGGTGACCAGGCGCAGCAGCAGCGCCCCCGAGCCCAGGACCAGCAGGGGCATGGCGATGCCCATGGCCAGGGCAATCCGGGTGGAGAGCCTCATCGCGCGGCCTCCGGTGCCGATCCGGACGCCCGCAGTACGAAGCCGACCCCGCGGACCGTGTGCACCAGGCGCGGCCGGCCCCCGGCCTCCGTCTTGCGGCGCAGATAGCTGACGAAGGTGTCGACGGCGTCGGTGCGTACGTCGAAGTCGTAGCCCCACACCCGGTCCAGAAGCTGGTCGCGGGTGAGCACCACGCCCGCGTTGCGGGCCAGGACCTCCAGCAGCTCGAACTCCCGCCGGGTGAGCCGCACCTTTGCACCCCCGTACGTCACCTCGCGCGCGGCCGTGTCGAGGATGAGGTCACCGACCCGCACCGCGTCCCTGCCGACGGGCGGGCGGCGGCGCAACAGGGCCTGCAGCCGGAGCACCAACTCCTTGAGCGCGAACGGCTTGACGAGGTAGTCGTCAGCCCCGGCCTGCAGGCCCGCGACCCGGTCCTCGAGCTCGTCCAAGGCGGAGAGCATCAGCACCGGCACCTCGTCCCCGTCGGCCCGCAGTGTGCGGCAGACGTCGGTGCCGCTGATCCCCGGCAGGGACACGTCCAGGACCACCACGTCCGGGGGCCGCTCCGTCAGCTCCGCGAGAGCGGTCGGTCCGTCCTCGGCGAGCGCGACGGCGAAACCGTTCAGCCGCAGGCCGCGCCCGAGGGACCGCAGGATCATCGCGTCGTCGTCGACGACCAGGACTCGGTCGAGGCGCTTGGCCGCGCACATTCCAGGCTCCGCTCTCGTCTCATCGGGCGGCTGAGCCGCTTCATCGGGTGGCTGAGCCGTTCACCGGGTGGCTGACCGTTCATCGGGTGGCTGAGCCGTTCATCGGGTGGCTGGCTCAGCCGCTCGCTCCACAGTTGTTGCAGCACCATCGGCCGTCCGGCCCCTGGATCACCGGGCCACCGCATCGTGTGCAGTTCACTGCTGACGCCGTTCTGGGTCGACGCCGTTCTGGTCCACCGCCCCCTCCACCGACGGCACGCCGTGCAAGGTAGCCGCACCAGGAAGGTAGGCGGCAATCTTGTGGGTTCTCTGTGGCGCCCCCGGCAACAAACCTCCGACCCCCGGGCGCGGTCGCGCGCACCACTCCGGACGGGGCTCCCGACCACCCGCCGGCTGCCGTGATTACCTGGTGCGGTGACTCCACTGCGAACGGTGACCGCGTCGGAAGCCGCACAGGACACGCGTCCGGCCCGTCCGGCCCGGCGAACGGCGCGCCTGAGCGCCCTGCCGTTCGCCGTGTCCGCCGTGCTCTACAACGGCTGGCTCCTGGAGTTCGCGCTGGCGACCGGGCTGGACCCGCGCCACTCCTACGTCAGCGAGCTGTACGCCGCCGACCAGCCCTTCCGCCCGCTCTTCGCCGGCATCGAGAGCGTCTGCGCCGTACTCGTCGTCGTGGGCGCGCTGCTGGCGTACGGCGCTGCGCACGACGGCTGGGCGCGGTGCGGCTGGCTGGCGCTCCTCGGATTCGGGATGTCCTCCGTCGCCGATGTCCTGCTGCCGATGCGCTGCGCGCCCTCGGTGGAGCCGGCCTGCGCGGCCGTGCACCCGGGCCACACCCTCACCAGCGCACTGGCCCACTTCTTCGTGTTCGCCTCCATGGCGCTGCTCAGCCGGGCCGCCGTGACGGCGCGGCCCCGCCTGCACCTGGTCGGACGCTGGGGCCCGCGTGTTCTGGCGCTGGCCCTGCCGGCCGCGGTGTGCACGGTCGGGCCGCTCTTCGGCCGGCCCGGCTGGCACGGCGTCTCGCAGCGGGCGCATCTGGTGCTGGTGGGGGTGTGGTTCGCCCTGCTGGCCGTGGAGCTGGCCAGGGCGCCCCGGCGGCCGTCCCTCTGTGACGTCCCTCGTGTGACGTCAATCGTGTGACGGTACGTCACCCGCGGCGGGCAAAGGCGGGCGGAGCTGCGCCGCGGGATTGACCGAAGCTGGCGTTGCCCGTCGGGGAGCGGCGTACGCTGCTGCGACGATGACCGAGTTTGTCGAAGAAGTCCGTTCCCGTGTCGTGCGGCTGCTGAGGATGGCCAACACCACGGACGATCGGCTGCGCAAGCAGATCGTCGCCTACGCCGACGCGACGCCGGAACCACCGATCATGGGGTCGCTGGGAATCGGTACGACCGGCTGTCCGCTGTGCCGGCGGACCATGTGGCAGCAGCGGGACAGCGAAGGGCCGGTCTGGGTCTGCGCGTTCTGCGGCCATGTCGAGGGCGTGACGGTGCGCTGCCCGCACTGCGAGGTGGCGATGCGGCCGCCCGCCCGGGGCTGGACGGATCGGTGGTCGTGCCCCGAGTGCCCCCGGGTCGCGGCGACGGGCGAGAGCGCCCAGGAGATCGAATCCCGTGAACGGGGGCGGCAGAGGGCACTTGGCCTCCTCGATCACGCCCTGACCCTGCGCGAGCCGAAACGCGAGGCGGGGGGCGGGCGCTGAGGGCCCCGGGGGCTTGCCGGGGTCCCGGGGTTGGACGGGATCGGTGGTCGTACCCCGACTGCCCCGGGCGGGGGGGGAGAAACCTCGGGGTCTGCCGTGGTCCCGGGCGGAGGGCGGAGGGCGGAGGGCGGAGGGCGGAGGAACGCCGGCTGATCCTGGAGTTGTCTCGGGGCAGAGGGGGCGGGGGCTGGGTCCTGGCGTGGCCTCGAGTGCGCTGGTGTGGAGGGGTTGCCGGTCCTCCCTGACGTGGCCTCAGGTGCGGACGGGGCTCATGTGTCTCATGTCCCGCCCGCCGTCGCCTCGGAGGTGGAGGGCGCGCTCTCAAGATGGAGGGCGCGCCCTCAGATGCCTGCCTCGGCCGGGGTGCCCGCTTCCCGCTCCGTGTTCAGGTCCGTCCGCAGCTGCTTGCTGATGCCGAAGAAGTAGGTGGCGAGGAAGCCGGTGACATAGCCGACGGCGAGGCCCAGGGCGTAGATGACGACCGTGGTGGCGAGGCCCTGGTTGCCCTTGACCAGGGGGAACAAGGCCCAGCCGGAGGGGCCGATGGCGGTGGCGCCGACCGTGTCGCCGAGTTGGTGGAACAGGCCGATGAAGCCGCCGCCGAACGCGCCGCCGATGCCCGCCGTGATGAAGGGACGGCCCAGCGGCAGTGAGACGCCGTAGATCAGCGGCTCGCCGACGCCCAGGAAGCCCGCGGGGAGGGCGGACTTGATGGTCGTGCGGATCGAGCGGTTGCCCGGGAGGCGGAGGTAGACGGCGAGGGCGGCGCCGACCTGGCCCGCGCCGGCCATGGCGAGGATCGGGAGCAGGGTCGTGTAGCCCTGCTGCTGGATGAGGGTGGTGTGCAGGGGGATCAAGGCCTGGTGGAGGCCCAGCATGACGAGGGGGAGGAAGAGGCCGCCGAGGACGAAGCCGGCGAGCGCTCCGCCGTGGGCGAGCAGCCAGTTGGCGAGAGTCCCGACGGCGGTGGAGACCTCGCCCGCCGCGTACATCAGGCCGAAGAGCGTGACCAGGCCGGTGATCAGGACCGTAAGGGTGGGGGTGACGAGGACGTCGAGCGCTTCGGGGACTGCTTTGCGGCAGGCCTTCTCCACCTGGACGGCGAGCAGCGCCGCGGCCAGCGCGCCGAGTACGCCGCCCTGGCCCGGGGAGAGCTGCCGGCCGAACGCGGTGAGGTGCGCGACGCCGGGGAAGACCGTGATGGCGGCGACGGCGCCGCCGAGGACGGGCGTACCGCCGAACTCCTTGGCGGTGTTGAAGCCGACGAAGACGGCGATCAGTGACAGGAAACCGGAGGCGATGGCGGCGAGGGCGGGGACGACGGACGGCAGCCAGCCGAGGTTGGCGAGCAGCCCGTTGATGCCGGCGACGATGCCGCAGCCGATGAGCGCCGGGATCAGCGGGACGAAGATGTTCGCGATCCGGCGGAGGAAGAGCTTGACCGGGGTGGCGTTTCTGGCCTTCTGACGGGCTTTGATGGCGGCGCCTTGGGCGGCGAGTTGCTCTGCGGTGGCGGTGGCGGTGGCGGCGGTGGTGGGGGCAGGGGTGGTGGTGGGCTGTTGCGGGGTGTCCGCCGTATGGGTTGTTGTGGTGGGTGGGGCGGGTGGCGTGGGTGGGCTGGGCGGTGGCTGGGCCTGGAGGGTCTCCTTCTTGTGCGTCTTGCTGGGCGTCTGCTTTCTCGTCTTCGCCGTGGGTGGCTTGTTCCTGTTCGCGTCGCTGTTTGCCTTGGTGGCCTCCTTCTTATTGCGGCAACGATTACGGAGAGTAATTGGTTCCTTGCAGATTGGTTCCTTTGGTTCCTGGTGGGGGGTGGTTTCCCGTGGGGTTTGGTGGGGTGGTGGGGTGGTTGCCGTGCGGGATTGGTCCACCAGGCGTTCGAGTTCGGGGGTGACGCGGGCGACCGTTCCGGGGCCCAGCACGATCTGGTAGGTGTCGTCCTCGACCACGCCCATGACGGCCGGTAGTGCCTTGAGGGCCTCGTCCTGGACTCGTGTGCGGTCCTGGATGCCGAGTCGGAGCCGGGTCATGCAGTGGGCGATGGAGGTGAGGTTCTCGGCGCCGCCGACGAGGGGGAGGATCGCGGCGGCGGTGGCGCGGCGCTTGGGTTCGGGCATGTGGGGTGCCTTGCTGTGGGGAACACCGGTGCTGTGGGTGGTGGGCGTTGCGGGTGGTGTGAGGGCTGAGGGTGATGTGAGGGCGCACCGTGTGTACGCCGGGTGCGCGCCGGGTGTGTGGGGTGGCGGCAGGCGGCAGGCGGCAGGCGGTGTGGGGGGCAGCGCCTGTCGGGTGGTCAGTGGTTTTGGGCTGCTTCGAGGGCTGCTCGGAGATGGCCGTCGGAGGCGTCGAGGAGGCGGGCGGCGGTCGGTCCGTCGACGTTGCCGAGGAGGGTGAGGACGGCGTTCTTCACCTCGCCGCCGGTGTTGCTGAGGGCCTTCTCGATCTCCGGGTCCGTGGCGCCGGTGGCGAGTGCGACGATGCGCCGCGAGCGGGCCCGCAGCTTGTCGTTGGAGGCGCGGACGTCGACCATCAGATTCCCGTAGGTCTTGCCGAGGCGGATCATGGTGATGGTCGAGAGCATGTTGAGCACGAGCTTTTGCGCGGTGCCCGCCTTGAGGCGGGTGGAGCCGGTCAGCAGCTCGGGGCCGACCACTATTTCGATGCCGTGATCGGCGGCCGCGGCCAGGGCCGAACCGGCGTTGCAGGACAGGCCGATGGTCAGTGCGCCGAGGGCGCGGGCGTGCTCGACGGCGCCGATCGCGTACGGCGTGCGGCCGGAGGCCGAGATGCCGACGACGGTGTCGAGCTCGGTCAGGCCGGTCGCGGTCAGGTCCCCGGCCGCGAGTTCCTTGCTGTCCTCGGCGCCCTCGACGGCGGTGAGCAGCGCGGACGGGCCGCCCGCGATGAGGCCGAGGACCTCGGACGGGTCGGTGTTGAAGGTCGGGGGGCATTCGCTGGCGTCCAGCACCCCGAGGCGGCCGGCGGTGCCGGCGCCGGCGTAGATCAGGCGTCCGCCGCGGGCCATCCGGGCGGCCGTGGCGTCGATCGCGGCGGCGATCTCGGGGAGGCGTGCGGCGACGGCGGCGGGGACGGTGGCGTCCTCGTCGTTCATCGTGCGGGCGATGTCGAGGGTGGGGCGGCGGTCGATGTCGGCCAGGTCGGGGCGGAAGGCCTCGGTGGTCAGGGTGTCGAGCTGGGCCCGTAGGCCGGTGTGGTGGTCGGCGGTGGAGGTCATGGGCTTGACGGCTCTTTCCAGCGGCGGGCGGCGGGCGGGGGGCGGGGGTCAGTGCCGGTTGTTGCGGGGGGAGTGGCGGTGGGCCAGGGCCTCGTAGGACGCCGAGAGGGCGGGCGCGGCGGTCTCGTAGGTGCGTTGGGCCACTCCTATGAACAGGCAGTCCACGACGAGTAGTTGGCTGGTCCTGGAGGACATCGCGGCGGGGCGGAGTTCGCTTTCGCGGGCCGTGGAGGTGGTCAGGATGTGGTCGGCGTAGGCGGCGATCTCGCCGTCGGGGCGGCCGGTGAGGGCGATGGTCGTGGCGCCGTGGTCGAAGGCGACGCGGAGGGGCTCTATGACGTCGGTGGTGCGGCCGGAGTGGGTGATGGCGACGGCGACGTCGCCGGTGCGCATCTGCACGGCGTTGGTGACGGCGAGGTGCGGGTCCGCATGGGCGTGGGCGATCAGGCCGATGCGCAGGAGCTTTTGTGCCAGGTCCTGGCCGACGAGATGGGAGGCGCCGACGCCGTAGACGTCGATGCGGCGGGCTGCGCAGAGCGCGGCGACGGCCGCTTCGAGCTGGGTGACGTCCAGTCCGGCCGCGGTGTCGGCCAGGCACTGCTGCTCTTCCTGTGCCAGCTTCGCGACGACGTCGACGAGGGAGTCGTCGACCGCTATGTCGGCGGTCACGGCGGGTGCGCCGCCGGCCGCCTGCTGCGCGGCGAGCGCGGCGAGCGCGAGGCGCAGGTCGCGGTAGCCCGGGTAGCCCAGCAGGCGGGAGGTGCGTACGACGGTGGCTTCGCTGGTGCCGGTGCGTTCGGCCAGGCCGGTGACGGTGAGCGCGGCGCAGCCGGCCGGGTCGCTCGCGACGGTCTCGGCGACCCGCTGCATGGAGCGGGTCATCGTCGGGGCGAGCGTGCGGACCTTGGCGGCGAGTGCCGCGGGGGCGGGTGGGGTCGGGGCCGGGCGGGTGTCGGCCGGCGCTTCCTTGAAAGATTCCTTCTTGAAAGTTTCCTTCACGCTGCTACTCACCCTTGAAAAGTAATTTCATCCGCTCCTCGCGTCAATACCCTCCGTGAGGGCTGTGGATAGCGGTCATGACCCGCGGCGGGGCTGTGGACAACGCCGGGCGCCGGTCCGTGGTCGGGAGACAATGGGGGGCATGGAGCTGGAACAGGCATTGCATGCCGCGCGGGCGCTGGTGCTCGCCGACCTGATGGCGGACGAGGTGGCCGACGCCGACATCGTCTCGCTCGTGGAGGACGCGGTCGTTCACCGCCGGTGGTGGGTGGAGCAATGGCCTGAAGGCGCGGAATTCGTCGCGGGACTGATAGCGCAGGACGTCCAGGACGCCCTCCTGGAGCGGTACGGCCGTTGGCCGCTATGCCCGGTGTGCACGGAGTCGGGCGATCCCCATGCCCTCGATGTCGAACCGGAGTTGGGGCCCGACCCGCACTGGGTCTGTCCCAAGACGGCGGTCGCGGTGGCCAGGGTCGGCCGGCTGCGCGCCCAGGCGGAAGGCTGAGGTGGCTGCCCGTGCGCGGGACTGACAGCGTGATCCGGCCGGAGGGGTGACGTGGCGGTCTATATCGACCGGCCCATCTGGCCGGGGCACGGTCGTATGTGGTCGCATCTGGTCAGTGACGAGTCCTTCGACGAGTTGCACGCCTTCGCCGCGCGCCTCGGTGTGCCCCGGCGGGCGTTCGAGCGTGATCACTACGACCTGCCGGCGGAGCGCTATGACGACGCGGTGCGGGCCGGAGCGGTCCAGGTCGGCAGCAAGGAGCTGCTGCGCCGGTTGACGGCCGCGGGCCTGCGCCGGCCCAAGCGCCGGCCGCCGCCGGAGCCGTAAGGCGCCGCTTCGTACCCGCAAGGCCGCCAAGGCCTCTCCGTACCCGCGAGGCCCGCGAGGCCCCTCTCCGTACCGGTGCGGTCGCCCGCACGGCCCGCACCCGTACGGCCGCTGCGGTGCGTCGCAGCGGCGGGCGGATGCCGCCTCCCCGCACGATGGGCCCTGGCCGTGCGCCGTGCCGAGCGCACCGCACCGACAGCGGCGTACCGAGAGGGGAAGCGATGTCAGTCAGCGCACCGGGCAGAGAACCGGTCACCGAGCTCGATCCGGCCTACAGCAGCCAGGACGCCCATGCGACCGCATGGTCCGCGGCCGTCGGCGGCATGTCCGAGGCGGAGATCTTCTGGCTGGCGACCGTCCGGCCCGACGGCCGTCCCCATGTCACCCCGCTGCTCGCCGTCTGGGCCGACGACGCCCTGCACTTCACCACCGGCCCCGGCGAACGCAAGGCCAAGAACCTCGCGGCCAACCCGCACTGTGCGCTGACCACCTCCACCGCCGGCGGAAACGACCTGCATGTGGGCCTCGATGTGGTCGTCGAGGGCGATGCGGAGCGCGTCGAGGACGAGTCGACGCTGCGCCGCCTGGCGGAGCTGTACGTCGAGAAGTACGGCAGCGACTGGCAGTTCGACGTCCGCGACGGGGCGTTCGACCACCGGGGCGGACGCGCCGTCGTCTTCCGCGTCGAGCCCCGCCGGGCCTTCGGCTTCGGGCGGGGCGAGGCGGAGTTCAGCCAGACGCGGTGGACGTTCGACGGCGGGGGGTGAACGAAGGGGCGCGGCGGGCCGGGCGGGGGCCATGGGGGCGCCCCCCCCCGGCCCGGATCGGCGCTGGCCGGCCCGGCCCGGACCAGCGGTAATGCTCGCCCCGGCCCGGCTCAGCGCCGTTCGCCCCGGCTCCGGATCAGCGCTGTTCGGCGGCCTCCGGCAGGGGAGCCGCCGCCTTCGGCGATCCGGCGACGACGAGCCGGGAGCGGCTGGTCGAGCGGTGCAGGCGGAAGGCGAGGGCGGTGGTGACGACGGCGACCGCCGCCAGCGCCGCGCCGGTCCAGGCCACGGACGGGTAGCCCCAGTGGGCGCTGATGGCCAGGCCGCCGAGCCAGGGGCCGAGGGTGTTGCCGATGTTGAACGCGGCGGTGGTGGTCGCGCCGGCCAGCGTCGGTGCGGCGTTCGCCACGTTGAACATCCGGGCGTTGAGGGCCGGGGCCGTGGTGAACGCGGTCACCCCGAGCATCAGGGAGAGCGCGACGGCGGCGAACGGGCTGTGCGCGGTCAGTGCCAGGAGGGCGAGTACGACGGTGGAGGCGGAGATGCCGCCGAAGATCGTGCCGAACAGATGCGCGTCGGCGATCCGGCCGCCGATGAACGTACCGATCAGCGCGCCGACGCCGAAGAGGGCGAGCACCGTGGGCACCCAGCTCTCGGCGAGGCCGGCGGTGTCGGTCAGCAGCGGTGAGAGGTAGGAGAAGAGCGCGAAGACCGCGGCGCCGTTCATGGCCGTGGCGATCAGCGCCAGCCACACCTGCTTGTCCTTGTAGATGGTCAGCTCGCGGCGCAGCTGCGGGCGGTCGTCGCCGGTGGGCACGGCCGTACGCGGTACCAGCGCCACCACCCCGACCAGGCCGATCGCGGCGAGTACGGCCACCGCCCAGAACGCGGCGCGCCATCCGGCGTGCTGGCCCAGGAGCGCGCCGGCCGGGACGCCGGCGATGTTGGCGATGCTCAGGCCGCCGACCATCACGGCCATCGCGCGGGCCCGCGCGGTCACCGGCACCAGTGACACGGCGACGGCCGCGCCGACCGCCCAGAAGCCGGCGCAGGCCAGCGCGCTGACGACGCGCGAGGCGAAGAGGATTCCGTAGGACGGTGCCAGCGCGCCGGCCACCTGGCCGAGGCCGAAGACCGCCAGCAGCGCGATCAGCGTCGTGCGGCGGGGCAGGCGGAGTGTGGCCGCGGCGAGCACCGGGGCGCCGACCACCATGCCGATCGCGAAGGCGGAGACCAGCAGTCCGGCCTGCGGGATGGAGACGTCCAGGTCGCGGGCGAGCGGCTGGAGGATGCCGGAGAGCATGAACTCGGACGTGCCGAGCGCGAAGACGGACAGGCCGAGGACGTACACGGCGATGGGCAGGCGGGCGCGGTCGGATGGTGGTGCTGGCATGTCAGCTACTAACAGGGGTAGGACGGCGGGCATTCCCGGCGGTGGCGTAAGGGGCGTGAGAGGTCGCTCACCCGGCGCCCAGGAGGTCCAGTTCGGTGGCCAGGTTGCGACGCGCCAGGTGCTCGAAGCGGTCGTAGCCCTGCGGGGTGCGGAACAGGACGGGCAGGGCGAGGAGTTGGCGCAGTACGGCGGAGCGCCCGGCGGCGAAGTCGGGGTCGGGCACGAAGGCGTACTCGGCGCGGACCGCCGCGGCGTAGGCCGCGTAGGCGTCGGGTGAGCCGCCGAGCACCGCGAGATCGGCGTCGCACAGCACCTCGCCGTCGGGGTCGTCGGGTGCCGGGTCGTGGGTGGTGGTGAGCCGCACCAGGCGGGCGACCTCCGCGGTGCGGGCCGCGCCGATGCCCAGCTCGGGCAGTGCGCGTTCGGCGAGGGCGGCGCTGCGCTCCTCGTTCTCGGAGCGGTCCGGCCGGTAGACCGCGTCGTGGAACCACGCCGCCAGCTGGACGACGGGCAGGTCGTCGGCGTGTGAGGCCAGTTCGTCGATGCGCTTCAGGACCGCGGCCAGGTGCTCGACGGTGTGGTAGTGGCGCTGCGGTTCGCTCCACCGGGCAAGGAGGTTGTCCGCGTACGGGCCGGGGTCCGGGGCCGGTGTGTCGGCGGGCGCCGCGGACTTCCGGCCGTCGCGGGCCGCGGTGACGGTGGTGGCCCAGCGCCGGCGCAGTTCCTCCAGCAGGGCGGTGGTGTCGGCCGTACGGGGCGCGGGGGTCATGGGAATCATTGTGCCGGAGCGCCGGTCAGGCCGTACGCTGGGATATTGGACTAGACCTGTTGTCCGATGTGGGCTTCCCCGGCGCCGGGCCCCGCCCGCCGCGCCGTCATCGAAGGAATGGGGTCATATGAGCAAGCGCGCGCTCCTGGAGGTGATCGCCCTCGGGCCGCAGGACGCGGTCGCCGCCCAGGCCGGCGGTGCCGACCGGCTGGAACTCGTCGCCGACATGGCGGCCGACGGGCTCACGCCCTCCCTGGCCACCTTCGCGGCGGTCCGGGCGGCCGTCGACATCCCGCTGCGGGTGATGCTGCGGGCCGCCGACGGGTTCGCGGCCGGTGACCTTGAGGCGCTGTGCGAGCGGGCGGCGGCGCTGCGGGCCGAGGGTGCGCGGGAGTTCGTCCTGGGGTTCCTCACGCCGGACGGGCGGGTGGATCTCGACGCGGTGGCGGCGCTGGCCGAGGTCGTCGACGGCTGCCGCTGGACCTTCCACCGGGCCCTGGACCGGGCCGCCGACCGGGACGCGCTGCGCAAGGAGCTGGCGGGCACGGCGGGTGCCGCCGGGCTCGACACGTATCTGACGGCCGGTGACGCCGGCGGCGTCGAGACGGGGCTGCCGGTGCTGCTGGCGGAGCAGGCGCGTACGGCGGCGGGCGAGCCCGGGTACGCGCCGCGGATCCTGGTCGGCGGCGGGCTCGGGCTCGGCCATCTGCCGGCGCTGCGCGCGGCCGGCCTGGACGCGTTCCACATCGGGGGCGCCGCCCGGCCCGCCGGCTGGTCCGCGCCGGTGGACGCGGCGGCGGTACGGCGGTGGCGGGAGGCGCTGGACCGGGTGGTGGTGCCGGGCGGCGGCCTCTAGGACGTGTCCCTGGGGGCGGCGCCGGCCTTACGGGTCAGCGGCGGCCGGCGCCCTGGACGGCGGCGGTGTCGCTCTGCGGGGCGGCGGTGTCGCCGTCGGCGGAGGTGCCCTTGAGTGTCGCGGCCCGTGGGCCGTCGCCCTCGTCCGTCCCCTTTGCCCCCTTTGCCGACCGTCGCGTCGTGACGGCCGACAGGACCACGACGACCAGGGTCAGCGCCGTCGAGGCGAGCGGGAACCAGCGGGCGCCGAGGACGGTGAGGGCGAGGCTGCCGACGCCGCCCGCGGCGGCTATGCCCAGGTAGAGGGCGCTGCTGTTGAGGGAGATCAGCAGCGGCGTGTTGGGCGGGTCGATGGAGGCCAGGCGGTGCGGCAGTGCGACCGCGACGGCCCAGGCGGCGAGCGGGGAGACGGCGGAGTAGAGCAGCGCGCCGGGCATCGTGCCGGAGAGCCAGGGCAGCGCGAGGAAGGCCGCCGCGACCGCGCCGCCGCCGGTCAGCAGCACCGCGCGGGTGCCCAGCCGGTCGACGGCCCGGCCGCCCAGCCAGTTGCCCGCGACCGAGGCGACGCCGGCGACCAGCATGATCAGGCTGAGCCGGCCCGCGTCGCCGCCGGTGGCGGAGCTCACCGCCGCACCGAGGTAGATGTAGACCACGTTGAGGGCGAGGAAGAACACCAGGGTGGTGGCCGCGGCCTCCAGGACGCGGCGGTTGCGCAGCGGGGCGAGGCGGGTGCGCAGGTCGGGGGCCGCGGTCGGGGCCGGGAGGCCGCGCAGCAGGAGGGCGAGGCCGAGGAACGCCGCGGCACCCAGGGCGACCACCAGCCACATGGTCAGCCGCCAGTCCGTACGGCCGAGGTAGGTGCCCAGCGGGACGCCGAGCGCGGTGGCCACGGTCATGCCGCCGAGGACGGTGGCCAGCGCGCGGCCGCGGCGCTCCGGCGGCACCAGGGTGGTGGCGACGGCGTTCGCGGTCGGGGTGTAGAGCGCGGCGCCGGCCGCGGCGAGCACCCGGGTGGCGAGCAGGACCGGGTAGTTGGGCGCGAGGGCGCTGAGCGCGTTGGCGAGGGTGAAGACGGTGAGCGCGGTCAGCAGCACCCGGCGGCGCGGCCACCGGGCGGCGGCGGTCGCGAGGACCGGGGCGAGCACGGCGTAGGACAGCGCGAAGACGGTGACCATCTGGCCGGCCGCGGGGACGGAGATGTCCAGGTCGTGGGCGACGAGGCCGAGGATGCCGGCGGTCACCATGGAATCGGTGCCGACGGCGAAGGTGCCGAGGGCGAGCAGAAGCAGACGCAGACGCACGGGTGTCCTTCCCGGTACGGGTGGCGGGGCAGGCGGACGAGTAAGTTTGATGTGCGTCAAACAATAGAGATTGTTGGATGTATGTCAAACAACTTCGGGAAACGGATCGGGAAATAGAGTGGGCCGGGTGAGACCGGGTGAGACCGGGACCGGGTGGAACCGAGGCCGGATGGGACCGGGGAAGTGGCGGAAGGAAGGCGCGGCGCCGTGGTGAGTGACGTCGATGCGGATGACGGCGAGGGCACGCTGCTGGAGCAGCCGGAGACCGCCGACATCCAGCTGGTGAAGGTGCTGCACGCGCTCGGGGACCCGACGCGGCTGCATCTGCTGCGGATCTACGCGAGCGGGCGGCAGTACGACTGCTCGTCGGAGCGGCTGGGGCTCGCGCACCTGCACAAGTCGACCGTCTCGCACCACATGCGGATCATGCGCGAGGCCGGGCTGACCAGTACGCGGGTCGTGGGGCGCAACCGCTATGTGCAGCTGCGCCGAGCCGACCTCGACGCGCGGTTCCCCGGCTTCCTGGAGGGACTGCTGACGTCCCTCCAGGGGGAGGAGATCCAGGGTGTGACCATTCCCTAGGGCCTTTCCGACCGCGACCCATCGGACAGGCCCTAGGCCTCGGACGCGCCCCGAGCCGTGCCCGACGCCGCTTCGTCGTCGGCCAGTTGCTCCGGAAGCGGGGCCGCGTGGACCACCGTCAGGCCGGACACCGGCCGGGTCAGGCACACGTACAGGCGGCGCAGACCGGTCCGCTCGTCCGGTTCGCCGTCGACGATCGCGGCCGGCTCGTCCAGCACCACGTAGTCGTACTCCAGGCCCTTGGCGAGCGTGGCGGGCACCAGCGTCAGCCGGGCGGCGGCCGAGGTCTCCTGACCGGGGGACAGGCACGTCACCCCCGCCGCCTCCAGGGCCGCGCGGAGCGGCGGGATACGCGCCTCCGCGGCGATCAGGCCGATCGAGCCCTCCTTGGCCAGGGCGTCCTCGCAGGCCGCGAGGGTCGCGGCGACCAGGTCCGCCGCCTCGACCCGGCGGATCTCGAAGTCGCCCGCCGACTCGCGGATCGAGGTGGCCTCCGTCAGGTCGGGGGCGATGGCGGGCAGCAGCCGGGACGCGTACCCGATGACCTCGCGCGGTACGCGGAAGCCCTGGGTGAGCTCCTCGACGGCCGCGCCGGGCTTGCCCAGATGGAACAGGGCCTCCTCCCAGGTGTCGGTGGCCCACGGGGTGGTCCCCTGGGCGATGTCGCCGAGGACGGTCGCCGAGCCCGTCGTGCAGCGGCGGCCGACCGCGCGGTACTGCATGGGGGAGAGGTCCTGCGCCTCGTCCAGGACGACATGGCCGAGCGAGGGGGTGCGCGTGATCAGATCCCTCGCCTCGTCGATCAGCACCGCGTCCGCGGCGGACCACCGGGCGCCCTTCACGCTCCGGGCCGGCTTGGCCCACAGGATCGTCTTCTGCTCCTCCGGCGAGAGGATCCCCTCGGCCTGCTCGGCGAGGAACTCGGCGTCACCCAGCAGCCGCAGCACCAGCTTCGCCGGATCGACCGGCGGCCAGACCGCCTTGACCGTGGCCTTCACGGCGGCGTTGCGGGCCACCGCGTCCTGCACCCGGTCGTCCGGGGCCTCGCCGGCCTGCTCCATACGGACCAGGACGGCGTGCGCGATCCGCTGGGGCAGCGCCTCGCGGGCCGCGCCGTAGCGGATGTCACGCTCCGTCAACTCCCGTACGATCTCTTCCAGTTCGTACGCCGGTACGCGCCAGCGGCGGGAGCCGCGCACGACCACGCAGGGCTCCTCGGGCATCGTGATGTGCGAACGGAGGGCCCGCCGCAGGACCTCGGCCATCCGCGCGTCGCCCTTGACCGTCGCGGCGGCCGCCTCGTCGGTGCCGCGCACCTCCACATGCCCCACCAGGTCGTCGACCGTGGCCTGCGCGACCTCCAGCTCGCCCAGCGCCGGCAGGACCTGCTCGATGTAGTGCAGGAAGGAGCGGTTGGGGCCGATGACGAGGGTGCCGGAGCGGGCCAGCCGCTCGCGGTGCGCGTACAGCAGGTAGGCGACACGGTGCAGGCCGACGGCGGTCTTTCCGGTGCCCGGCGCGCCCTGGACGCAGACCGAGCCGCCGATGCCGGCGCGCACGATCTCGTCCTGCTCGGGCTGGATCGTGGCGACGATGTCCCGCATCGGGCCGACGCGCGGACGCTCGATCTCCGACTGCAGAAGCCGGCTGGTCCGGGCCGCCTCCTCCGGGTCGGTGAGGTGCTCGTCCTCGTACGCGGTCAACTCGCCGCCCGTGTAACCGAATCGGCGGCGCAGTTCCAGGTCCATCGGGTCCTTCTTGGAGGCCCGGTAGAACGGCTGGGAGACGGGGGCGCGCCAGTCGATGACCATCGGGTCGCCGTCGGCGTCGTGGACGTGCCGCCGGCCGATGTAGAAGTTCTCCCCCGCGGCGCCCTCGGCGAGGTCGAGGCCCGGTGCGTGGAGGTAGTCCAGGCGGCCGAAGAACAGTGAAGTGTGGGAGAGGTCGGCGAGCGCCTTGATACGGGCGTCGATCTCCCCCTGGAGCACCTCGGCGTTGACCCAGTTCGCGGTGACGTCGGCGATGTTCAGCGCCTCGGCGTCCGCGCGCATGGCGCGCAGTGCGTCCCGGGAGGCGGCGAGGTGGTCCTTTTCGCGCTGCAGGGGGTCTTGGGGTGAGGATTGGGGGGCGTGCGAGGGCACGGCGTTGCCTCCGGGGGCGGGTCAGCGGCGTGAAGCGAAGGGCCGGCCGGTTTCCGACCGGACGGCGGCACTCCTCGGCGGGAGGCAGGCAGACGCGGGAGTGTAGTTCAGCCTCCGCGGACGGTGCCAACGGATTTTCTCCGGTACCGCGGCGGCCGTACCCGTGGGGGACGACCCTGACGGACATCGGTCTGCCGTAGGGGGTGGGATGGGCCTGGAGGCTGACGGAAAACCCGTGCGGGATGGGCCTATGGACCGATGTGCTGCAATCGGGTGAATCCCATCATGGAGGCATGAGCAGCGCAGCGATTCCACCAGCCGCCGTCCCACCCACCGCACTCCAGCCCGCCAGAGGCGCGACAGCCCTCGGCATCGGCTCCGCCGCCGGCGCGGCGGTCGCCCCCGGCCATCGCCATCTCGTCGGCAACGCCCTCCGCGCGATCAAGGTCTTCGCCGCAGCGGCCTTCAGCGTCGCCGTCCTGGGCGAGTACGCGGACGACTGACCCGCCCCGGCCGCCGCCCCGTGTGCCGGGGACGCCCAGTGCGGCGGGGACGCCAAGTGCGCCGCCGTGCACAGAGCGAGCGCGTATCGACTCGTCTACGGGGCCGACTCCGGGCCGACTCCGCGTCGACTCCGCCCGGCCACCCAGATGACCGGAAACCGTTACAGAAGGTCGGCCTCGATCCACTAGCGTCGCCGCAGGGCGTGCTCAGGGCGACAGAGCGCGCGCTCAGGGCGACGACGAGGGGGTCACAGGGTGTCTTCCGCCGACGGGACACGGACGTGGAGACGCACCTGGAGACGGACTTGGGCCCTGGGCACCATGAGCCCCCGCCGGCTGATACCCGCGGCCGCGCTGTTCGTGGTGTCGTTCGCCGGACTGTGGGTGCTCTACCAACTCCAGCCGATGCCGATGTCCGACATCGCCGTCTACCGCGCCGAGGGGGAGGCCGCCGCGACCGGCGGTGATCTCTACGGCTTCACGGTCACCCAGTGGGATCTGCCCGCCACCTACCCGCCCTTCGCCGCCCTGCTCTTCATCCCCACGACCTGGCTCTCCCTGGGCACCCTCAAGATCGCAGCCGTGGTCGTCAACGCGGCGCTGCTCGCCCTGCTGATCCACCTCTCCTGCAAGGCCGCCGGCCTGCGCAAGGCCGCGCACAGCGCGCCCACCCTCCTGACCGTCACCGCACTGGGCCTCTGGCTGGAGCCGGTCTTCCAGACCTTCGTCTTCGGCCAGGTCAACCTCGCCCTGGCCTGCCTGGTGCTGTGGGACCTCTCCCGCCCGGACGGCGCGCGCTTCAAGGGCTTGGCCACCGGCCTCGCGGCGGGCATCAAGCTCACCCCCGCGATCTTCGCGGTCTACCTCCTGATCACCGGCCGGGTGAAGGCCGCCTGCACCGCCCTCACCGGTTTCCTGCTCTCGGCGCTGCTGGGCTGGCTGGTGCTGCCCGACGCCAGCGTCGAGTTCTGGACGCGGCGGATGTTCGAGACCGGGCGGGTCGGCAAGGTGTGGATCGTCGACAACCAGTCGCTCCAGGGGCTGATCAGCCGCGTGCTGCACGATCCCGAGCCGGGCCTGCTGTGGGCGGTGCCGGCGGTGCTGACCGCGGCGGCCGGGCTCGCGGTGGCCCGCCGCGTCCACCGGCGGCGCGGCCTTGACGCCTGGGGCGTGCTGTGTACGTCCGTCACGGCGCTGCTGGTGTCGCCGATCAGCTGGTCCCACCACTGGGTCTGGTGCGTGCCCCTGCTCATCGCGCTCGCCGCCCACACCCGGCGCAGTCGCCCGCGCCGTGCGCTGCTGGCCGCCGTCACGCTCGCCTTCACCGTCCGCACGATGTGGATCGTGCCGCACACCGGCGACCTCGACCTGCGCCTGCCCTGGTGGCATCAGCCGCTGGCGGCCCCCTACCCGCTGCTGGGTCTCGCGCTGCTGGCGACGGTCGTCTGGTGGACACGGCAGCCGGCCGACGCGGCCGGCACCCCGGGCGCTCCCGGCGGCGACATCCCCGTACCGAGGACCGTCGGGACCGCCGGGACCGGCCAGGAACTGCCGACCCGGACCCGGAGGTGATGCGGCGTGCCGGTGGTACCTACGGGGGGTACCTAGGGGCGGCATCTAGGGGGTGGGGGAACAGATCCCGTAGGGGATGCGAGGGCCCCCTGCGGGGCCACAACGTGGCGGGGCGGGGCTTTATTTCGCTCAGCGCGGGGGCGTGGCATCCGCCCCCGCAGGCGCGCCCCCGTACAGGGGCGGCCCCCTACCTCACCGTCACACGTCCTCGTCGGCCGCCAGCAGCTCGTCCGCGTCGACGATCCGGTACGCGTACCCCTGCTCGGCCAGGAAGCGCTGGCGGTGCGCCGCGAAGTCCTGGTCGATGGTGTCGCGTGCGACGACCGAGTAGAACCGCGCCTCGTGCCCGTCCGCCTTGGGGCGCAGCACCCGGCCCAGTCGCTGGGCCTCCTCCTGGCGTGAGCCGAAGGTGCCCGACACCTGGATCGCCACCGTCGCCTCGGGAAGGTCGATGGAGAAGTTCGCGACCTTCGAGACGACGAGCACCGAGATCTCGCCCTGCCGGAACGCGTCGAAGAGCTTCTCGCGCTGCGCGTTGCTGGTCTCGCCCTTGATCACGGGCGCGTCCAGATGCTCGCCCAGCTCGTCCAGCTGGTCGATGTACTGCCCGATGACCAGGGTCTGCTCGCCCTGGTGCCGGCGGACCAGCGACTCGGTCACGAACTGCTTGCTGGCGGTGGTCGCACAGAAGCGGTACTTCTCCTCGGTCTCGGCGGTCGCATACGCCAGCCGCTCCGACTCGGTCAGATTGACCCGCACCTCGACGCAGTCGGCCGGGGCGATATAGCCCTGCGCCTCGATCTCCTTCCACGGCGCGTCGAACCGCTTCGGCCCGATGAGCGAGAAGACATCCGACTCCCGGCCGTCCTCCCGTACGAGCGTCGCGGTCAGGCCCAGCCGCCGCCGCGCCTGGAGGTCGGCGGTGAACTTGAAGACCGGCGCGGGCAGCAGGTGCACCTCGTCGTAGACGATCAGACCCCAGTCGCGGGAGTCGAACAGCTCCAGATGCGGGTAGACGCCCTTCCGCTTGGTGGTCAGCACCTGGTACGTCGCGATGGTGACCGGCCGGATCTCCTTCCGCGTCCCGCTGTACTCGCCGATCTCGTCCTCGGTCAGCGAGGTCCGCTTGACCAGCTCGTGCTTCCACTGCCGGGCCGAGACCGTGTTCGTCACCAGGATCAGCGTGGTGGCCTTCGCCTGCGCCATCGCACCGGCGCCCACCAGCGTCTTACCCGCGCCGCACGGCAGGACGACCACGCCCGAGCCACCGTGCCAGAAGCCCTCGACGGCGTGCTGCTGATACGGCCGCAGCGCCCAGCCGTCCTCGCGCAGCTCGATCGGATGCGCCTCACCGTCGACGTAGCCGGCCAGGTCCTCGGCCGGCCAGCCGAGCTTGAGCAGCGTCTGCTTGATCTGCCCGCGCTCGGAGGGGTGCACCACCACACTGTCCGGGTCGATCCGCGCCCCCACCAGCGGCTGCACCTTCTTCGACCGCAGGATCTCCTCCAGCACCGGGCGGTCGGTGCAGGTCAGCACCAGCCCGTGAGCCGGGTGCTTGACCAGCGTCAGCCGCCCGTAGCGCGACATCGTCTCCGCGATGTCGACGAGCAGCGCATGCGGCACCGGGTACCGCGAGAACTGCACCAGTGCGTCCACGACCTGCTCGGCGTCGTGCCCGGCGGCCCGCGCGTTCCACAGTCCCAGCGGCGTCACCCGGTAGGTATGGATGTGCTCCGGCGCCCGCTCCAGCTCGGCGAACGGCGCGATGGCCCGCCGGCAGGCGTCGGCCAGCTCATGGTCCACCTCCAGAAGCAGCGTCTTGTCGCTCTGGACGATCAGGCAGGACACACATACCTCCACGGATAGGTCGCCTGGTGACAAGTGAAACACCCCGGGCGTCCGTTCCGGCCCGGGATCTGCCCCGGACCTGGCACCGGAAGGGCGTCCCGGCCGGCGCGCCGGGCATGCGCGCAGCCCTCCATCCTCGCCTATCGCGGCGGACCGGGGAAGGCGCTTGCCCGCGAAGTGGCAGCGGCCGCCCGTGCGGTACTGCGCGCGGCGCGATGGCGAGGGCGGCCGGGCGCGGCGGGCCTCGGCAGCTGACGCGATCTTGTGCGGCCCGTCGGGCTGAGAGTTACCTCACAGCTTCGCGTGCCCTGTCGAAGGGGGGCCATCGGCGAGGGAGGGCAGGGCCCTGTGCGGGGAGGAGGCCGGTGTGGCTGCGGCCGCGCCGGCCAGGGCGCGGGCCCGGGAGAGGGCGGCGTCCGGCGCGCGCAGGACCGCGTGGAGCAGTTCGACGGTCTTGAGGGGGGCGGTAGAGGGGTGGTGGGGGTTGAGGTAGCGGGAGAGGGTGGTCTGGTCGATGCCCAGCCGCCCGGCGAGGGACTGCTGGGTGGGCTTGGGGCGGCCGTCGCGGGCCGATGACTCCCACCATGTCCTGAGCAGTTCGGCCAGCGCCCGTCCCGCCTCCCGGTCCGAGCTGGTTGGTCCCGTCATGCGTCCCCCCGGGGCTTTTGAAGTCTGCGCTTGAGTCTGTACCTGCGCATGCACCTGCATCTGCGCCTGCGCCGATACCTGCACCTGCGTCTGAGCCTGTACCTGCGCCTGAGCCTGGCAGGTCGTGGGGAAGTCCCCTGCCGTCGCCGCGTGGTTGAGGGGCGCGGCCGGTCGGGCGCCGCGCCTTCCCCTCCACGCCGCGAGCCCTGGCCAAGGGCTGCTCCGGCCTGCGCGGATCGGCGGCCGGGGCGTCCAACAGGCCCGTGCGGCAAGGAGAACGAGGGGAATGAATATGCCTCTGGCATATTCATCCGTTCGGGTGTGTTCGGGTGTGTACGGTTCGGTGGCCTCCGGCCGGTGCCCGCCGGCCGGCTGTCAGACCGCGTCGTCCGCCAGCTCCGCCACGCCCGTGATCCGGTGCAGCGGATACGTGCGGACCTCGTCGGAGGTGTGGTCGTAGGCCGTCACGAAGCCGCCCTCCACCCGTACGGGGGCGATCACCCGCTGGCTGGCGGCGCCGTCGGCGTTGACGTAGCCGATCCACAGGGCCGAGTTGGTCAGCACCGCGGCCTGCATGGTGGCCAGGGTCTCGGCGGACGTGGTGCGGGGGAGGGCGCCGGGGGTCGGGGCCGGTGCGCGTACCGGCTTGCGTTCCGCGGTGGCGGCCAGATCGCCGGCGCGGATGGCGCGTACCGCCGCCTCGAGGAGGGTGTGGTCGGGGGACGGCGGGCCGTCGGGGACCGGTGCGGGGGCGCTGCGCGGTGCGGTGCGGTAGGAGTCGGCGCGGGCGATCAGGACGTCGCCGGCCGCGGACTCGGCGGCCGGCGCGTAGCCCATCGCCCGCAGTCCGTCCAGGAGTTGGTCGGGGGCGGTCTGGGCGGCGAGCACGGTCGGGGCGAGGCGGCGCAGCCGCAGCGGGGCGGCGCGGCGGTCGGCGAGGATCTCCGACAGCAGCGCGTCGTCGTCGCAGCGCACGTACGCGGCGGCCGCGCCGATCCGCAACTGGCCGTGCCTGCGGGCCACATCGTCGATGAGGTAGGCGAGCGGCTGGGGGACCGGTGTCCGGGAGTGGGCGTGCAGGAACTCCTGGAGTTCGGCGGCGGAGCGGCCGGCGTCCAGGGCGCGGCGTACCGAGCCGGGAGTGAAGCGGTAGACCGTCGCACCGCCCTTGGACTCGATGTCGGCCAGTACGCCGAGCGCCTCGGCGAGCGGGCGGCGCAGCGGGCCGGGGGCGACGGCGGTCAGGTCCGCCTGCAGCAGGACGTGGTCGAGCGGCTCGGGCAGGAGGGGGGCGAGCAGGGCCGCGGCGCGGGACGCGGCGGCGCCGGTCTCGGCCGGGGAGGGCGGGACGGCGGCTTCCTGGGGGCCGCCGCCCGCGGCGCCGATCAGCGCCCGCCCGTGGGTGGCGAGCGCGCCCCGTCCCGTCACGCCGAGCAACTCGGCCTCGGACAGGGCCCATTGGGCCAGACGCGTGCGGAGGTCGTCTCCGGGGGAGGGCGCGGCGGGGGACCCGTCGCCGGACGCGGCCGCCGCGTCCTGGCCCGCGGCGGCTCCCGCGCCCCGCAGGGGACGCTCCCACCGCAGCCGGGACAGCACCGCCGTCGCCGGTGCGGAGGTGCCCGCCGGCAGGCCGGCCAGGAGCCCGAGCGCGCGGCGGCGGACCTCGGGCGCCGCGGAGCGGTCCAGGTTCGGGCCGAGGGCGGCGAGCGCCCGGCCCTTGGCGTCGGCGGTGCCGACCACGCCCGGGGCGCGGGTCGCCGGCAGCCAGCCGGCCGCCAGCACCGCCCAGCGCTCGTGATCGGGCAGCTCCAGCCACTCCTCGGCCGCCGGGGTCGCCGCGTACCGCTCGTCGGCCTCGCCGTCGGAGGCGATCAGCCCGGCCGCGTAGGCGAGTTCGAGCCAGAAGGCGGCGAGCTGCTCGGTGGTGTCCAGGGCGACGGCGGTCCGCTTGAGGTCGCGCACGCTCAGGCCCCCGGCGCGCAGGACGGGCGGTCCGCCCAGGTCCCACTCCTTGAGCAGCTCCTCGACGGTCGCCAGCGCCGTGAACGCCTGGCTGGCGGCGGCGCTGTCCACAAGCTGTGGATCGCGCTCCGTCGTCGGCGTCAGCGCCGGCGGCACCGGCTCCGGGGCGCGGTGCGCGCGTCCGCCGCGCAGATGCAGTGCCGCCTCCCTGGGCAGCACGACGTTGCGGCCGCCCGCCGGGATCAGCAGGCCCCGGTCGAGCAGCCACTGCAGATGGGGGGCCGGCCGGTCGGTGACACCGCCGTAGGGAGGGCCCCACAGCAGCTTGTCGAGGACGGCGACGGACTCGGCGGGCGCGGTGTCCAGCAGCGCCGCCATACCGGCGCGGTCGGAAAAGAGCGAGGTGAGCGCGGCCACCGCGGAGACCGGATCGTGGGTGGCGGGCAGGCCGGCCGCGGCGATGATCTCCTGGAGCCGGCCCGGCGACATCCCGGCGGTGGCCTCGGCGACGGTCGGGCCCAGGCCGGTCGGCGAGGGGTGCGCGGGGCTCGGCGTGAGCAGTTCACGCGCCGTACGCACCAGCCGCAGCCGGTCGTCCGGCCCCCACACCAGCGCCTGTGCGCGCAGCTCGGCCACCGCCCGGGGCAGCTCGGCCGCGACCGCCTCGTCCCCGGCGTCCCCGCCCATCAGCGCGCCCAGCGTGCCGTACGGACACGGGTCGGGCGCCACCGCCAGCGCCTCGGCGGTCTGCAGCGCGAACCGGTCGAGCCGCTCCACCGCGCGGACCACCGACGCCCGCGTCCCGGCCCGGGTCGCCAGCTGGGTGACATCGCCCGGCACCGGATTGAGCAGGTCGGGCCGCGCCCGCAGCAGCCCGATGAGCCCGCTGTCGGTGCGGGTCCGGAGCTCCTCGGCCAGGGTGCGCGGCGTGTCGGTCATTCGTCCTACGTTAGCGGGGCCGGGGATGCGGGGGCAGTCAGCGGCGGTACGGCGCCGGTGCGCGGCGCACCCGGCCTGCGGTGCGGCACCCCTGCGCGGCGCACTCGGCCTTCCGTACGGCGCGCGTGCGCGGCGCACCCGCCCTCCGGTCCGGCAGCCGGCCGACGGGGTACCGTCGAGGCAGCAACCAGCGGACGCCGCAGGGGATTTCGTGGGGATCGAGAGCGATCAGCTCGTCTTTGACTACCTGAGCCGGGTGGGCGACCTGGCCCAGCAGCGGGGCCTGCCCAGCGCCACACGGATGCGCCTGGTGAGCGGGCTCAGGGCCGAGATAGACAGCCAGCACAGCGGTTCGGCGTCCGGTGTCCGGCGCCTGCTGGCGCGCCTGGGGACGCCGGAGGCGGTGGTCGCGGCGGCGCAGGGCGCGGACGACCGGCCGCCGGGGGCTTTCGGGGGTGGCACGGGCCCGCGGCAGGCCCCGGCAGGCGGCCCCGCCCCGGACGGGCCCGCCGTGCCGATCGGTACGCGGCCCGCGGAGCCGCCGCGGCCCGCCGGTGCGTCGCGGCTGTGGTCCGGCGCGCGCGACAGGCTCAGCGATCTGGCCGCGCGCGGCGGGCTGACGGGCAAGGCGCCCACGGCCGGCCATGACACGGCCGGTGGCCCGCTGCCGTCCCCGCGCGACGGCGCGGCGGACCGCTCCGCGACCGGCACGTCCCGCTCGTCCGCCCTGTCCTCCGCGCCGACCGTGGGTCTGCCCCCGCACCTCGCCGGTGCGGACGAGCTGGGCGACGCGGAGGACGCGCCCGACTGGTGGCGCGTGGAGCCGGCGCCGTTCGGCCCGGGCGAGACCGTGCCCGGTTTCGTCGGTGGGATCGAGATCCCCGAGATCTGGGACCGGCCGAAGAGCGGCGCCGACGGCGACAACGAAGGTGACGGCGAGGGGGACGGTCGGGGTGGCGGTGACGGCGGTCCGCTGTCGCTGAAGAAGGGCGGCAAAGCCGGGGCCGGCGGTGACCGGCCGCGCAGCGCCGACGAGGAGACCGCGCCGGACGGGAGGCGGGCGCTGCCCGGGCTGCTGCGCCGCGTGCTCGCCCGGCGGCGCGGCGCGGCGGCCGGTGCAAAGACCGCGGCCGACGAGACCGGGGGCGAGCAGGCGGCGGCCGGCGAGCCGGTCCCGTTGCGGGCCTGGCTCAGCCCGGTGCCGACGCTGGCCGTACTCCTGCTGGTGGCCGGCGCGGTCCTGGGATCGTGGCCGGCGCTGGCGGGCGGCTGGGCGCTGGCCTACCTGTCCCGGCGGCTGACGCCCGCCGAGACCAAGTTCGCGGCGCTCGGCCTGCCGGGCCTGGTCGCCGCAGGCCTGGTGGTGTGGCTGTGGGGCCGCTTCGACGGCCGCTGGGGCGACCCGATCGCCCGGGGCCACCTGGGACCGGAACTCCTCGCCGGCCTGCCGGCCATGGCCCGGACGGCGGCCGTCGCCTCGGCACTGTTCCTGGTGTGGCGGATGCGACGGGCGGCGCGCTGAGGACCGCCGTGCCGGCGACGCGGTGCGCCGGAGCGTACGGGCGGGGCCGCCCGGGACCGGCGTACGGGCGGGGCGGACGCGGCGGGCGGGCACCGGGTGGGCGCCCCCCCGCCGCCCCGCTCAGCTGCCCGGCTTCGGGATCAGCGTGCGCTCCCGGCCCAGGGACCGGGTGCTGGAGTCGGGGTTGAGGGTGAGCTTTCCGTCCGGCCAGCGGGCCACGACGTCGTCGGCCCGGCCGTCGCCGCCGAAGGCCCCGACGGCCGCCATGGTGACGTTGCGCCACGGGGACTTCGGCGCCCGCAGCCGCCGCTCCTTGGTGAGCTGCGTTCCGGCGGCGTCCTCGAAGACCGACACCTCCCCGTCGGCCCAGCGGACGAAGAGATCCTGGCCGGCCGACGAGGTGGCGAAGTCGCCGGCGGCGATGTCCCGGGCGTAGGTCCAGGTCTTGTTGGGGCCGACGAGCCGCTTCTCGGCGTGCAGTCCCTTGTCGTCGACGTTGGTGTAGACGCTCACATGGCCGTCGGACCAGCGCACGAGGAGATCGTCGGCGCGCTGGTTGCCGCCGCCGAAGCGGCCCGCGGCGAGGCCGTGCACCCGGGTCCAGAAGCTGCCGCGGGGGCGCAGCCGGATCTCGTTGCCGAGCTTGGTGGTCTCGTCGACGTCCTTGTAGAGCGTCACTTCCCCGTCCGACCACCGGACGACGAGGTCAGCGGTGCCGGAGCCGGTGAAGTCGCCCGCCGTCATGAACGCGGCGTGCTTGAAGGTGGAGTTGGCGGCTGCCAGCCGGATGCCCTTGCCGAACCCGTACGCGCCGTTGCCCGGGTACAGCGTCACCTCGCCGTCGGACCAGCCCACGATCAGGTCGCCGGTGCCGTTGCGTACCGAGGAGCTGTGGAAGCGGCCGCCGGCCATCACCTTGGTGTGCTGCCAGGTCGTGGCGTCCCCCAGGGGGCTGGGGGTGTCCGGCTGTGCCCCGTCGACCGCCTGGCGGTAGAGCCGGAAGACATCCTCGTCGAACTGCGAGCTGTAGGAGATGTGGTCGTAGCGCCCGCCGGTCTGGTAGCCGCCGATCGCGCCGATGAGCTTGCCGCGCCGGCCGTCGAAGTCCGTCAGGAACGGGCCCCCGCTGACGCCCGACCGGAACCCGGCGCACTCGATCTCCAGGAACCGGCCCTGGAAGGCCCTGGTGTTGTTGGTGCACTGCAGCGGCGTCTTCTGGCCCCCGGGGTAGCCGACGACGGTCACGTTGTCGCGCGCCAGCTGCGAGGCAGGGACGGCGGTGAGTTCGTTGCCGCGGCCGGTGGCGTCCTCCAGCAGCTGCCCCTGCGCGTTCGGGCCGACGCGCAGCAGCGCGAAGTCCACGTCGTCGTCGGGCTTGGACTGCAGATAGCGACCGTCGATCCAGACCTTCCCCGGCAGCATCGGGAAGATCCCGTACGGCGTCTCACCGGGCTGGCCCGGCTTCGTCGCGCCGGCGCGGTAGCCGGGCACGAAGGCGACACTGCGGTACGGCTTGTCGCCCTTGAGGCAGTGCGCGGCCGTGATGACCAGGCTCTTCGTCGGGGAGGTCACGGAGTTGGCGGTGCAGAACTGGTCGGCGGTCGCCGATCCGTCGCCGGCGCGGATGAGGAAGACGCCGACGGTGGCGACGCCCTGTTCCACCGGGGCGCTCGGCACCCGCAGCGAGCGCTTTGGCCGCTCCCCGGGGGCGGCCGGCGCCTTTGCGGCGTCGTCCACCGGGACGGCCGCACGGATCCGCTCCGGGGTCCAGTAGCGCTCCGCCTCCCGGGCCGGCCGGATGTCGCTGTCGCTCACGCCCTTGGACCGCTCCTCCGGCCGGGCGGAGGAACCGGCGGAAGGGGAGGGTGAGGGCCCCGGGGAACTGGCCGCGGTCGCCGTCGCCGTGGCGCCGCCGGCGATCGCGGCGCACACGGCCACGGCGAGGGCGCGCGTCCAGAGTGCGGGTCTGGGCAAACGTATGTGTCTCATCAGGTCTTCCGTTGACGGCTCATCAGCCGGGACACCGGGCAGTGCAGTTCCGGCTCGGCCGGTCTGCTCGATCTTGCCGGGTGCCCTGGCGGCGCCCGCACCCGGGTAGGGCGGAGCGCCGCCGTGGTTGCCGTCTACCTCCTGACCAGCCGCTGCTGCACCTCGTCCAGGATCTTGCCGGCGGCCGTGTAGCCGATGCCCTGGATCCAGAGCTGGTCGTCGACGCGGAAGGACCGGCCGCCGGTGACGGCCCGCATGTGCTTCCACAGGCCGCCGGTGGTGATCTGGGCCTCCTTGGACTTCTCCGGGGTGCCGTAGGAGGCGTAGAAGACGGCGCCGGCGTCGGCCTTGTTGACCTGCTCGGGGCTGACCTCGACCATCAGGCCGTCCTTGGCGCCGTCGACGACGTCGGTCGGGCCGGTGCCGATGTCGGCGAGGACGGTGCCGATGTAGCTCCGGCAGCCGTAGATGCGGGTGTCGGCGCCCTCGACGAAGCGGACGATGTTGGTGCGGAGCCTGCGGGCCGCCGCCGGGCCGCCGAGGGCCTTGGTGACGCGGTCGGCGTGGGCCTCGTACGCGGCGACCGCGCGCCGCGCCTGGGGGATCCTGCCCAGCGCGTCGGCGTGCGTGGCGAAGTTCTGCTTCCAGGGGTAGCCGGTGGTCTCGGTCATCACGGTCGGCGCGATCTTCGTCAGCTGGTCGTAGCGCTGGCCGTCGCGGACCTTGCTGGTCAGGATCAGATCGGGCTTGAGGGCGGCGACCGCCTCCAGGTTCGGGGCGCCGATCTTGCCGACGTCCCTGATGCCGGCGACCTGGTCCTTGGCGAGGTAGTCGAGGAAGCCCGAGGCCACGTCGGAGCGGGTGGCGCCGACCGGCTTGACGCCCAGGGTGATCGCGGAGTCCAGCTCGGCGGTGTCCAGGACGACCACCCGCTTCGGGGAGTTCGGCACCCGCACCTCGCCCATGGCCGTCCGCACCGGGTGGGTGCCGCCGCCGGTGGCCGGCTCGGCCCAGGCCGTGGCCGGCTGCGCGGGGCAGTCGGCGGCCTTGAAGGAACCCGAGGAGCCGTCGGAGGACGCGTCGTGGCCGGAACCGCAGCCCGTCAGGGCGAGGGAGGCCACGAGCGCGCCGGCGGCGGCGAGGACGCCGGTGGGGGAGACGGCGGCGCGGCGCGCGGCGGTGGGACGGAACATGACATGTCCTTTCGGCTCGGAGGGAGGACAGAGCGGGGAGGGGGGCGAGGGTCGGCGGCGGGGAGGGGACGGGCGCCGCCGGCTGCTGCCGGCGGGCCGCTACTCCCGGCGGGGCGGCTGCCAGGGGCGGCCGGGGACGACCAGCGGCGAGGCGGTCACCGGATCCGGTACGACCACC
This sequence comes from Streptomyces sp. NPDC033270, assembly GCF_055576575.1. Lineage (NCBI taxonomy): Bacteria > Bacillati > Actinomycetota > Actinomycetes > Kitasatosporales > Streptomycetaceae > Streptomyces > Streptomyces sp. NPDC033270. Next base: position 208,227 of record NZ_JBVIRA010000007.1, read on the forward strand.
GACTCCAGCCCGAAGACCTCGCGGACCAGTTCGGCGGTGACGACCTCGCCGGGGTGGCCCTGGGCGACGATCCGGCCGCCCTTCATCGCCACCAGGTGGTCGGCGTAGCGGGCGGCCTGGTTGAGGTCGTGCAGCACGGCGACGACGGTGCGGCCGCGGTCGTGGTTCAGCTGCCGCACCAGGTCGAGCACCTCGACCTGGTGGGCGATGTCCAGGTACGTCGTCGGCTCGTCGAGGAGCAGCAGATCGGTCTCCTGGGCCAGGGCCATGGCGATCCAGACCCGCTGGCGCTGGCCGCCGGAGAGTTCGTCCACCGCGCGGTCGGCCAGCTGCGCCACGTCCGTCCGCGCCATCGCCTCGCCGACCGCGCGCTCGTCGTCCGCCGACCACTGCTGCCACCAGCGCTGATGCGGCTGGCGGCCGCGGGCGACCAGATCGGCGACGGTGATCGCCTCGGGGGCGACGGGGGTCTGCGGCAGCAGCCCCAGACACTGGGCGATCTTCTTGGTGGGGAGGCGCGCGAGGTCCGTGCCGTCCAGGAGGACCGCACCGTGACGGGGCCTCAGCAGCCGCCCGAGGGCGCGCAGCAGCGTCGACTTGCCGCAGGCGTTGGGGCCGACGACGACGGTGACCGCGCCGGGCGGCACGTCCAGGTCCAGGCCGTCGACGACGATGCGGTCCTCGTAGGCGAGGGTGAGCGCACGGGCCGTCAGCCGGCTCACGGCGCCCGGCCCGGCGCCGTCGCCGCCCCCGCCCCGCTCGCCGGTCGCGACGCCCTCGCCCCGCTCGCCCGTCTGCCCGGTCCCGTTCACGCTGTTCCTCCTGCCGCGGCCCGGCCACGGGCCTGACGGCCCCTGACGATGAGCCAGATCAGATACGGGGCGCCGACGGCGGCGGTCAGCACACCCACCGGCAGCTCCGTCGGCGCGAAGAGCTTGCGGGCGAGCAGATCGCCCACGACGACGATGAAGGCGCCCAGGAGAGCCGAGCACAGCAGCGGTATCTGGGCGCCGCGCGTCAGCCGGCGGGCGATCTGCGGGGCCAGCAGCGCCACGAAGTCCACGGGGCCGGCCGCCCCGGTCGCCAGCGAGGCCAGGACCACGCCGACCGCGACCAGGCCGAGCCGGGTGCGGCCCAGCCGGACGCCCAGTGCCGTCGCGGTGGCGTCGTCCAGCGAGACGGTCCGCTGGGCGCGGGCCGCCCACAGCACGCCCGGCAGCAGCACCAGCAGCGCCCAGCCCAGCGGCGCCGCCTCGGCCCAGCCGCGCCCGTTGAGCGACCCGGTCATCCACACCTGGGCCTGCTGGGCGACGAGGTAGTCGCCCTTGGTCAGGAACAGATGGGTGACGGAGCGGAGGGCGACCGCGCAGCCGATGCCGATCAGGACGAAGCGGGTGGCGTGCAGTCCGCCGCGCCAGGCGAAGAGATAGACCAGTGCGGCGGCCAGGACGCCGCCGGCGACGGACAGATACGGCAGGGCGGCGTACGAGGTGACGCCGAAGGTCATCGCACCGACCGTCAGCGCGCTCGCGCCCTGGCTGATGCCGATGATGTCGGGGCTGGCGAGCGGATTGCGGGCCACCGTCTGGATCAGCGCGCCGGCGACCCCGAAGGCCGCGCCGACCATCAGGCCGACGGTCATCCGCGGCAGCCGCAGGGTGCCGACGACCACCTCCTGGGCGGACGGCCGGCCGAGGAGGACGTCGACGACCTCGGACGGGGCCACGAAGCTCTCGCCGACGCAGAGGTAGCCCACGCACGCCAGCGCCAGCAAGGCGGTCAGTACGGTCGCGGCCACGGCCGCGCGGCGGTGCAGCAGGAACGAGCCGCGCCCGGCCCGTACCAGCGCGTACCCGGCCGGCCGCAGCGCGGCACGGCGGCCGGGAGCGACGGTGCCCGCGAAATCGGCCGTGCCGCCCGGGAGCGGCGTCCCCGTCGACCTCTCAGGGCCCGTCATGCCGCCACAACCGCCTTTCGCCTCACCAGAGCAACCAGGAACGGCACCCCGATCAGCGCGGTCATCACACCCGCCGGAACCTCCGACGGCGGGAACAGGATCCGGCCGACGGTGTCGGAGACCAGTACGACGACCGGGCCGAGCAGCGCGGCCATCGGCAGCACCCAGCGGTGGCCGGCGCCCACCATCGCGCGGGCGAGGTGCGGGACGGCCAGGCCCACGAAGGCGATCGGGCCGGCCGCGGCGACGCCCGCGCCGGTCAGCACCGTCGCGCCCAGCCCGCCCACGATCCGTACGGCGGCGACGTTCTGCCCCAGGCCCCGCGCGACGTCCTCGCCGAGCGCCAGCGCGTCCAGGCCGCGCGCGGCGGACAGCACGAGCACCGCACCCGCCAGCAAAAACGGCCAGATCTGTGCGGCCACCTCGGCGTCCCGGCCGGTGAGCGAGCCGACCTGCCAGAACCGGAACTCGTCCAGGGCGGCGGCCCTGGTCGTCAGGATCGCCATCGTCACCGACACCAGCAGGGCGTTGATGGCGGCCCCGGACAGCGCGAGCTTGACCGGGGTGGCTCCGCCACGGCCGCGGGTGGCGACGGCGTAGACCACGACGGCGGCGATCCCGGCGCCGGCGAAGGCGAAGGCGACATAGCCGGTCAGGCTGTGGACCCCGGCGAAGGCGATGGCGATCACCACGGCGGCCGCGGCGCCCTGGCTGATGCCGAGGATGCCGGGGTCGGCGATCGGATTGCGGGTGATGCCCTGCATGACCGTGCCGGCCATCGCCAGCGCGGCGCCGACCAGCACGCCGATGAGCGTGCGCGGCAGCCGCAGGTACCGGACCACCTGCGCGGCGTCGCCGTCCCCGCCGTGGACGAGGGCGCCCAGCACCTCGGACGGGGCGAACGGGCGGCTGCCGACGGCCAGCGAGAAAACCGCCGCCAGCAGCAGGACGAGCAGCGCCGCCGCCACGAGGCCGAGGCGGCGGCCGGGTGTCCGGGGCGTCATAGGCAGGTCACTTTGCGGAGAGGCGGCCGGAAGTTAGGTAAGGCAGGGCTAAGAGTACGGCCTGGCCGTCCGGCCGCTCGCGGTCGCCTGCACAATGGCCGGCATGGCTGCGTACCCCCTGACGGTCGGCTTCGACCTCGATATGACGCTGATCGACTCCCGCCCCGGAATCAAGGCCGCGTACCAGGAGCTGTCCGCCAGGACCGGCACCTTCGTCGACGCCGAGGCCGCGGTGACCCGGCTGGGGCCGCCGCTGGAGCAGGAGATCCGCCGCTGGTTCCCCCAGGAGCGGGTCGCGGAGATCAGCGACCTCTACCGGTCGCTGTACCCGCAGTTCGCGATCGCGCCGACGCCGGCCATGCCCGGCGCCCGGGAGGCCCTCGCCGCGGTCGCGGCGGCGGGCGGCCGGACGATCGTGGTGACCGCCAAGTTCGAGCCGAACGCCAAGCTGCACCTGGCGCACCTGGGGATCGAACCGGACGCCGTCATCGGCTCGCTGTGGGCGGAGGCCAAGGCCGAGGCGCTGCGGGAGCACGGTGCGCGGATCTACGTCGGCGACCACACCGGTGACGTCCGGGGCGCGCACGCCGCGGGCGCGCTGTCGGTCGCCGTGGCCACCGGGCCGTGCGAGGGCGGCGAGCTGCTGGCGGCCGGCGCCGAGGTGCTGCTCGACGACCTCACCGAGTTCCCGGCGTGGCTGGATCGCTACGTCGCGGAAGGGGCAGAAGGGGCGGATCCCTCGGAGGCCGCCTCGGCCTGACGGCGCTGCGCGGCGGCGGAGCGGACCACTCCGGTCGCGGCGATCAGGAAGCCGAGGCCCATCAGCATGCACACCCAGTAGAAGGCGGACGGCAGCGGGTGGGTCCCGAGGAACAGCGGCGTCACCGTGGCGAGAGTGGCCGCTGCGCCAACTAGGAACATGATCGCGCCGATTCGGACCAGCAGATCCCCGGCCTGGGGAGTTTCGTCAGACACCTGACCAGGGTAAGTCCGGGCCAGAAGCGCTGAGGATCCACCCGGCGGCGTCTTGTCACCGGCCCGGGGACCATTAGCCTTGGTGGTGGCGGGTCCTGCGGCCCGCTGCATTGCTATCCAGACCCGATTCCGCCGCTGCTTCGCGGTGGATGCGGCCCAGTTTTTCCAACGAGTACGAGGACGAGGACAGACGTGCCTACCGGCAAGGTCAAGTGGTTCAACAGTGAGAAGGGCTTCGGCTTTCTCTCCCGCGATGACGGCGGTGACGTCTTCGTGCACTCGTCGGTGCTGCCCGACGGCGTGGCCGCGCTCAAGCCTGGCCAGCGCGTCGAATTCGGCGTCGTCGCGGGCCAGCGCGGCGACCAGGCGCTGACCGTGACGCTCCTCGACCCCGCCCCCTCGGTAGCCGCGGCCCAGCGCCGCAAGCCCGACGAACTCGCCTCGATCGTGCAGGACCTCACCACGCTGCTGGAGAACGTCACCCAGCAGCTGGAGCGCGGCCGCTACCCCGACAAGGCGCACGGCTCGAAGATCGCCGGCATGCTGCGGGCGGTCGCCGACCAGCTGGACGTCTGAGCGGGCCCGGCCAGGACGACCCACCTCACACGAAGCGCAGCGCATCGCGGCCGAGGGGCGGTACGAGCCCCTCGGCCGCGGCGCGGGTGAGCAGCCCGCGCACCGCGGCATAGCCGTCCTCGCCGAGGTCGGCGGTGAACTCGTTGACGTACAGCCCGATGTGCTGGTCGGCGACCTTGGGGTCCATCTCCTGGGCGTGCTCCAGGACGTAGGGACGGGAGGCCTCCGGGTCGTCCCAGGCCATCAGCACGGAGGTGCGGACGGCGGCCGCGAGGTCGCGCAGCGTCCGCTCGCCCAGCGACCGCTTGGCGATGATCGCGCCGAGCGGGATCGGCAGGCCGGTGGTGTGCTCCCAGTGCTCGCCCATGTCCGCCAGGCAGACCAGGCCGTAGTTCTGGTACGTGAAGCGGGCCTCGTGGATGACCAGGCCCGCGTCGACCTTGCCGTCCCGGACCGCCGGCATGATCTCGTGGAACGGCAGCACCACGATCTCGCCGACGCCGCCGGGCACCTCGGCCGCCGCCCACAGCCGGAACAGCAGATACGCGGTGGACCGCTCGCTGGGCACCGCGATCGTCCTGCCCGCCAGATCCGAGGCCGTGCCCTGCTGCCTGGTCAGCACCAGCGGCCCGCAGCCGCGGCCCAGCGCCCCGCCGCAGGGCAGCAGCGCATACTCCTTGAGCACCCACGGCAGCACCGCGTACGACACCTTCAGCACGTCGAACTCGCCGCGCTCGGCCATGCCGTTGGTGAGGTCGATGTCGGCGAAGGTGACCGCGAGGTCCGGCGCGTGCGGGACGCGGCCGTGCGCCAGGGCGTCGAAGACGAAGGTGTCGTTCGGGCACGGCGAGTACGCGATGTGCAGCGGCCGGGTCACGGTGTCCTCCACTTAGGGACGGTGCGGTTCCCCGGCCGGCCCGCGGGCGGCGGCCAGGGCTTCGGGGAACGTTCGAAAGGCGCCGGTCAGGGCGGCGAGCGCGTCGCCGATGCGCCAGGCGGCGCGGTCGCGGGGGCCGACGGCGTTGGAGACGGTGCGCAGCTCCAGCACCGCCACGCCGTGCGCGGCGGCCGCCTCGGCGACCCCGAAGCCCTCCATCGCCTCGGCCAGCACGCCGGGGTGACGCCGTGCCAGCTCCGCGGCGCGTGCCGCGCTGCCGGTGACCGTGGAGACGGTGACGACGGTGCCGACGGCCCCGCCGGACGCCTGCGCCACGGCGTCGGCCAGCGCCTTGTCGGGGCGGTGCGCCACCGTGCCGAAGCCGAGTTCGGTGACCGGTACGAAGCCGTCGGGGGTCTGGGCGCCCAGGTCGGCGGCGACGATCGCGTCGGCGACGACCACCGACCCCAGGGAGACGCCGGCGGAGGGGAAGCCGCCGCCGATCCCTGCCGAGACCACCAGGTCGTACGGCGTGCCGGCGAGCGCGGCGGTGGTCAGCGCGGTGGCCGTGCCGGCGGCCGCGGCGGCCGGGCCGACACCGGCGGCGAGCGCATCGAGCGCCACCGCCGGTCCGGCCACGCGCCGCACCTCGTAACCGCCGGGCAGCGACCGGGACTCCGCCTCGCCCGGGCCGTCGGCCCCGCCGCTGCCGGCCAGGACCGCATCGCGCTCGGCCGCCACCGCCGTGACGACCAGGACCCGCCTCACGAAGCCCGCACCCTGTGCGGCCGCCGCGCGCTCAGCGCGCTCAGTCCTTCTGCTTCAGCGTGAAGTGCCACATCGTCTTGGGGCCCTGGCCGGTGCCGATCTCCGCGACCTGGAGGGTGACGTCCTTGGTGTACGACGTCTGGCCGGTCTGCGGGTTCTGCTGCATGAAGAGGGTGTCCGCGTCGAAGCTGCGGTAGGTCTGCTTGCTGGGCTCGCGCATGACGGGGCCCGCACCGATGACGATCCACCCGGACTTGGCGACCTCCGGGTCGACGCCGACGCGCACCTGCTCACCCGGATGCACGGTGATCGTCTTGCCGCCCTTCTTGGTGATGCAGGCGGCCACGGCCTTCCGGGACAGGTCCTCGCCCTTGCCGTCGCAGCCGGGGGTGGCCTCGGCCGTCACCGTCGACGAACCGACGGTCACGGTCGCGAGCGCGGTCGGCTTCTCGCAGGCGGAGAGGGTGACAAGACCCAGGGACACGGCACCGATGGCGGCAGCGGCGCGGCGGCCCTTGCCCCAGGAGATCAACGCAGCGGTCATACGGGCAGGCTATCGGGCGCCCCAGCTCACGCCACGCGCGGGTGCGGCGTGCCGCGCCGCCGGTGCGAAGCCATGCCCCCTAAGGGCCGGTCCACCGGTCGTTTCAGGCCACCCGGGGTGTCGGCCCGCCGCCGCGCCGCGCCGCGCTCAGCAGCCCCCGTACGGCCAGCGCCACGCCCAGCGCCACCAGCGCCGCGGCCACCGACATCCCCACCACCCCGACCAGCGGCAGCGAGATCCCGATCGCGCCGCCCACCACCCACGACATCTGCAGCGCCGTCTCGGAGCGGGCGAACGCCGAGGTGCGCACCGCCTCCGGCACATCGCGCTGGATCATCGCGTCCAGTGACAGCTTCGCCAGTGCCTGGCACAGCCCCGCGCAGGCCGCGGCCGCGGTGACCACGACCACCGCGGCCGCGGTGTAGAACACCGCCGCGAGCACCGTCGTACCCAGCGCCAGCCCCAGCACCGCCGCGATGATCTGCTCCGGCCCGCGGGCCTTGAGCCACGCCCCGACGGCCGTCCCCAGCGCGTTGCCCGCCCCGGCCGCCACCGCCACCAGCCCCAGCGAGGCGGCCGGCCCCAGTCCGCCCAGCGGATGCTCGCGCAGCAGGAAGGCCAGGAAGAACGTCAGAAAGCCGGAGAGCGCCCGCAGACAGAGGTTGGCCTGGAGCCCGTGCAGCACCGACGGCCCGACGGTGCGCAGCCCCGGCTTCGCCGGCCGGCCGCCCGCCGACGCCTCCGCTGCCGCCTCACGGGACGCCAGGCGCGCCCGCGCCTCGCCCTTGTCCGAGTCGACCTTGTGCGGCAGCGAGAACGACAGGGCCGTGCCGGCCGCGAACACCGCGAACGCCCCGTACAGCGGCCAGCCCGGCCCGATCAGATGCAGCCCGGCTCCGGCCGGCGCCGCCACCCCCGTGGCCAGCAGCCCCGCGAGTGTCACCCGGGAGTTGGCCCGCACCAGCGAGATCCGCGGGGGCAGCAGTCGCGGCACCACCGCACTGCGCACCACGCCGTACGCCTTCGACGCCACCAGCACTCCCAGGGCCGCCGGATACAGCTCCAGCCCGCCGGTCGCCACCGCGCCCGACATCGACACCGCCAGCAGCGCCCGGGCCAGCATCGCGCCCGCCATCGCCGCCCGGCGGCCGTGCGGCACCCGGTCCAGCAGCGGTCCGATCACCGGCGCGAGCAGCGCGAACGGCGCCATCGTGACCGCCAGATACAGGGCCACCCGGCCCCGTGCCTCCTGCGTCGGCACCGAGAAGAACACCGTCGAGGCCAGCGCGACCGTGATCAGCATGTCGCCGGCCGAGTTCACCGCGTGCAGCTCGATCAGCTTGCCCAGTCCCGACTCGCCCGCGCCGTGCGCGTGCGTCGCCCGCCGCACCCGGCGCGCCGCGCCGGTGAACGGCCGGCGCAGCGCACGGCCGACCGCCCGGCCCGCCCGCCGGGCAGGGCCGTCCCCCAAGCCGCCTCCGGACGGCTCGCGCGAGGACACTCTCGACGACTTCCGCGATGCCTTCGCCACCTTCGACACCCTCGACGCCCTTGCGGCAGCAGCCACTCGGCCATAGTGCCCCAACTCGCCCAGGAGAGGGCACTTTCTCCACACTGCCGCGCGAGGCGCCCCGGCGCGCGGTCGGCGCCGCGGACATTTGCGCTCCCGCCGAGGAGTCGTACACCGCTGAAGGGGTAGCGTGTGTAGCGCGCCACCGGCGGTCGGTTTTGGCCGCGTGTCTCATTGCGTTCCGCGATCCCGCAGAATGGGTCTATGAGGTGCGCTCGACCGAACCGATCGGGCGCGGACGTCGACGCGGTCCCCAGGTCCGCTCCGCCCGCCCCCGGCCCGCCGGTCGTCCGGACAGGACAAGGACAGCTCCGGCTGGCGCACTCGTGAGACGGCGTGGAAGAGAGAATCGATTCTTGTGAGTGCTGCGATGCGAAGCCGTACCCCTGACCGCCTGTGCGCCGAGGCGGTCGACCTTGCCCGGGCGGCGGCGGAGGAAGTCGCCCTTCCCGGCATGGTCGGCGAGTACATCGAGGCCGTCGCCGACGCGGACCGCGTCGTCACCCACCTCTTCGCCTCCAATGAGCCCGGCTACCGCGGCTGGCGCTGGGCGGTGACGGTCGCCCGGGCCTCCCGTGCCAAGGTCGTCACGCTCGACGAGGCGGTGCTGCTGCCCGGCCCCGACGCGCTGCTCGCGCCGGAGTGGGTGCCCTGGAGCGAGCGGCTGCGCCCCGGCGACATGGGCCCCGGGGATCTGCTGCCCACGGAGGCCGAGGACCTGCGGCTGGAGCCGGGCTTCTCCGGCGAGGACGGCCCGCCGCCGAACTCCGCCGTCGCCGAGGGCATGGCCGCCGAGGTCGCCGACACCGAGGAGGCGGACGTCGTCGCGGGCTCGCCGGCGATCCAGCCCGCGCCCGCGCGCGGCGGCATCGCGGCCCTCGCCGAGGAGCTCGGCATGCGCCGCGCCCGGGTGCTGTCCCGCTACGGCCTGCACGCCGCCGCCGACCGCTGGGAAGAGGCGTACGGCGCGAAGACCCCGATGGCCCAGGCGGCCCCCGCCACTTGCCTGACCTGTGGCTTCCTCACCCCGCTCACCGGCTCCCTGCGCCAGGCCTTCGGTGTGTGCGCCAACGAGTTCGCCCCGGCGGACGGCCGGGTGGTCTCCCTGTCGTACGGCTGCGGCGCGCACTCCGAGGCCGCCGTGATGCCCAAGACGCCGCGGCCGGCCCCGCCGGTGGTCGACGAGACGGTGGTGGAGCCGCTGTCCCTGCGGCCGGAGCGGGACGGGGGCTCGGTCGAGGAGGCCGGGCCCGCGGAGGAGCTGGGCCACAGCTGAGGTTTGTGCGGGCGGGGGCGCCCGGTGGGTGCCGGGGACGGTCCTCCCGCCCGGTGAGGCGCCCCCGCCCTGTGGGGGTGAAGGATAGGAGCCAGAAGCTCGGCCGCGTCGTGGCGCAGCCGGGCTTCTGCTGGTCCGTGACTTCTTCCGAAGGCGGGAAGCAGAAGCCCCCACGACGGGCCGGGCGGCAACGTGGGGCGATACCGTCTGGACACAGACTCAGCGAGGGAGACGAGAGACGTGACCGCAACGTCGTGGGTGCGAGGCGCAGCCGGAGATCCGTTCGGGACGGCTCGACTGCGCCGCGGCGTGCTGGACGCTTGGGCCGCGTCACCGGCCCGGTTCCGGGAGGACGCCAACGCCGAGGAGGACCTCGCGCTCGGCGGCTACCGCGACCGGCTCGCCGTGGAGCTGGCGCAGAACGCGGCGGACGCGGCGGCCCGCGCCGGGGTCCCCGGGCGGCTGCGGCTGACCCTGCACCCGGCCGACGACGACGCCCCCGCCGTACTCGTCGCCTCCAACACCGGCGCCCCCCTCGACGCCACCGGCGTGGAGTCGCTGTCGACGCTGCGCGCCTCCGCCAAACGGGAGCCCAGTGTGGCGGTCGGCGCGGTCGGCCGGTTCGGCGTCGGCTTCGCCGCGGTGCTGTCCGTGAGCGACGAGCCGGCCCTGGTGGGACGCACCGGCGGGGTGCGGTGGTCGCTGGCCGAGGCCCGCACGCTGGCGCAGGAGGTGGCCGCGCACAGCCCCGGCCTGGGCGGCGAACTGCGCCGCCGCGAGGGGCACGTACCGCTGCTGCGGCTGCCGATGCCCGCGGAGGGCACCGCGCCCGACGGGTACGACACCGCCGTCGTGCTGCCGCTGCGGGACGGCGCGGCGCAGGACCTCGCCGAGCGGCTGCTGGACGGCATCGACGCGGCGCTGCTGCTGACGCTGCCGGGACTGGCCGAGGTCGTGGTCGAGACCCCGCAGGGCGTACGCGAGTTGAGGCGGCGTCAGGACGGCCCGTACGTCCTGATCGAGGACAGTGAGCGGGGCGCCACCCGGTGGCGGGTGGCGACCGACGGCGGGCCGCTGGACCCGGCGCTGCTCGCGGACCGGCCCGTCGAGGAGCGCCTGCGGCCGTCGTGGTCGGTGACCTGGGCGGTGCCGGTGGACTCCGAGGGCGCGCCGGCGCGCCCGGGAACCGCGCCGGTGGTGCACGCGCCGACGCCGACGGACGAGCCGCTGGGGCTGCCCGGGCTGCTGATCGCCTCGTTCCCGCTGGAGCCGACCCGGCGTCATGTCGCCCCGGGCCCGCTGACGGACTTCCTGGTGGAGCGGGTGGCCGCCGCCTACGCGGCGCTGCTCGGCGACTGGCAGCCGGTGTCCGTCGCCACCCTGGACCTGGTACCGGGCCCGCTGGGCAAGGGCGGGCTGGACGGTGAGCTGCGCCGGCAGGTGCTCGCGCTGCTGCCGCGGGTGCGGTTCCTGCCGAGCGCGGCCGCGCCGGGCGCGGGGGAGCGGGCCGAGCCCGCGGCCCCGGCGGAGGACGAGTGGGACTCCGGCGAGGACGCGGTGCGGTATGTCCTGCGGCCCGTGGAGGCCGAGGTGGTCGAGGGCGCCGGCAGCGCGACGGTCGCGGTGCTGGCCGAGCTGTTCCCCAGCCTGCTGCCGGCCGGCCTCGAACGGCGCACGGAGCTGCGGGCGCTGGGTGTGGCCCGGGTGCCGCTCGGGGAGATGGTCGACCGCCTGGCGGGCGTCGAGCGGGCCCCCGACTGGTGGTGGCGGCTCTACGACGCGCTGGCCGGTACCGACCCGGACCGGCTCAGCGGACTGCCGGTGCCGCTCGCGGGCACCGGCGGCCAGGGCCCCGGCGGGGCGAGTGGCACCGCACGCACCACCATCGGGCCGCGCCAGGTGCTGCTGCCGCTGCCCGGCGGCGGCCCCGCGGGGGACGGCGAGGACGCCGCCCGGCACCGTACGCTCGCCCGGCTCGGGCTGAAGGTCGCCCACCCCGACGCGGTGCACCCGCTGCTGGAGAAGCTCGGCGCCACCCCGGCCGCGCCCCGCGCCGTACTGACCACGCCCCAGGTGCGGGCGGCCGTGGAGAACTCGCTGGAGGCGGACGAGGACGCCTACGACGTCTTCGCCGACGACTTCGCCGGCGGCGGGCCGGGGGCTCCGCTGGGTGCGCAGGAGCTGGCGGAGATGGTGCTCGGGCTGGTCCGCGACGCCAACCTCGCGCCCGGTGACGAGCCCTGGCTCGGCGCCCTCGCACTGCCCGACGAGGACGGCGAGCTGGCGCCGGCGGGTGAGCTGGTGTACCCGGGCAGCGCCTTCGAGCGGGTCATCCGGGAGGGTGAACTCGCCGCGTGCGACGCCGAGTTGGCCGCGCGGTGGGGTGAGCGGCCGCTGACCGCCGTGGGCGTCATGGCCGCCTTCGCGCTGGTACGGGCCGCCGATGTCGTCCTGGACCCGGACGAGCTGGAGCCCCGCGACGGGGACTTCGCCGAGCCGGACGACGCCGGGCTGCTGGACGCCGTCGACGTGTGGTGCGAGGACCTCCTCGACGCCCTGCCCGACACGCCGGTCCCGCCGGTGCTCACCGAACTGGTGGCCGTCCGCGACCTCGATCTGGTCGACGACGACGCCTGGCCGCAGGTACTGGAGATGCTCTCCCGGCCGCCGCTGCGCGACGCGCTCACCGCACCCGCCCGGGTGCTGCTGCCCGACGGCACCACCGAGTCCGTACGCCCCTACACCGCCTGGTGGCTGCGCGGCCACCCGGTGCTGGACGGGCGGCGGCCCGCCGGTCTGCGCTCGGCGGGCGGCGACCCACTGCTGGCCGGCCTCTACGAGTCCGCGGACGCCGGCGAGGTCGACGCCCAGGTGCTGCGCGCACTCGGCGTGCGCACCTCCGTCGCCGCCCTCCTGGACGAGCCGGGCGGCGCGGCCGAACTGCTGGCCCGCCTCGCCGATGCGGACCTGACCGTGGACGCGGCCCAACTCCACGGCCTCTACGGCCTGCTGGCGGACCTGGACCCCGATCAGGTGACGCTCCCCGACGAGCTGCGGGCCGTGCTCGACCGGGAGGTGCGGGTGGTGGACGCGGCGGACGCCGTGGTCGCCGACGCCCCGGATCTGATGCCGCTGGCGGCGGGGCTGCCCCTGCTGCCGGTGCGCCCGGCGCGCGCCGCGGACCTGGCCGAACTGCTGCAGGTGCGCAGGCTGAGCGAGGCGGTGAGTGCGCAGGTGCGCTCCGAGGGCGTCCGCCACGAGGTCCCGGAGGCCGTACGGGTCCTGCTCGGCCCCGCCACCCCCGAGTCGTACCTGGAACACGAGGAGCTGCTCGTCGGCGACGGCCCGGACGCCACCGCCGAACTGGACTGGCGCCAGAGTCCCGACGGCACCGTGCACGCCGCGACCCTGGAGGGCGTCGCGGCCGGCCTGGCCTGGGCGGCCGGCCAGTGGCCGCGCCGCTTCGAGGTCGCGGCGCTGCTGGAGGACCCGGACCGGGGCGAGGAGCTGGCGCGGGCGCGCTGGTTCGACTGACCGTCGGCGCCGCGGCGCACCGCGGGCCGGGGCGGGTGGCGTCCCGGCCCGGACGACGGCGCTCGGTTCGGTCGGGCCGGTCGGCCGGGCCCGGTCAGTTCGAGGTGAACTTCTTCACCAGGGCCCAGACCACGACGATCACGCCGATGGCCACGATCAGCCACTCCCACCAGTCCATGACGCCGTCGCCCCCGTAGTGGGAGTGGTGGTGGCGGTGGCGGTGGGAGCCGGCCAGCACCCGGTAGGTGAGGTCCCCCGGAATCAGTGTCATGGGGCGGAGGGTAGGGCAGGGGGCGGACCGTGGCCAGGCCGCGGCGGAAGGCTTGACCGCGACGTTGCGCCGGGGCTGCCCGGCCGCCGGGCGATGTGGCGGCCGGCCGCGTGTGGGGCGGCTCAGGCCGGGAAGCGGCGGTCCACCCGGCGCCAGGCGAGCTCCAGGAGCACCGCCGCCGCGGCGGCGACGGCCACCGCCGCCCACGGCATCGTGCTGCCGACCAGGCGCAGATCGAAGAAGTCCTGCAGCCAGGGGGTGACCAGGACGATCAGGAAGCCCAGGCCCATGGCCAGCACCAGGGCGATCCGCCACCAGGTGTAGGGGCGGGCGATGATCGCCAGGACCCACATCGCGGTGAGGAAGAGGGTCAGGGTCGCGGCGCTGGTCTCGGCGGAGAGGGCGCCCGGGCCGGTGTAGTGGGCGCGGGCGAGGAGGTAGGTGGCGAAGGCGGCCAGGCCCGTGATGAGGCCGGAGGGGATCGCGTAGCGCATGACCCGGCGGACGAAGTGCGGGCGGGCGCGCTCCTTGTTGGGGGCGAGCGCCAGGAAGAACGCCGGGACGCCGATGGTCAGGGTGGACAGCAGCGTCAGATGGCGCGGGAGGTAGGGGTAGGGGATCTGGCAGCAGGCCACGAGGATGGCCAGCAGGACGGAGTAGACCGTCTTGGTGAGGAAGAGGGTCGCGACGCGGGTGATGTTGCCGATGACGCGGCGGCCCTCGGCGACCACGGACGGCAGGGTGGCGAAGCTGTTGTTCAGCAGGACGATCTGGGCCACCGCGCGGGTGGCCTCGGAGCCGGAGCCCATCGCCACGCCGATGTCGGCGTCCTTCAGGGCGAGGACGTCGTTGACGCCGTCGCCGGTCATGGCGACGGTGTGGCCGCGGGACTGCAGGGCCGCGACCATGTCCCGCTTCTGCTGCGGGGAGACGCGGCCGAACACCGCGCCCCGGTCGAGGGCGGTGGCCATCGCCTCCGCAGGGGCGGGCAGGCTTCGCGCGTCCACGGGGGCGTCCGCGCCCGGCAGGCCCAGCTTGCCGGCCACCGCGCCGACGGACACCGCGTTGTCGCCGGAGATGACCTTGGCGTGGACGCCCTGCTCCGCGAAGTAGCGCAGGGTGTCGGGGGCCTCGGTGCGCAGCCGCTGCTCCAGGACGACCAGCGCGGTGGGGTGCACGCCCCGGGCGACCTCGGGGTCGTCCAGCTCCCGTTCGGCGCGGGCCAGCAGGAGCACCCGCAGGCCCCGGGCGTTGAGGTCGTCGATGTCCCTCAGGCGGTGGTCGCCGGCCGGCAGCAGGACGTCGGGGGCGCCCAGGAGCCAGGTCGTGCTCTCGCCGTGGGCGTCGTTGAAGGACGCCCCGCTGTATTTGCGGGCGGAGGAGAACGGCAGCGACTGGGTGCAGCGCCAGCCGTCGTCGGCGGGGTAGGCGTCGATGATGGCTTGGAGGGAGGCGTTGGGGCGGGGGTCGGAGGCGCCGAGCGCGCCCAGGACCTGCTCCAGGTAGGTGTGGTCGCGCGCACTACGCTCCGCTTCGTCTCCGCCCTCTTCAAGGCCGTCAGAGGCGGAGCCGATGACCCGCAGCGCGCTGACGTCCATACCGCCCTCGGTGAGCGTGCCGGTCTTGTCCAGGCAGACGACGTCGACCCGGGCCAGGCCCTCGATGGCGGGCAGTTCCTGGACCAGGCACTGCTGGCGGCCGAGCCGGACGACGCCGATGGCGAAGGCCACGGAGGTGAGCAGGACCAGACCCTCGGGGATCATCGGGACGATGCCGGCGACCATCCGGCGGATCGCCTCGTCGCCCGGCAGGCCGAGGGTGAGCAGATGGCTGAGGATCAGGCCGAGCGCGGTGGGGATCATCATCCAGGTCACGTACTTGAGGATCTGGCTGATGCCGGAGCGCAGCTCGGAGTGGACCAGCGTGAAGCGGCTGGCCTCCTCGGCGAGCTGGGCCGCGTACGCCTGGCGGCCGACCTTGGTCGCGGTGAAGGAGCCGCCGCCCGCGACGACGAAGCTGCCGGACATCACCGGCTCCCCGGGCTTCTTGACGACCGGGTCGGCCTCGCCGGTCAGCAGCGATTCGTCGATCTCCAGGCCGTCGGTCTCCAGGACCTCGCCGTCGACGATGACCTTGTCGCCCGGACCGAGTTCGATGACGTCGTCGAGGACGACGCCGGCGGTGGGGATCGGGGCGGGGACGCCGTCGCGCCGGACGGTCGGCCGGGCCTCGCCGATGACCGCCAGGTTGTCCAGGGTCTTCTTGGCGCGCAGCTCCTGGACGATGCCGATGCCGGTGTTGGCGACGATGACGAACCCGAAGAGGCCGTCCTGGATCGGCCCCACGATCAGGATGATCACGAACAGTACGCCGATGATCGCGTTGAAACGGGTGAAGACGTTGGCGCGGATGATCTCGGCGGTGGAGCGGGAGGACCGTACGGGGACGTCGTTGACCTCGCCCCTGGCCACCCGCTGGGCGACCTCGGCGGCGGTCAGGCCGGGGTGGGCCGGGGCGTGGACGGTCGCTCCGGCCGGCTCGCCGCCCGCTTCGGGGTGCCCGGCTTCGGTCCTCGCCCGATCCGTCATGCCCTCGACGTTACGGGCGCGGCGCGTACTTCACCCGCCGGCCGGGCGGGAGGTGCGGCGGGGGAGGGGCCGCGGTCAGGCGTCGCCGGCGGCGGCCGCGGCGCGCTTGATCGCGGCGTCGCGCCTGCGGACGTACCAGATGCCCAGCAGGCCCAGGGCGCCGCCGGCCAGGCAGGTCCACACCCACCAGGCGTGGTCGTTGTCGGCGTACCAGCCGTAGAAGGGCAGCTGGCCGAGGAAGAGCACGAACCAGATGATCGTGCCGCCGGTGATCGTGCCGACGACGGGGCCCTCCAGGGGCGCCGGGGCCGGGCGCAGTTCGGACTTCTTCCACATGGTGTTCAGCTTACGGGGGCCGGACACGGCGCCGGACGGGGGCCGGGCGGGGAGTGGCGGCCGAGTGGTCCCGCGGCGGGAGTGCGTGCCTCCGGCCCAGCGCAACAGGGGTCTACGCGCGGAGATAGCGATCAGTGCATTGTTTATTCATACTGAACCTTTCTGGATCTGACCGGATCGGATCGTCGATTCATCCAACGTGATCCGGTTATTGATGCTCTGTACGTGTTCCGGGCCCACGGGCCCCCGCGCCTTCCCCAGGCCCGTCCGACTGAGGTCCCCGCATGTCCCCCTCGGCCACCACGCCGGTCGACCCTCTTGAGAACCCGGCGCCGACGCCTCCCAAGAACGGTTTCGACCGCTTCTTCAAGATCTCCGAGCGGGGGTCGACGGTCAGCCGCGAACTGCGCGGCGGTCTGGCGACGTTCTTCGCGATGGCCTACATCATCGTGCTGAACCCGATCATTCTCGGCTCCGGAGTCGACAAGTTCGGCCACCATCTCGATAACGGCCAGCTGGTCACCGCGACCGCGCTGATGGCCGGGCTGTGCACCGTCCTGATGGGCGTCATGGGCAACGTCCCGATCGCCGTCGCCGCGGGCCTGGGCATCAACGCCGTGGTCTCGCTCCAGCTCGCCCCCAAGATGAGCTGGCCGGACGCGATGGGCATGGTCGTGCTCGCCGGTCTGGTGCTGATGATCCTGGTCGCCTCGGGCCTGCGGCAGCGGGTGATGGACGCGATCCCGGGCGGCCTGCGGCGCGCCATCGCCATCGGTATCGGCATGTTCATCACGCTGATCGGCCTGGTCGACGCCGGCTTCGTGTCCCGCAACCCCGACGCCGCGCACACCACCGTCCCGATGGGCCTGGGCCAGGGCGGTCAGCTCAAGGGCTGGCCGGTGCTGGTGTTCGTCCTCGGCCTGATGCTGATGTTCGTGCTGATCGTGCGGAAGACCAGGGGCGCGATCCTGATCGGCATGGTCGCCATGGCCGTCGTCGCGATCGTCGTCAACGCCGTCGCCGACATCCCGGACGCGGCCTGGGGCCTGGCGGTCCCCAACGTCCCGGAGAAGATCGTCGGCGCGCCGGACTTCGGTCTGATCGGCGACATCAGCCTCTTCGGCGGCTTCAAGGAAGTCGGCCTGCTGACCGGCTGTCTGTTCGTCTTCACCGTGCTGCTCTCCGGCTTCTTCGACGCGATGGGCACCATCATCGGCGTCGGCGAGGAGGCCGGGCTGCTGGACAACGAGACCGGCAACCTGCCGAACATGGGTCGGATCCTGATGGTGGACGGCATCGCGGTCGCGGGCGGCGGCTTCGGCTCCGCCTCCGCCAACACCTGCTTCGTGGAGTCCACGGCCGGCGTCGGCGAGGGCGCCCGCACGGGCCTGGCGAACCTGATGACCGGCGGGCTGTTCCTGCTCGCGCTGGTCTTCACGCCGCTGGCGACCGTGGTCCCCTCCCAGGCGGCGACGCCGGCGCTGGTGGTCGTCGGCTTCCTGATCATGGCCTCGAACGTCAAGGGCATCGACTGGGGCGACTTCACCGTCGGCATCCCCGCCTTCCTGACGATCGTCTCGATGCCGTTCACCTACAGCATCACCAACGGCATCGGCATCGGGGTCCTGGCGTTCATCCTGCTGCGCACGGCCACCGGCCGCTTCCGGCAGGTCCCCTGGCTGCTGAACGCCGTCGGCCTGTGCTTCCTGGTCTACTTCCTGCTCCACCCGATCGAGCAGATCCTCGGGGTCAAGTAGAAGGAGCCGACCACCGCACGCCGAGCTTCTCGGTCTCGTCGACGGACGATTGGAACCGTTCGTCGAAGTCCTCGCGGATGAGCGTCCGGACGACATAGTCCTGGACGCTCATTCCGCGTTTTGCGGCGTGCTGCCGAATGCGCTCCAGCAGCTCCCCGTCCACGCGCAGGCTGAGCACTCGCGATCCCATACGGACACGGTCCCGTCCTCTCCCGGTCAGGCGTGTCACTTTCCGCCGCGTCCTCACTCATATGGGTGATCCATGACGGACACCCGCCCACGGCTTTACTTAGAGAGGGTAATGAGTTATGCTAAAGACCATGCCGGAACTGCCCCACCCCCAGCCTGACGGCCGGGCGGTGCACCCTGATGACGCGGCCGCGGTGAACGCGCTGCGGTCCGCCGTGATGCGCCTGTCCCGCCGGCTCAAGCACCAGCGGGTGGACGAGTCGCTCAGCCCCACCGAGATGTCGGTGCTCGGCACCCTGGCCCGCTGCGGCCGGGCCACGCCCGGCGAGCTGGCCCGCAAGGAGCATGTGCAGCCGCCGTCGATGACCCGCATCGTGGCCATGCTCGAGGCCAAGGGGCTGGTCCGGCTCGAACCGCACCCCGACGACCGCCGCCAGAAGGTCGTCACCCAGACCGAAGAGGCCGAGGCGATGCTCGAGGAGAGCCGCCGCAAGCGCAACGCCTGGCTCGCCGAGCTGGCCTCCGGGCTGGACGAGGACGAGTGGGCGAAGGTCCGGGCCGCCGCGCCCGTGCTGGAGAAGCTGGCACAGCTGTAGAACCCCGACGCCAAGGAGGCGAACCCGATTTGAGTACGGGATCCGGAGCAGACTCCGCCCCCGCACCGAACCCCCAAGACGGCACGGTCCCCCGCGCCCCGACCGTGACCGCCCCGCGCAAGGGCACGTTCAGCTCCCTGCGCATACGCAACTACCGCCTCTTCGCCACCGGCCAGATGGTGTCCAACACCGGCACCTGGATGCAGCGCATCGCCCAGGACTGGCTGGTGCTCAGCCTCACCGGCTCGTCCGCCGCGGTCGGCATCACCACCGCGCTGCAGTTCCTGCCGATGCTGCTGTTCGGCCTCTACGGCGGCGTCATCGCCGACCGCTTCGCCAAGCGCAGGCTGCTGCTGCTCACCCAGTCCGCCATGGGCCTGACCGGCCTCGCCCTCGCCGCGCTCACGCTCAGCGGCCAGGTGCAGGTCTGGCACGTCTACCTGGTCGCCTTCGTGCTCGGGCTGGCCACCGTCGTCGACAATCCCGCCCGGCAGGCGTTCGTCTCCGAGATGGTCGGTCAGGACGAGCTCCGCAACGCCGTCAGCCTCAACTCCGCCAACTTCCAGTCCGCGCGCCTGATCGGCCCCGCGGTGGCCGGCGTACTGATCACCGCGTTCGGCAGCGGCTGGGCCTTCCTGCTCAACGGCCTGTCCTTCGTGGCGCCGGTCGTCGGCCTGCTGATGATGCGGACGGCCGAACTCCACAAGGTCGAGCGGGTGCCCCGCAGCAAGGGGCAGCTGCGCGAGGGCCTGCGCTATGTCTCCGGCCGCCCCGACCTGGTCTGGCCGATCGTCCTGGTCGGCTTCATCGGCACGTTCGGCTTCAACTTCCCGATCTGGCTGACCGCGTTCGTCTACCACGTCTTCCACCAGGGCGCGGGCACCTACGCCCTGTTCAACGGCCTGATGGCGGCCGGCTCGCTGATCGGCGCGCTGCTCGCCGCGCGCCGCGCCGGCTCCCGGCTGCGCCTGCTGGTCGGCGCCGCCGCGCTCTTCGGCGTCCTGGAGATCACCGCCGCGCTGGCGCCCTCCTTCTGGATCTTCGCGGCCCTGCTCGCGCCCATCGGCATGGTCGGCCTGACCGTCAACGTCACCGCCAATTCGAGTGTCCAGCTGGCCACCGACCCGCTGATGCGCGGCCGGGTGATGAGCCTGTTCATGATGGTCTTCATGGGCGGCACCCCGCTCGGCGCCCCCATCGTCGGCTGGGTCACCGACGCCTTCGGCGCCCGCGTCGGATTCCTGGCCGGCGGCGTGGTCTCGCTGGCCGCCGCGACCCTGATCGGCCTGGTCCTCGCCCGGACCGGCGGCCTCCGCCTCAAGATCGACCTGCGCCGCGGCCACCAGCACGTCGCCTTCGTGCCGCGGGCCGCGCACCCCGCCCCGCCGGGCGAGAAGGCGCTGTCACCGGCCGCGTAGCACCGCCGCACCCGCCGTGCGCGAGGTCGCCGCGCGCGCCGCGCCGGGCCACCATGGGCCCAACGGCACGGAGCGGTGTGCGCGGATACCTCGGTACCGCGGGGACCGCGGAAAGGGGACAACCGTGGTGCCCATGCGATGGGAGGTGTTCCTGGCGCAGGTCCAGGAGCGCGGTGAGTACGCCTCGGCGCAGGAGGCGGAGCGGGCGGCACGGGTCGTGCTCGCGCTGCTGGGCGCGCATCTGGTGGGTGCGGAGCGGGCCGAGCTGGCCGGCTGCCTGCCGGAGACCTTCGAGCTGATCCTGCTCAACCCGCTGCCGGCCGTCGAGCCGCTGGATCCCGAACGGTTCGTCCGCGCCACCGCGGCCTGGATCGAGGGGGCCACCGAGGAGACCGCCACATGGGACGTCGGCGCCGTGCTCAGCGTGGTCGCCGACGCCGCCGGCGACGACCTGATGCGCCGCGTCCTGCTCCAGCTGCCCCCGGGCTACGACCTCCTCTTCGGCCGTCCCCGGCGGATCTGATCCCCGCCGCACCACCCCGGGGCCATGGGCGGCCGTCGGGGCGCGCCGCACCGGTCCGGCAGGGGCCCGCGTACGCCCGGTCCGCCGCACGGCGTGGGCCAGACTGGCCGCATGAGACTCTTCGCCGCGGTCCTGCCGCCCGCCCCCGCCCTTGAGGAACTGGCCGTCGAGGTGGCGCAGTTGAAGAAACTCCCGGCCGCCGACCGGCTGCGCTGGACCGGCCGGGACGGCTGGCACTTCACCCTCGCCTTCTACGGCGAGGTGCCCGACGAGCTCCTGCCCGAGCTGCACGAGCGGCTGGCCCGCGCGGCCCACCGCCGCGACCCGTACGCACTGCGGATCGCCGGCGGCGGCCGCTTCTCGGACCGCGTGGTGTGGGCCGGGGCCGACGGCGACCGCCCCGCCATGGGCCGGCTCGCCGACTCGGCGGCGGCAGCGGCTCGCCGGGCCGGCGTGGCCATGGCCGACGAGCACCGCCCCTACACCCCGCACCTCACCCTCGCCAGGAACCGCACCGCCAACCTGAACCTCGCCCCGTACGCGGCCGCCCTGAAGGACTTCCACGGCTCCGCCTGGACCGTCGGGGCGCTGTCGCTGATCCGCAGCCACCCGCCCGTCCCGGGGCCGGCCGGCGCGCAGCCCCGCTATGAGGAGATCGCCTCCTGGCCGCTGGGCCGCTGAGCGGCCGGGGGAGCCCCGGCCGCCGAGGGGCGCGGGGGCGGGCGTGGAGCGCCCGCGCACCCGGGTCGTGGAAATGTTCGGATCCAGCCCGGTTACGCTCAGAGGGTGGACCCGAAAACCCGTAACCGGATCATGTCCGGCCTGCTCGCCGTGCTGCTCGTCGTCGTGATCGTGGCGGCGGCGTTGCGCTGACGGCCGCCCGGCCCGGGCCCGGGGCCGTCAGCACGCCGCCTTCGTCACCAGGCGAACGCCTCCGGTGACGGCCCCGGCCCGGGGAAGATCTCGTCCAGCGACGCCAGCAGCTCGGCCGGCAGCTTCAGCTCGACGGCGCGCAGCGCGGAGGCGAGCTGGTCCGCGGTGCGCGGGCCGACGATGGGGCCGGTGACCCCCGGGCGGGTCAGCAGCCAGGCCAGCGCCACTTCGCCGGGCTCCAGGCCGTGCTTGGCGAGCAGGTCCTCGTAGGACTGGATCTGGGCGCGGATGGCGGAGTTGGCCAGGGAGTCGGCCGAGCGGCCGGAGACCGAGCGGGCCGCGCCGCCCTCGCGCTCCTTGCGGATCGCGCCGCCCAGCAGCCCGCCGTGCAGCGGGGACCAGGGAATGACGCCCAGGCCGTAGCTCTCGGCGGCCGGGATGACCTCCATCTCGGCGCGCCGCTCCGCCAGGTTGTACAGGCACTGCTCGCTGACCAGGCCGTACGAGCCGCGCCGGGCGGCGGTCTCGTTGGCGCGGGCGATGTGCCAGCCGGCGTGGTTGGACGAGCCCGCGTAGAGGATCTTGCCCTGCTGGACGAGGACGTCGATGGCCTGCCAGATCTCTTCCCAGGGGGTGTCCCGGTCGACGTGGTGGAACTGGTAGAGGTCGATGTAGTCGGTGCCCAGCCGCTTGAGGCTGGCGTCCACCGCCCGTCGGATGTTGAGGGCGGAGAGCTTGTCGTGGTTGGGCCAGACCGTGTCGCCGTCGGGCGCCATGTTCGCGTAGACCTTGGTGGCCAGCACGGTCTTGTCGCGGCGGCCGCCGCCCTTGGCGAACCACGAGCCGACGATCTCTTCCGTGCGGCCCTTGTTGGCGCCCCAGCCGTAGACGTTGGCGGTGTCGAGGAAGTTGACGCCGGCGCCGAGCGCCGCGTCCATGATGGTGTGGCTGTCGGTCTCGTCCGTCTGGGGGCCGAAGTTCATCGTCCCGAGGACGAGTCGGCTGACCTTGAGTCCGGTGCGTCCGAGCTGCGTGTACTCCATGGTGGATCAGCCAACGCCTTGATGTGCGCTCGAAGCAAGGACGTCACAAAGTGGCCGCGGCGTGGCGGCCGTGGCTCACCGCGGTGCGGTGGCCCCGTGCGGCTCGTCCGGCCGGTACGGGCCGCCGACCCCCCACGCCTGGTGCATCGCGTCCGCGAACGCCCCCGCCAGCAGGTGCTCGCCCCACGCGGAGGGGTGGGTGCCGTCGTAGGTGGCGTGCTCGATGTCCCAGCCGGGCGGCTCGGAGGCCAGCAGCAACGGCGAGGCGGGCGTGGACAGATCGCCGACGGCCTTGGCCAGCAGCTCGTTGAAGCGCTCGCACTGGGCGGCGAACGCGGTGTCCGCCGCCGCCCGCACATTGGGGATGACGGGCATCAGCACGGCCCGGACGTGCGGCGCCGCCGCCCGTGCCTGGGCCACGAACTCCCGTACGTTCTCGGCGGTCTGCTCGGCGTTGGTGTAGAAACCGAGGTCTATCAGGCCGAGCGAGACCAGCAGGGTGTCGGCCTCATGGCGGCCGATCGCCGCGCCGATCAGCGGCGCCATGTGCAGCCAGCCCTCGCCCCACCCGGCGAGATGGCGCCGGGCCTCCCGGGGGAAGCCGGGGTCGCCGTACGCGTGGGAGGTGGCGGCGTCGGCGGCGGGGTCGTGGAGGGTGTGGCGCGGTCCGACGATGCGGTAGGGGCCGTCGTGGGTCGCATTCAGGTGCTGCCACATCCGGTGGCGCCACGTGAAATCGCCGGTGCTCCCTATCGTCATCGAGTCACCGACGAACATGATCCTCATCGGGCCATGATGGCCGAGAACCCCTGCGACCTGGTACGTGACGCTGACCACGCCCGCCGGCCGCGGTCCACCGCCCGCTCCGCGCGCCGCCGCCCGAGATGGCAGTCTGTGCCCATGCGTTCGCTTCTGTGCGCGGCCGGTGCCGCGGGGGTCTTGTGGGTGGCGGCGGCCGGGCCGGCCGCCGCCGACGAGCCCGACGGCTTCACCATCGGCGATCCCCGGATCACCGAGTCCAGCGGGCTGGCCGCCAGCCGCGCGCACCCCGGCGTGTACTGGACCCACAACGACAGCGACGACGGCCCGTACGTCTACGCCGTCGACGGCGCCTCCGGCCGTACGGTCGCCAGGATCACGCTGCGCGGCATCGGAACGCCGCGGGACGTCGAGGCGGTCTCGGTCGGCCCGGACGGCGCCGTCTACGTCGGCGACATCGGCGACAACCTCGGCGGCACGTGGAACCACGTGTGGATCTACCGCTTCCCGGAGCCGGCGAAGCTGCGCGACGCCACCGTCACCGCCACCCAGTTCGACGTGGTGTACGCGGACGGGCCGCGGGACGCCGAGGCGCTGATGGTGCACCCCAGGACCGGTCGGGTCTATATCGCCAGCAAGAAGCAGGGCGGCGGCGGTGCGCTCTACGAGGGCCCGCGGCGGCTCACCACCGCCGGCCCCAACACCTTCCGCAAGGTCGCGCCGATCGATCTGTGGGTGACCGACGGCGCGTTCTCGCCGGACGGTACGCGGCTGGTGATGCGCAGCTACTTCGGGGCCCGGATCTACCGGTGGCAGGACGGGCGGCCGCGGGACATCGGCAGTGTGGGCGTACCGATCCAGCAGCAGGGCGAGTCGGTGACCTTCACCCCCGACGGCCGCACCCTGATGTACGGGTCCGAGGGCCGAAGCAGCGAGGTCCGGCCGGTCGGGCTGAGCGGCGAGCAGCTGCCGGCGTCGGCGCAGGAGACCGGAGGCCCGGACGACCCGGCGAACGGTGGCGGGTCGGCAGACGGCCCTGGCGGGGAGGGGGGTTCCGGCACGGAGCTCAAGCCCGGTGTCGTCAAGGGCGCGCTGGTCCTCGCGGCGGCGACGGCGCTGGTCGTGGCCGTACGGCGGCTGCTGCGGCGGCGGTCCTAGGGGACGTCCGACGCCGCGTCACCGGACCGGCCCTCGGGGGGCTCCGGCGGCCGGGCGTTCGCCTCGGCCGTCAGCCGCAGCTCGTAGTGCAGCGTCCGCTCCTTCTTCAGCCGGTGCGCCATCGGCACCAGCAGCCCGTGGATCAGCGGGTACTTCCGGGTCAGCGACCGCTCGGCCCGCCGGTACTCCCGGGTCTGCGGATCCAGCAGCCGCACCCGTGCCTTGACGGCGGGTCCGGTGGGCTTGCCGCGCCAGGTGGACGCGCAGATCTCCACCTCGGGGAAGTTCCGCATCCGCTTGGCCTTCCAGGCGCTGCCGTACGTGCGGATGTAGGCGTGGTCGCCGTCGACGGCGATGTTGACCGGTGTGCCGACACCGGTCCCGTCCCGCTTGTACGTGGTCAGCAGAATCGCCCCTTGCCGCTCGAAGGGGGTCAGGCCGGGGCTGGGGGGAGTGGTCATGCCCCCATACAGGCATATCCGGCCCGTTTCGTCACTTCGCGGTGCGTCCGTTCGGGGGGCGCTTCGGGCTGTCGTTCGGCCGGTTCCGGGCGGTGCTCGGGCGGGTCCGCACGCCGCCGGCCGGGGCGCGGACGCACCGCGGGCCCCGGCGGAGGTCGCCGGGGCCCGCGGTGCGCTGTGGTGCCGGGCCGGCCGTTACAGCTGGCCGATCACGTAGTCGACGCAGGCCGTCAGGGCCTCGACGTCCGACGGGTCGATCGCCGGGAACATCGCGATGCGCAGCTGGTTGCGGCCCAGCTTGCGGTAGGGCTCGGTGTCGACGATGCCGTTGGCGCGCAGGGCCTTGGCGACGGCCGCCGCGTCGATGTCGTCGTTGAAGTCGATCGTGCCGATGACCTGCGAGCGCTTGGCCGGGTCGACGACGAACGGCGTGGCGTACTTGGACTCCTCGGCCCAGCCGTACAGGGTGCGGGCGGAGGTGGCGGTGCGGCGGACCGCCCAGTCCAGGCCGCCCTGGCCGTTGATCCACTCCAGCTGCTCGTTGAGCAGGAAGAGGGTGGACAGGGCCGGGGTGTTGTACGTCTGGTTCTTCAGGGAGTTGTCGATCGCCGTGGGGAGCGAGAAGAACTCCGGGATGTGGCGGCCGGACGCGTGGACGGCGCGGGCGCGCTCCAGGGCGGCGGGCGAGAAGACCGCCAGCCACAGACCGCCGTCGGCGGCGAAGGACTTCTGCGGGGCGAAGTAGTAGACGTCGGTCTCGGCGATGTCGACGGGCAGGCCGCCGGCGCCGGACGTGGCGTCGACCAGGACCAGGGAGCCGGAGTCGGCGCCCGCGACGCGCCGGATGGGCGCGGCGACGCCGGTCGAGGTCTCGTTGTGGGTGAACGCGTAGACGTCCACGCCCGCTTCGGCCTCCGGGTCCGGGTGGCTGCCCGGGTCGGCGGAGATGACGGTGGGCTCCGCCAGCCACGGCGCCAGCTTGGCGGCCTTGGCGAACTTCGAGGAGAACTCGCCGAAGGACAGGTGCTGGGACTTGCGCTCGATCAGGCCGTGCGTCGCGATGTCCCAGAAGGCGGTGGAGCCGCCGTTGCCGAGAACGACCTCGTAGCCCTCGGGGAGCTGGAAGAGGTCGCGTACGCCGTCGCGCACCTTGCCGACCAGGTTCTTGACCGGGGCCTGGCGGTGGGACGTGCCGAGAAGGGAGCTACCGGTGGCGGCCAGGGCGCCGAGCGCCTCCGTACGCACCTTGGAGGGGCCCGCGCCGAAGCGTCCGTCGGCGGGCTTGATGTCAGCGGGGATCTGGATATCAGCCACGGGCGAAGCCTAATCCGTCGCGCTGCGGGGTCCGGCGGCACGTCCAGCGGGTGAGATGAACGTCGATCGTACGGTGGACAGGCGGGCGGCGCTCACGGCGGCGCCTCGTCCGCGTCGTACACCCCGGCTTCGGTGTCACCCGTACGGGGCGGCCCGGTCAGCGACCCGCACGACGTCTTCCGCTTCCACCCGAACGCGGCCGCGGCGGAGCAGGGCGAACCGGCGGCCGCGGCGGCATCCCGCGCCGTCTTACGGCCCCGCCGCAAGGAACGGCCCCGCCGAAGGCCTCATGGACCGGTTTCAGTGGGCAGGCTGGGGACATGGCTGATCGCAACGTGACGGAGCAGCGGAACCTGGTGAAGGAGTTGGCGGCCGCGGTACGAGGGGAGGTCTCGTCCGCCGCGGCCGACCGGGCGCTGGTGACGATGGACGCGTCCAACTACCGGCGGGTGCCCCGGGCGGTGGTCGCGCCCCGGGACGCCGACGATGTCGCGGCGGCGCTGCGGGTGTGCCGGGAGCACGGCGTGCCGGTGGTGCCGCGCGGCGGCGGGACCAGCATCGCCGGCCAGGCGACCGGCGTCGGCGTCGTGCTGGACTTCACCCGCCACATGCGGCGGATCGTGTCGCTGGACGCCGAGAGCCGGACGGCCGTGGTGCAGCCCGGCGTGGTGCTGGACGACCTGCGGGCGGCCGCGGCCCCCCACCGGCTGACCTTCGGGCCCGACCCCTCCACCCACAGCCGCTGCACCCTCGGCGGCATGATCGGCAACAACTCCTGCGGGTCGCACTCGGTGGCCTGGGGCACCACCGCCGACAGCGTCCGCGAACTGCGGCTGCTGACCTACGGCGGCGAGCGGGTGCGCGCCGGCCGCGGCACGGACCCCACCGGCGCCCCCACCGGACTGCCGCCGCGCCTGCGGGACGGCGTCAAGGCCCTGGTCGACGGGGAGTTGGCGCTGCTGCGCACCGGCTATCCCGACCTCCCGCGCCGTATCTCCGGCTACGCCCTGGACGCGCTGCTGCCGGAGGCGGGCACCGACCTGGCGCGCGCCCTCACCGGCAGCGAGGGCACCCTCGGCGTGCTGACCGAGGCGACCGTGGGGCTGGTGAGGACCCCCGCGGCCCGCGCGCTGGCCGTCCTCGGCTACCCCGACGAGAGCGCGGCCGCCGAGGCCGCCCACACCCTCCTGCCGCACAAGCCCATGACCGTCGAGGGGATGGCCGCCGACCTGGTGGGCAGTGCGGCCGGGCTGCCCAAGGGCGGCGCCTGGCTGTTCGTCGAGATGGGCGGCGAGAGCCCCGCCGAGGCGGCCGCCCGCGCCGAAGCGCTCTGCCGGGCGGCGGCCGCGGACGGCGCCACCGACCACACCCTGGTCACCGATCCGGCCGGCCAGCGGGCGCTGTGGCGGATCCGCGAGGACGCCTCCGGCACCGCGACCCGGCTGCCCGACGGCACGGAGGCCTGGCCCGGCTGGGAGGACTGCGCCGTACCGCCCGCCCGGCTCGGCCCCTACCTGCGGGACTTCCGCGCCCTGCTCGCCCAGTACGGCCTGCGCGGCACGCCCTACGGCCACTTCGGCGACGGCTGCATCCACGTCCGTATCGACTTCGACCTGCAAAGCGCCCCCGGCATCCGCCGCTTCCGGGAATTCTCCTACGACCTGGGCGAGTTGGTCGTCTCCTACGGTGGGTCGCTGTCGGGGGAGCACGGCGACGGTCAGGCCCGCGCCGAGCTGCTGCCGAAGATGTACGGCCCGGAGCTGGTCGGCCTCTTCGAGCGCTTCAAGGACCTGTGGGACCCGGCCGCCGGCCTCAACCCCGGCATGCTCGTGCGCCCCGCCCGCCTCGACGACAACCTGCGCTTTGCGTCCCTGCCCAAGGAACCGGTCCCGGTCGCCTTCGGCTACCCGCACGACGGCGGGGACTTCTCGGCCGCCGTACGCCGCTGCGTGGGCGTCGCCAAATGCCGGGGCGCCCACGCGGCGCCGGGTTCGACGGACGTGATGTGCCCGTCCTTCCGCGCCACCGGCGCCGAGCAGCACTCCACCCGCGGCCGGGCCCGGCTGCTGCACGAGATGCTCGCCGGCGAAGTGATCACCGACGGCTGGCGGTCGCCGGAGGTGCGCGACGCCCTCGACCTGTGCCTGTCCTGCAAGGGCTGCCGCAGCGACTGCCCGGTCGGCGTCGACATGGCCACCTACAAGGCGGAGTTCCTCCACCACCACTACGAGGGCCGGCTGCGCCCCGCCGCCCACTACTCCATGGGCCGGCTGCCCCAGTGGCTGCACGCCGCGGCACCGGCGGCCCCCGTCCTCAACGCCCTCGCCCGCACGCCCCTGGCCGCCCTCGGCAAGCGCCTCGCCGGCATCGCCCCCGAGCGGCCCGTCCCGGAACTGGCCGCCGAGACCTTCACCCGCTGGTGGTGGCGCCGCCACCGCTCCACCGGCGAGCCGGGCGCCGGCGCCGCCCGCACGGTCGTGCTGTGGCCCGACACCTTCACCAACCACCTCTCCCCCCAGGTAGGCCGCTCCGCGGTACGCGTCCTGGAGGCGGCCGGCCTGCGCCCCCTCCTCCCGCCGACCGCGCCGCCGCGCTCCGCGTCCGACGGGCCGGGGCCCGTCCGCCTCCCGCGCCGCCACCGCCCCCTGTGCTGCGGCCTGACCTATGTCTCCACCGGACAGCTCGACCACGCCCGCGCGGTGATGCGCCGCACCGTCGACGTCCTTCATCCCCTGCTCCGGCCCGGCCGGCCGCTGGTCGTCCTCGAACCGAGCTGCGCCGCCGCCCTGCGCACCGACCTGCCCGAGCTGCTCGCCGACGACCCCCGCGCCGCCCACCTCGCCTCCCAGGTGCGCACCTTCGCCGAGGCCCTGGAGGAACTGGCCCCCGACTGGCGACCCCCGCGCCTGGACCGCCCCGTCGCCGGCCAGACCCACTGCCACCAGCACGCCGTCCTCGGCGACGCGGCCGACCGCCGGCTGCGTGAACGCGCCGGACTCACCGGGGAGTTGAGCGGCGGCTGCTGTGGCCTGGCCGGCAACTTCGGCTTCGAAAAGGGCCACTACGAGGTGTCCGTGGCCTGCGCCGAGGACCAACTCCTGCCCGCGGTGCGGCAGTCGCCGCCCGAGGCGGAGCTCCTCGCGGACGGCTTCTCCTGCCGCACCCAGCTCGACCAGCTGGCGGGCCGGCGGGGCCGCCACCTGGCGGAGGTGCTGGCCGAGGCGCTGGGGGAGGTGGACGGCGGCTGACCGGGATGCAGCGGCCCTCGGCGCTCCGTAAGCTCGATATACGGGAGTGCCCGATACGGGAGTGCCCGATACGGGAGTGCCCGCCGGCGGGCCGGGGCCCACCGGCGCACGGCACCGCACGCCTTCGCGGCGCGGGGCACCGGCCCTGACGTGGAGCCGCTCATGACCACACCGCGGGACCTGCTGATCGTGTCGATGGACGTGGAGTCCACCCGCCCCCTGGAACGCGGCGATCTGTCGCTCGCGCTCGCGGGAGCCGAGGTGATCGACCTCCTCGGCGCCGGAGCCGTCACCCTGGACGGCGAGCGCATCGTCCCGGGCTACCGGCCGGCACTGGCCGACGACCTCCTGGAGCAGGCCGCGTCCTCGCTCGTCGGCCAGGCGCCGTACGAAACGGTCGACGACTGGCTGTGGCGCAGGGGCCGCGGCCTGCACGGGGCCTATCTGGCCGCACTGGAGACCGAGGGGCAGCTCACCCGGGAGCGCCGCCGCTGGAAGCCCTTCGACGCGGGCCGGGTCGGGCTGGCCGACTCCGCCGACCGCCGCCGGGCGGTGAGCCGCTGGACCGAGCAGGAGCCCGTCCTCGCCGCCCTCGCGGCGGCCGTCGGCATCCGCGAGGAGCACCCCGAGGACTC
Organism: Streptomyces sp. NPDC033270; assembly: GCF_055576575.1. Classification (NCBI taxonomy): domain Bacteria; kingdom Bacillati; phylum Actinomycetota; class Actinomycetes; order Kitasatosporales; family Streptomycetaceae; genus Streptomyces; species Streptomyces sp. NPDC033270. The sequence goes on from NZ_JBVIRA010000007.1 coordinate 238,477, forward strand.
CCCGGGCGTGGCCGACGACGCGGTGGCCACCGTGCTCGCCGCCGTCGACGACGCGGTCCGACACCTGCAGTTCGAACGGCAACGGCGCGCCATCGACGAGGCGGCCTTCGACAACGTCTGGCGGGGCGACGGCGGCTGACGAGGGCGGGCACGACCGGCGTCCGGCCGCGCACGGCGGGTGCCGGCAGACATACGGCCAGCAGGCGCGCGCCCCGCTCGGCAGGTGGCGGGCTGCGGGGGAGCGCAGCCCGCCACCCACCCCCGCCACCCGACTTCGGTGAGCAGACGGCCGAAACGGCCCCGGCTCTCTCGGGGGCGAGAGCCAGGGCCGCAGGCCGGTGCGATGTCAGGTGTCAAACGTGTTGTGGCACGTGTCGCACGTGGCGGACTTGCCGCCGTGGACCAGCCTGCCTCCACAACCTTCAACGGGGCACATGGACGGTCACCTCCCTCATCACTTCATTTCGGTGGTGCGGCCCGGCTCTCTCAGGGAGGGGAACCCGGGCCCTGGTGGTTGGCGGTCCCGCCGCCAGTCGTCGAGCAGGGCGGCTGGAGGACGTGCCACTCGGCCCCCTTTCCCGGCCTACGTCGCGGGAGGAGTACCGTCCGCCGCCGCATTGGTCATGTAGGCGGCGAACAGCTGGAACCCCTTCATCTCAAAGCGCCTGTCCCCGGTGAGCCCGGCGTGCTGGAGGCACCACCCCTGGGCTTCATCGGCGGACTCGGTATCGACGCAGCGTTCCCCGCAGTCCAGGCACTCGCCGATGAACCGCACTTCCGAATCGGCCGCCAGCGTCCACTCGGCGAACCGGTAACGCGCCCTCATACCAGCCACTCCGGACGCTCCGGAGCATCTCCGCCTGCCGACTCCATGGCGTCGATGCACTCGGCGAGACCGCGCAGCATCGCCGCCGTCTCCTCCTCGGTCAGCTCATCCATCCACGCGGTACGGGCCCTGACCTCCGCCCGCATCCGGTCAAGCTGCCGGTACAACTCCCGGTACCTGATGTGCCGGTGCCACGATTCCTCAACCGACCAGCACAGTCGCGACCATGCGCCCGCGCTCACGACCGCGCCGCCTTCGCGTGGGGGTGGCGGCCGATTTCAATGTGGCAATCGATCGCCTTCGACGAGTCCCCAACGGCGCGCGCCGCCGCGCGCTGCGCGGCCAGGGCCATGCACACATCGCACCCGGCAACCGGCTCGATCTCCGCCACCGGAAACGGGTTCCCCAGGTGAACAGGGCGGTTCATACTGGGCATCAGCCCACCACCTCCACACCGTGGATCCAGCGCGGCCCCGAGTCGTACCCGTGCACCGCCAGCCATAGTGAGCGCCGCCGCCCGCGCTGCAGCCGTCGTTCCTGCCGTTCCTCGGGGGTGAGGACGTACGGGCGGATCAGGGCAACGTCCTCACCACGCAACAGCCCCTGCTCACGAGCGGGCACGCGGGGAAGCACATGCCTCGCAGCGTCCGAGCCCCTCGCGGCGGGCAGTGCGTCGGCGGACCGGTGGCGCCCTCGCGCGGGCAGTAACAAGCACAGCAGCGTTTCGAAGATCGTGGCGATAGTCTTCGCCATGTCGTCAACCTCCTAGCGGTTGGTGGCCACGCCCCCGGACCGGTCGCACGGTTGCGGGGGTCTTCTGTGGCTTGGCAGGGATCGACGGTATGGGCACCAGTTGTGCGTATACAGACACGAAAAGTGGCCCTTCCCGGATGCCTCACCAGGAAGGGCCACGCTTCGTGTCCCTTTATGTGATCGCGAAGAACCGCGCCAAGTCTCGCTGCTGCCGCGTCAATCGCCGCTTATTCGAGCGCAATACAGTCTGGAAGGTCTCCGTTGCCAGACGTTGGTGCCGCAGCCACTCCGGTGCCTGTTCATGAAGTCCGGCAAGCAGGCCCGTCGCCTCGTCGCTGTGCCTTAGCATCGCGTGCGCCTGCGCCACATCCAACATGTGTCGGTTCCAGGTGTTCGAGGTAGCCGTGGCCGACTTCGGGATTCGCGCTGCAAGCCCAAGGACCCGATCGGGCTTTTCCGCCACCAGCTGGTTCTCAACCGCTTGGAAGGCCACGGCAGACCAGTTGAAGCGGCCCCAACTGCATAGCTCTGTCGCGGTGCTGCCTCCCAATGCGGCGCCAGCTGTACGTGCCAGCCGTAGCACCTCCCGGGCTTCCCTGGCTCGGTTGTTCCGCGCCGCCGCGCTACTTGCCCGAATCAGCAGCCGCCCCCACACTCCCAGTTCCTTTTGCGACGCGCGGGAGATGCGTGGCTCGATCTCGTCCGCGGTGACTACCGCGAGCTGTTCGGCTTCATCCAGCCGCCCCTGACGCACCAGCGTCCACCCCTGCAAGTAGATAGCCGACGCGGCCCCCGTGCGGTCGGCTGCCGCAGCTGCATCCTGCACAGCATCCCGCAGTGCGAGTTGGGCCAAATCGTATGCTCGCACTTGAGTCAGGTAACGCCCGGCCATCTGGAGCACGTCGGCTCGCAGCTTCAGCGCCTCGGTGTGTTCCGGGCCGCCGTCGAAATAGTCGAGTGCTACACGCGCCGAGCGCACCAAGGCGGGCAGCAGCTCCGCGACCTGTCCGTAGTCATCGCGGTAATAGGACTTGGCCAGCGCATCGGCCGTGCGGCGCAGGTGACGGAGGTCCGGGTCAACCGCGATGCTGTCGCCCAATCCGGGCCGTCCAGAGACAGTTATGGGTGGAGCGACGGCCTGACGCATCAGCATCAAGGTCATCTTGTCCCCGTCATCCCGGGGCGTGGAGTGCGGGCTGCCCGGCTCGAAGAGTGCGGAGGTACGAACCTTCAAGGCGCGGGCAAGGGCATGATAGGTCTCGATGCGAGCAGTGCCGCCGCGCTCGATCTTCTTGATCACGCCTAGGCTCAGCCCAGCGCGCTGAGCAAGACTTTCCTGAGTCAGGCCCCGGCTGCGGCGGAAGTCCCGGAGGCGGTCTGCCTGGGTGTCATTACCTCGTGGCATGCTGAACTCCGTTCTGAACAGACACTCAGAACGGTACTCCTGGGCAGTCACAGGGGAACGGTGATCGGCCCCCGTGCCCGGCGGGGGCGATGCTGTGTCGGCACCACTCCGCCGGCGACCGGCCGCCCCCCGGCCATGACCCCGTACCACTCGGTCGTATGGGGCGCCTAACTGCTGTGCCACCAACTGGTGGTCGGGGTTCTCCGCCGTACACCGCCTCCTCAGCGCAACGCCTCAAGCGCCTTCACGATCAGCGTTCGCGCCTCCGTGCCGTACACGGCCATGCTGCGTAGTTGCTCGAATGCCTTGAGGTACAGGGAGATTTCGGAGGGCTGAGTGACCCTTACGCGTGCTGACACCAGCTCGACCGATACAAGGCTGTCGTCGTATACGTGGAAAGTCTCACGCGGCGACTGCACTCGGTTGTGGGCTGCCATCGGGATGATGCCGAGCGACACGGTCGGCAGGGCACCAGCTGTAAGCAGGTAGCCCAGCTGCCCGGCCATCGTGTCGGCATCCCCGGTGCGGTAGTGCAGCACTGCTTCTTCGATGAGGAGTACAAACCGGCGTCCCGGCTCATGGATGACGTGGGAGCGCTCAATCCGAGCCTGCGCCGCCTCGGCGCTGTCGTCGAAGGGGAGCCCCCGGAATGCGGCGACCCTCCGCAGCACGGCAGCCGCATAGCCCTCGGTTTGCAGAAGGCCCGGAATCAGGGTTGATGAATACACCCGGAACAACGTGGTCTGGCGGAAGAACTGGGCTGAACGGTTCTGCAACTGCTTGAGGCCGTTGCGCACCTGGTGGCGCCACTCGGTGTACAGCGACTCAGCGTGCAGGGATTGCGCGATGATGCCTTCTGCCTCGTCATCCGCCTGGCAGGCTCGGCACCATAGGCGGATGTCCTTGGTCGAGGGTGCGGTCCGGGCGTTCTCGACGCGGGACGTTTTGGCGTGGTGCCAGCCACACCGGTCAGCCAGCTCGATGACCGTCAGGCCAGCGCCCTTGCGCAGGTCGCGTAGCCGACGCGCAACGGCTTCGCGACCTGCTTGCGCAGACGAGGACGGTGAGACGGACATGAGCTGGCTGAGCCGATGCCTTTGCTAGCGGATCTCGTATTGGTCGTGTGGAATCGCTCGCGACCATACGGCCTCGAACGCGTCTGCGCACAGTTTGGCCGCGGCAGGATCGTCGGTGACCTCTGGGCCGCCTGAGGTGCCCTCACCGGTGAAGTGATTCCAGCGGACCAGTTGCTCGTCGAACAACCAGAAGTCGTTCCCGGGGAGGGCAATGTCGGAGGCCCGGCGGCGAGGGAGCCAGCGGACCTGTTCGCCGGCGGCGACGTTGGTGAAGGTGCCGTCGTAGAGGAACCGGGTGTATTCGCTGACCGGCTCCGACACGATACGGGCCCGCCGCACGACGACGCCGCTGGACACGGTCTCTTGGATGAGGTCGTGCCATGGACGCCACCATGATGCCCGGTCTGCGGGATCGCGTCGGAATCCATTCTTCCAGTCGGCGAATGGCCCCTTTTCGTAGTCGACAGCGTAGGAGTCGCGCATCTCCAAGTGCACGGCTGAGCACGTGCACTTGGAGATTAGCTCATGGAACTTCGGGACGCTCGACGGCATCGCACGCCTCTCGGATCATCTGCGTCATCCTGGCGGGGATGCGGATCACGGCTTCATGGTCCGGGATCCCCTTCGCGTGACCAGGGAGCTCGAACGCAGCGCATTCCGCTTCGAGTTCGTGGTCCGGCTTCCAGCCTTGGAGGACGATTTCCAGCTTTTCTTGGTCGACCCACACTGTGGGACTTTCTTCCTCCTCGGAGTTGGGGTCGATCCCGATGAACTGTAATGCCATGTCGGTCTCCCTGTGATTGTTGCCGTGATGAGTAGCTCTTCTTCTGGCCCGTGCCGTTAGCGGAGCTCGTACTGGGCGTGCGGAATGGATCTTGCCCAGACCGCTTCGAAGGCGGCGGCGCAGAGTTTGGCGGTAGCCGGATCGTCGGAGTCGTCGTGGAGGGTCACGGCGCCGTTCCCATCGAAGTGGTTCCACCGGATCAGGCGATCGTCGAAGAGCCAGAAGTCGTTGCCTGGCAGGGCGATATCGGAGGCGTGGCGGCGTGGAAGCCAGCGAACCTGTTCGCCCGCATGGGTGTTGACGACGACGGCCTGATGCAGGTATCGAATGGAGTCGGACACCGGTTCGGATACGATGCGTGCTCTCCGGATCTCAACGCCACGCGCGACGGCACGGGAAATCACTTTGACCCACGGTGCCCAGTATTTCGAATCGGGATCGAGGTCTTGCTGGCCTGTGCGTTGCCAAATGGCGAAGTCCTCGGCTTCTTCGCTCACGTTGTATACATCCCGCATTTGCAGGAACACGGCGGAGCGCTGAGCAGACTCCATGAGTTCGCCAAATTCCGTTAGATCCATGTCAGCCTTCCACGACGGTTGCGCAGTGTTCTGCGAGCCCGTGGGTCGCACGCTCTGCGGCATCGGTTGATCTCCTTCAGCGCGGACGGTATGCGGGCGGTGCGGCTAGTGCAGACGCCGATGCGTCCTTCCGGCGCGTGCCGGGGTCAGGGGTGAAGGGTGGTAAGGCCATAGCGGTCCTCCGGTTTCCGTCCTGTGGCTGTGCGTTGATGTGCATCACGATGGCGGGCATGTGAGGTCGGGGCAAGACCGTAAGGCAGCCAACTCACCTGTAGGAGTGGCTGTATGCACATCTCTGCACATTGATGGTGCGCGGGTGCGCGAGGTCCATAGCGTCGTCATCCGAGCAGCTCTGCCGCACGTCCGGATGTGGCGGCCGCGCCTGGTCTCAACCGCGCCCGATGGAGGCATCCGCATGTCCGCCTATGGCTCTCCAACCGCGTCCGCGATGCAGAAGTGCAGCGAATGCAAAGCCCTGGAGCGAGGCAGGAAGCAGGCCGAGGCGGAGCGGGATTTCAGCCGGGTGAGCGACTTCAACGTGCTGATCGTGCGGCATCGGATGGTGCACGCGAAGGGGCCGTAGAGCCGGTCCAAGGGCAAGCGCGGTGTAGCCGCGAAGACTCCCGCCCCGGCCGGCATTCCCTGGCAGGACACGGCCGGAGCGGGTGGGGCCCGCCAAGGGCCCTCGCTAGTGCACGACGACGCGCGGACCGACCGTGCGCCGACAGAGCACCGAGGAGATCACCATGCGATACCGCCTCGACCCGGTCAAGTACGGCGACGAGGACGACGGCCAGGACGGCAACCCCAGCGGAGGGTGCGGCGACGGGCAGGGCTGCGGTCGTCAGTAGCCCATGAAGGAGGCGGGCGGCCCGTGTGCCTTCGCTGGGCGTGGGCTGCCTGCTCTCCCGCGATGAGTGACAAGTGACAAGCACCGGGGCCGGAGAAGAAGGCGACGGCGCGAACGAGTGCTCGCAGCCGTCGAGCAGGGAGAGAGATGACCACGCCCCACCACCACGCCTATGTCTGGCTCGGGCACGGTGACGTCCTCGTGAAGCCGGGGGACGCTCACCGGCGGCCGGGGCACGCGGAGTTCCGGTCCGCCCAGGTGATGCCGCTGGAGTGTGCGGACTGGCTGCTGAAACCGGCCTCCCGGGTCGAGGGGACGTTCCACGAGCCGCGGGAGGGGGCCGACTGGTTTGCCGGGCAACTGGACCTGTACGCCGAGCTCTTCGCCGGCTCGTGTGCGGGGGAGTTTTCGCGTGAGCGGTATGAGGAGACCATACGGATCCTGGCTGCGGGGGAGGACCGTGTCGGCGGTTGGTGGGTGGTCGGCGACCGGTTTCTCTCTCTCAATCTGATCGCCTGTAGCCCGCACCGGGTGCGTCCGGAGTACCGGTGTCCGCTGCGCTAGATCACCCGCTATGGCTACCCGTGAAGGGCAGCTGTAGCGGCTGTGTGGGGCGGCCGGACGATCAGGGCTCGTTGCGGCGGTGACCCATGACCTCATGGGCCAGGCGGACCAGGTCCGGGATGCGTGGATGCCCCGGCCCGTCGCGCCAGGCGATGACCACCGGGACGGGTGGGGCGTCGGTGAGGGGGACGTACGCCATCGACGGGTGTGGGTGCATCTCGGCGGTGGCGGAGGTGGTGACGCCCACCGCGCGGCCGCCGGTGACGGCGGCGAGCCAGTCGTCGGTGTTGCCGATGGTGATCGTCGAGGAGGGGCGGGCCGAGGCCGGCCACAGGTCGAGGGTGGTGGTGCCGGAGACCGTGTTGAGGGCGATGGTGCGGTCGGCCAGCTCGGTCAGACAGAGGGTGGCGCGGTGGGCCAGCGGGTCGTCGGCGGGCAGGCCGGCGACCCGGGGTTCGGTGGTGAGCTGCTCGGTGACCAGGCCCGGGGCGTGGACGTCGCCGCGCAGCAGGGCGGCGTCCACCTCGCCGCGGGCCAGACCGGCCGTGCGGTCGTCGATGCGCAGGAGTTCGAGCGGTGTGCCGGGGTGCTCCTTGTGCCAGCGGCGCAGCAGCGCGGTGGTGTCCGTACCGGCGGCCGACCAGGCGTGCCCCAGGCGCAGCGGCCAGCCGGGGTGGTGGGCGAAGCCCAGGGCCCGGTCGAAGGCGGCCACGGCGACCGCGGCCCGGTCGCGGAAGGCCGCGCCGTCGGGCGTGAGCGCGAGGTGGTGGGTGGAGCGGTCGACGAGGCGGACGCCCAGCTCCTGCTCCAGCCGGCGCAGGGTGCGGGAGACGGCGGGCTGGGTCAGGTGCAGGCGCTCGGCGGCACGGGTCACGCTGCGGGTGTCGGCGATGGCGAGAAAGCAGCGGAGGTGACGCAGCTCGATGCTCATGCGCGCGGAGCATAACAACAGGGGAAAAGGCATTTCACGGACGAGAACGGCGGGCCTTAGCGTGGTGGGGTGAACGCTTCGCCTGCCGGTCCCGAGGGACGCATACTCGCCACAGAACTCACCACCAGGGCCCCCGGTGACGGGGAGGTCCCGCACCCGGTGCCGCCCTCGCCCGAGGTGTGCGCGGCACAGGCCGGGGCCGCCCGGGCCGGGGCGCCGGGGGCGCGCGGGCGGCTGGGGTCGGTGGCGCTGGTGATCGGCGGGATCGTCGGGCTGCAGTTCGGCTCCTCGGTTGCGGTGCTGCTCTTCCCGCGGGCCGGTGCGCTGGGCGTGGTCACCCTGCGGCTGGTCGTCGCCGCCCTGGTCCTGCTGCTCTTCTGCCGTCCCCGGGTGCGCGGCTACACGCGCGGCGACTGGGCCACGGTCCTGGCCTTCGGCGTCGCCCTGGTCGGGATGAACTCGCTCTTCTACCAGGCGATCGACCGGATCCCGCTGGGCGCCGCGGTCACCCTGGAGTTCCTCGGGCCGCTGATCCTGTCGGTGGCCACCTCGCGCCGGCTGCTCAGCCTGGTGTGGGCGGCGCTGGCACTGGGCGGAGTGGTGCTGCTGGGGCGCGAGGGGTTCGACGGGCTCAACCTCGTCGGCGCGGGGTGCGCGCTGGCCGCCGGCGGCCTGTGGGCCGCCTACATCCTGCTCTCCGCCCGTACGGGAGCGCGCTTCCCGCAGGCCGATGGGCTGGCGCTGGCGATGACCGTCGCCGCGCTGCTCAGCCTGCCGCTCGGCGCTTTCAGCGCGGGGACCGCACTGCTCGACCCGGTCACCCTGGGCCTGGGCGCCGCGGTCGCCATGATGTCGTCCGTGCTGCCCTACACCCTGGAGCTGCTCGCCCTGCGCAAGCTCCCGGCCTCCGGTTTCGCGGTGATGATGAGCCTGGAGCCGGCCGCGGCGGCCACCGCCGGCTTCCTGGTGCTGGGCCAGGCCCTGGGCTGGGCGGAGATCGTCGCGATCGGGCTGGTCGTCGTCGCGAGTGTGGGCGCGGTGCGGTCCGCGGCGGCCGGCCGCTGACGCCTGTGGCGTGATCACGGGCGGGCCTGATGGCGGGCGGGCCTGGTGACGCTCATGGCCTGGTGGGCGCCCGCCCCGGCCAGGTGAGCGCCCGCCCCGGCCGGGTGACGCGCGCTTCCCGGTAACCCCGCACGGCCGGCCCCGTGACGCCGCCCCGGGCCCGAAAATCATGCATGCATGCTTGATTGTTTCTCCGCGCGCTGCCACCCTCGGTGCGGAACCCGTAACGCACCACGACGCCTGTCAACCCGCCCTGGCCGCCCGGCACATGGGCCGATGAGGGGAGTGCCGCGTGTTGGATGCCGGTCCCGTACTGGCGGATCTCAGGGCGGAGAGCGAGGAGTTGGACGCGCTGGTCGCCGGGCTGCCGGCCGCGCGGTGGCGGCTGCCCACGCCCGCCGAGGGGTGGACCCTCGCCCACCAGATCGCGCATCTGGCGTGGACCGACCGCCAGGCGCTGCTCTCGGCCACCGACCCCGAGGCGTTCGCCCGGGCCGCCCAGGAGGCGCTCGCCTCGCCGCTCACCTTCGTCGACGAGGCCGCCGAGGCCGGTGCGAAGACGCCGCCCGCGGAGCTGCTCGCCGGCTGGCGCGCCGGCCGCCACGAGCTGTCCCGGGCGCTGGCCGCACACCCGGCGGGGGAGAAGCTGCCGTGGTACGGCCCGCCGATGAGCGTCGCGTCGATGGCCACCGCCCGGCTGATGGAGACCTGGGCGCACGGGCAGGACGTCGCCGACACGCTGGGCGTCACCCGCCTGCCCACCGCCCGGTTGCGGCATATCGCCCGGATCGGGGTGCGCACCCGCGACTTCTCCTTCGCGACGCATCACCTCGCCCCGCCCGAGGAGGAGTTCAGGGTGGAGCTGCGGGCGCCGGACGGAAGTGTGTGGGCGTACGGCCCGGCCGACGCCCGGCAGCGGGTGACCGGAGGCGCGCTGGAGTTCTGCCTGCTGGTGACCCAGCGGGCGCACCGCGACGATCTGCCCTCCCTGCGGGCCGAGGGGGCCGAGGCGCAGCGGTGGCTGGGGATCGCGCAGGCCTTCGCGGGGCCGCCGGGCAAGGGCCGCGGGCCCTCCGGGGAGGGCGGCGCCGCATGAGCGGCGACGGCGCCCCGGCCGCTGCCGCCCCCGCACACCCCCTGGGGGCCGACCCCGACATTCTGCGCGTCGGCAATGCCTCCGGCTTCTACGGCGACCGCTTCGACGCGCTGCGCGAGATGCTCACCGGCGGCCCCCTGGACGTGCTGACCGGCGACTACCTCGCCGAGCTGACCATGCTGATCCTCGGCCGCGACCGTCTGAAGGACCCCGCCCGCGGCTACGCCCGGACCTTCCTGCGCCAGTTGGAGGAGGGCCTCGGGCTGGCCGTCGAGCGCGGGGTGCGGATCGTCGCCAACGCGGGCGGGCTCAATCCGGCCGGACTCGCCGACGCCGTACGGGAGTTGGCGGACAAGGCCGGGGTGTCGGTGCGGGTGGCGCACGTCGAGGGCGACGATCTGCTGGCCCGCGGGGGCTGGGGTGAGGGCGTGCTGAGCGCCAACGCCTATCTGGGCGGCGGCGGGATCGCCGCGTGCCTGCGGGCCGGCGCCGATGTGGTGGTGACCGGGCGGGTCACCGATGCCGCGCTGGTCAGCGGCGCCGCCCAGGCCCACTTCGGCTGGCGGCCCGACGACCTGGACCAGCTGGCCGGCGCGGTGGTCGCCGGGCATGTGCTGGAGTGCGGAACCCAGGCGACCGGAGGGAACTACGCGTTCTTCGGCGACCACGACGTGCTGCGGCCCGGCTTCCCGCTCGCCGAGATCGCCCGGGACGGCTCGTCGGTGATCACCAAGCACCCGGGGACGGGCGGGGTGGTCGACGTCGGCACGGTCACCGCCCAACTGCTCTACGAGACCTCCGGTGCGCGCTACGCCGGCCCGGAGGTCACCGCGCGGCTGGACACCGCGCGCGTGGTGGCGCAGGCCCCGGACCGGGTCCGGATCGAGGGGGTGCGCGGCGAGGCGCCGCCGCCGGACCTCAAGGCCGGGCTCACCCGCCTCGGCGGCTGGCGCAACGAGGTCACCTTCGTCCTGACCGGGCTGGCCGTCGAGGACAAGGCGGAGCTGGTCAAAGCGCAGATGGACGCGGCGTTCGAGGCCGCCGGCCGCCGCCCGGCCGAGGTGCGCTGGACGCTGGCGCGCACCGACCACGCCGACGCCGACGTCCAGGAGGAGGCCGCCGCGCTGCTGCGGCTGGTGGTGCGCGACGGCGACCAGGACGCGGTGGGGCGGACGGTCAGCGGCGCCGCGATCGAGCTGGCGCTCGCCAGCTACCCCGGCTTCCACGTCACCGCCCCACCCGGCAGGGGCTCCCCCTACGGGGTCTTCGAAGCGGTGGCGGTGCCCGCGGCGGAGGTGGCGCACACCGCCGTACTGCCGGACGGCACCCGTACGCCCATCCGCCCTCCGGGGCGGACACGGCGACTGGTGCGGCTGCCGGACCCGCCGCTGCCCGAGCCGCTGCCGGCCGGGGCCACCCGTCGGGCGCCGCTCGGCCTGGTCGCCGGCGCCCGCAGCGGGGACAAGGGCGGCTCCGCGAACATCGGGGTCTGGGCCCGCAGCGACCAGGCCTGGCGCTGGCTGGCCCACACGCTGACCGTCGAGCGGCTGCGGCAACTCCTCCCGGAGACCGCCGAGTTGCCGGTCGACCGGCACGTACTGCCGAATCTGCGCGCGCTCAACTTCGTCGTCGAGGGACTGCTCGGCGAGGGCGTCGCGGCGCAGGCCCGCTTCGACCCGCAGGCCAAGGCCGTGGGGGAGTGGCTGCGCGCGCGGCACATGGACATACCGGAGGTGTTGTGTTGACCGTGCCGGCAACCGGGCTCGACCCGACGAGCGCCGAGTACACCGAGCGGCGCACTGCCATGCTCGCCAAGCTCGCGGACGTCGAGGCCGAGCACGCCAAGGCGATCGCGGGCGGCGGCGAGAAGTACGTCGCCCGGCACCGGGGGCGCGGCAAGCTGCTCGCCCGGGAGCGGATCGAGCTGCTTGTCGACCCCGACACCCCGTTTTTGGAACTGTCGCCGCTCGCCGCCTGGGGGAGCGACTACCAGGTGGGCGCCTCGCTGGTCACCGGCATCGGCGTCGTCGAGGGCGTGGAGTGCCTGATCACCGCCAACGACCCGACCGTGCGCGGCGGCGCCTCCAACCCCTGGACGCTGAAGAAGGCCCTGCGCGCGAACGAGATCGCCTTCGCCAACCGCCTGCCGGTGGTCTCCCTCGTCGAGTCCGGCGGCGCCGACCTGCCCAGCCAGAAGGAGATCTTCATCCCGGGCGGGGCGCTGTTCAAGGACCTCACCCGGTTGTCGGCGGCCGGCATCCCGACCGTGGCGGTGGTCTTCGGCAACTCCACCGCCGGGGGCGCCTACGTACCCGGCATGTCCGACCACGTCATCATGGTCAAGGAGCGCGCCAAGGTCTTCCTGGGCGGGCCGCCGCTGGTGAAGATGGCCACCGGCGAGGAGAGCGACGACGAGTCGCTGGGCGGCGCCGAGATGCACGCCCGCACCTCGGGCCTCGCCGACCACTTCGCGCTGGACGAGCCGGATGCGCTGCGCCGGGCCCGGCGGGTCGTCGCCCGCCTGAACTGGCGCAAGGCGCACCCCGATCCGGGCCCCGCGGCACCGCCGAAGTACGACGAGGAGGAGCTGCTCGGCATCGTCCCCGGCGACCTCAAGGCGCCCTTCGACCCGCGCGAGGTCATCGCCCGGATCGTGGACGGCTCCGACTTCGACGAGTTCAAACCGCTGTACGGGCCGAGCCTGGTCACCGGCTGGGCCGAGCTGCACGGCTACCCCGTCGGCATCCTCGCCAACGCCCAGGGCGTCCTGTTCAGCGCGGAGTCCCAGAAGGCCGCCCAGTTCATCCAGCTGGCCAACCAGCGCGACATCCCCCTGCTCTTCCTCCACAACACCACCGGCTACATGGTCGGCAAGGAGTACGAGCAGGGCGGCATCATCAAGCACGGCGCGATGATGATCAACGCGGTGTCCAACTCGAAGGTCCCGCACCTGTCCGTCCTGATGGGGGCCTCCTACGGCGCGGGGCACTACGGCATGTGCGGCCGCGCCTTCGACCCCCGTTTCCTGTTCGCCTGGCCGAGCGCCAAGTCCGCCGTCATGGGCCCGCAGCAGCTGGCCGGCGTGCTGTCGATCGTCGCCCGCGCCTCGGCCGCCGCGAAGGGGCAGCCGTACGACGAGGAGGCCGACGCCGGGCTGCGCGCCATGGTCGAGCAGCAGATCGAGTCGGAGTCGCTGCCCATGTTCCTGTCCGGGCGGCTCTACGACGACGGCGTCATCGACCCGCGCGACACCCGCACCGTCCTCGGCCTGTGCCTGTCCGCCCTGCACACCGCCCCCGTCGAGGGCGCGCGGGGCGGCTTCGGCGTCTTCCGGATGTGAGGCAGACAGTGATCCGTTCCGTCCTCGTAGCCAACCGCGGCGAAATCGCCCGCCGGGTCTTTCGCACCTGCCGCGAGCTGGGCATCGCCACCGTCGCCGTGCACTCCGACGCCGACGCCGGCGCCCCCCACGTCCGGGAGGCCGACACCGCCGTCCGGCTCCCCGGCGACGCCCCGGCCGACACCTACCTGCGCGGCGAGCTGATCGTGCGGGCGGCGCTGGCCGCCGGCGCCGACGCGATCCACCCCGGCTACGGCTTCCTCTCCGAGAACGCCGCCTTCGCGGCGGCGGTGGCCGACGCGGGCCTGACCTGGATCGGCCCGCCGCCCGCCGCCCTCGAGGCGATGGCCTCCAAGACCCGCGCCAAGGAGCTGATGGCGGCGGCCGGGGTGCCGCTGCTGTCCCCCGTGGACCCGGCCGCCGCCACTGCGGCCGAGCTGCCCCTGCTGGTGAAGGCGGCCGCGGGCGGCGGCGGACGCGGTATGCGCGTGGTGCGCGAACTTGCCGACCTGCCGGGCGAGTTGAAGGCCGCCGAAGCCGAGGCGGCCGCCGCCTTCGGGGACGGCGAGGTCTTCGTCGAGCCGTATGTCGTCGGCGGCCGCCACGTCGAGGTGCAGATCCTCGCCGACGCGCACGGCACCGTATGGACGCTCGGCACCCGCGACTGCTCCCTGCAGCGCCGCCACCAGAAGGTCATCGAGGAGGCGCCCGCCCCCGGGCTGCCCGAGGAGCTGCGCGAGACCCTGCACCGGGCCGCGGAGCGGGCCGCCCGCGCCATCGGCTACCGCGGCGCGGGCACCGTGGAGTTCCTGGTGTCGGCCGACGGGCGGGCGTACTTCCTGGAGACGAACACCCGCCTCCAGGTCGAGCACCCGGTCACCGAGGAGATCTACCGCCTCGACCTGGTCGCCCTGCAGATCCGGGTGGCCGAGGGCCGGCCGCTCGACGCCCGCCCGCCCGAGCCCTCCGGGCACGCCGTGGAGGCCCGCCTGTACGCCGAGGACCCGACGGCCGGCTGGCAGCCGCAGACCGGCACCGTGCACCGCCTGACCCTGCCCGACGGCATCCGCCTGGACTCCGGCGTCACCGGCGGCGACCGCGTCACCGTCCACTACGACGCCCTGCTGGCCAAGGCCATCGCCTGGGCGCCGACCCGCGAGGAGGCCGTGCGCAAGCTGGCGGGCGCCCTGGAACGCGCCCGTATCCATGGCCCCGCCACCAACCGCGCACTGCTCGTCCGCTCCCTGCGCCACCCGGAGTTCACCGACCCGGCGGGCCTGGACACCGGCTTCTACGACCGCAACCTGGCGGAGCTGACCGGGCCCGGCGACCCCGCGGCGGCACGGGTGGCGGCCCTGGCCGCGGCCCTCGCCGACGCCCACGGCCGGTCCCGCTTCGGCGGCTTTCGCAACGTCCCCTCCGCACCGCAGACCAAGACCTACGACTGCGACGGCACGACGCACGAGATCCGCTACCGCCTCACCCGCGGCCGGCTGCACGCCGAGGACCTCCCCGGTGTGCGGCTGCTGTCCTCCAGTGCCACCGCGGTGGTGCTCGAAGTGGACGGCCTGCGCAGGGAGTTCACCGTCACCCGCTACGGCGAGCGGGTCCACGTCGACGCCCCGCAGGGCTCCTGGGCCCTGACCGCACTGCCCCGCTTCCCCGACCCCGCGGCCCGTACCGAGCCGGGCTCGCTGCTGGCCCCCATGCCCGGCACGGTCGTCCGCATCGCCGACGGGCTGGCCGAGGGAGCCCGGGTCGAGCCGGGGCAGACCCTGATGTGGCTGGAGGCGATGAAGATGGAACACAGGATCACCGCGCCGGCCGCCGGCACGCTCACCGCCCTGCCCGCCCGCACCGGCCAGCAGGTCGAGGTGGGCGCGCTGCTCGCCGTGGTCGCGGACTGACACCGCATGGATGGAAACCGCACGGACCGAACCGCGGGCCACGCCGGACCGCAACGGATCGACCAGCGGGGCCACGCCCGGACCGCACACACCTCACCCACGCACACAAGGAGCCGTCATGAGCAACCCTGTGATCGAGACCGAGGAACACCGCGCCCTGCGCGAGGCCGTGGCCGCGCTGGGCCGCCGCTACGGCCGGGAGTACTTCGCCGCCGCCGTCGCAGAGGGCCGGCACACCGACGACCTGTGGCGGGAGGCCGCCAAGCTCGGCTACCTGGGCGTCAACCTCCCCGAGGAGTACGGCGGCGGAGGCGGCGGCATCACCGAACTCTCCCTCGTACTGGAGGAGCTGGGGGCGGCCGGCTGCCCGCTGCTGATGATGATCGTCTCCCCCGCCATCTGCGGCGCCGTCATCGCCCGCTTCGGCACCGAGCGGCAGAAGCGGGCCTGGCTGCCCGGCCTGGCCGACGGCTCGCGCACGATGGCCTTCGGCATCACCGAGCCGGACGCCGGCTCCAACTCGCACCGCATCACCACCACCGCCCGCCGGGACGGCGGGGGAGACTGGATCCTCAGCGGCCGCAAGGTGTTCGTCTCGGGCGTGGACATCGCCGACGCGACACTGATCGTCGGTCGGACGGAGGACGCCCGGACCGGCCGCCTCAAGCCCTGCCTGTTCATCGTCCCGCGCGACGCCCCCGGCTTCGGCCGCAGCGCCATACCGATGGAACTGGCCGCCCCGGAGAAGCAGTTCGAGCTGACCCTGGACGAGGTGCGGCTGCCCGCCGACGCCCTCGTCGGCGACGAGGACGCCGGACTCCTCCAGCTCTTCGCCGGGCTCAACCCCGAGCGCATCATGACCGCCGCGTTCGCCCTCGGCATGGGCCGCTACGCGCTGGACCGGGCCGTGGACTACGCCCGCACCCGCCAGGTGTGGAAGGAGCCCATCGGCGCCCACCAGGCCATCGCCCACCCGCTCGCCCAGGCCCATATCGAACTGGAACTGGCCGGGCTGATGACGCGGAAGGCGGCGCACCTCTACGACGCGGGCGACGACATGGCCGCGGGGGAGGCGGCCAACATGGCCAAGTACGCGGCGGCCGAGGCCGCGGTGCACGCCGTCGACCAGGCCGTCCACACCCTCGGCGGCAACGGCCTCACCCAGGAGTACGGCCTCGCCTCGATGATCACCGCCGCCCGGGTCGCCCGGATCGCACCGGTCAGCCGCGAGATGATCCTCAACTTCGTCTCGCACCAGACCCTGGGCCTGCCCAAGTCGTACTGAGGCCAATCGAGGCCAACCGAGGCCAACCGAGGCCGACAAGCCGCCTGCCCGGCGCCCGCCCACCCCTGAGCAGCGCCCCCTTCACGGACGGCGAGTTGCCGGGCAGGCCGCCCGTGCACGATCCTGCGGCGTGCACCGCGCGCCAGGGAAAGGAGCCCGACCCACCGATGACCGACGCACCCGCGACACCCCTGGTGGCACGCTCCCACGAGCGCGGCATCACCACCCTCGCCCTGGACTCCCCGCACAACCGCAACGCGCTCTCCGCCCGGCTGATGGCCGAGCTGCACACGGCGCTGGCGGACGCCGCGGCCGACGACGCCACCCGCGCCGTCGTACTGACCCACACCGGCGGCACGTTCTGCGCCGGAGCCGACCTGTCCGAGGCCACCTCGGGCGCGGCCACGGCGGGCCCGCTGGGCCTGGCCGGGCTGCTGCGCGCCATCGTGGAACTGCCCCGGCCCGTCGTCGCCCGGGTCACCGGGCACGTACGGGCCGGCGGCCTCGGACTGCTCGGCGCCTGCGACATCGCCGCGGCGGGCGAGGACGCCACCTTCGCCTTCACCGAGGCCCGCCTCGGCCTCGCCCCCGCCGTGATCTCCCTGCCGCTGCTGCCGCGGCTCGACGCGCGCGCCGCGAGCCGCTACTACCTGACCGGCGAGAAGTTCGGCCCGGCGGAGGCGGCCAGGATCGGGCTGGTCACCCTCGCCGCCGAGGACGTAGACGCCGGGCTCGCCCCCGTACTGGAGGGCCTGCGCAAGGGCTCGCCCCAGGGCCTGGCCGAGTCGAAGAAGCTGGTCACCGCCGAGGTGCTCGGCGCCTTCGACCGCGACACCGACGCGCTCGCCGAGCAGTCCGCGCGCCTCTTCGGCTCCGCCGAGGCCCGCGAGGGCATGACCGCCTTCCTGGAGCGACGGGCCCCGGCATGGGCGCGCTGACCCCGGCCCGCGGCGCCCGCCCGCCCCAGCAGGAACGCAGCCGGGCGACCCGCCAGAAGCTGCTGGAGGCGGCCGTCTCGTGCCTCGCCGAGCGCGGCTGGAGCGGCAGTACGGTCTCGGTGGTCGCCGAGCGGGCGGGCGTCTCCCGGGGCGCCGCCCAGCACCACTTCCGTACCCGCGAGGACCTGTTCACGGCGGCCGTCGAGCATGTCGCGGACAAGCGGCAGGGCGCCCTGAAGGCGGTCGCCCACAACCTGCCGCCCGCCGGGTCCATCGCCCGCACCTGGATCATCGTCGAGGAGCTGGTCGGCCTGTACACGGGGCCGCTGTTCAAGGCCGCGCTGCATCTGTGGGTGGCCGCCTCCGACGAGGAGCAGCTGCGCGAACGGGTCACCGCCCTGGAGGCGCGGGTCGGCCGCGAGGCGCACCGCACGGCGGTGGCGCTGCTGGACGCCGACGAGGCCGTGCCCGGCGTACGCGAGACCGTCCAGGGCCTGCTCGACATGGCCCGGGGCCTGGGCCTGGCCAACCTCCTGACGGACGACTCGGCCCGGCGCGACCGGGTTGTCGAGCAGTGGGCGAAGATCATCGACGCCGCCCTGAATCCGCTGCGCTCGACTTGATTTGCTGCTTCCCACGTTGTCGGCTGCGCCTTGCTGCGGCCCATGTTGTCGGCTGTCCCGCCGTGGGGGTTTCGCTTTTTTCGCCTGCGGCGGGCCCCTCCGCTGCGCTTTGCTGTGGCCGACTTGTCTGGCTTTCTCGCCGTTGCGCCTGCGGCGGGCTGGTTGCCGCTGCGCGGGGCGTTTTCGGCAGCGGGTGCGGCCCTCCGGACTCCGTCCTGCGGTCCGCCCCCTCCCGTGGGAGGGGGGAAGGAGACCGGAGGGGGTGAACGTCAGCCCTCGTGTGCCGGTAGTTGACGGCCGGGGCCCGCCCCCACCGGCCTGCCTTCCCACCCACCCACGGGAGGGGACAGACCGTAGGACGGAGTCCGTAGGGCTGTCACCGCAGCCGACAAGCAAACGCCCGCCGCAGGCGCAACGGCGCGAAAGCAGACGAGTCGGCGGCAGCAAAGCGCAGCGGAGGGGCCCGCCGCAGGCGCAACGGCGAAAAACCACCACGGCGGGACAGCCGACAACGTGGGAAGCCAGCCCAAACGCAGTGGACTTCAGCGCGCGATGTCGCCGTAGCCCGAGATCTCCTGCGGCCCGCGCGCCCCGGGGCCGACGTAGCGGGCCGAGGGGCGGACGAGCCGGCCGGTCCGCTTCTGCTCCAGGATGTGCGCGCTCCAGCCGGCCGTCCGCGCGCAGGTGAACATGGAGGTGAACATGTGCGCCGGGACCTCGGCGAAGTCCAGGACGATGGCCGCCCAGAACTCGACGTTGGTGGCCAGCACCCGATCCGGGCGGCGGTTGTGCAGCTCCTCCAGGGCGGCCTTCTCCAGCGCCTCGGCGACCTCGAAGCGGGGCGCGGCCAGCTCCCTGGCGGTGCGCCGCAGCACCCGCGCACGCGGGTCCTCCGCGCGGTAGACGCGGTGGCCGAAGCCCATCAGCCGCTCGCCCTTGTCCAGCGCCTTGCGGACGTAGGCACCGGCGTCGCCGGTCCGCTCGATCTCCTCGATCATGCCCAGGACCCGGGAGGGCGCGCCGCCGTGCAGCGGACCGGACATCGCGCCGACCGCGCCGGAGAGCGCCGCCGCCACATCCGCTCCGGTGGAGGCGATGACCCGGGCGGTGAAGGTGGAGGCGTTCATGCCGTGTTCGGCGGCCGAGGTCCAGTAGGCGTCGACGGCCTTGACGTGCTTGGGGTCGGGCTCACCGCGCCAGCGCTTCATGAAGCGCTCCACGACGGTCTCCGCCTTGTCGATCTCCCTCTGCGGCACCATCGGCAGGCCCTGCCCGCGCGCCGACTGGGCGACGTAGGACAGCGCCATGACCGCCGCGCGGGCGAGGTTGTCGCGGGCGGTCGCCTCGTCGATGTCCAGCAGCGGTTTCAGGCCCCATACGGGCGCGAGCATGGCGAGCGCCGACTGCACGTCGACCCGGATGTCTCCGGAGTGCACCGGGATCGGAAACGGCTCGGCGGGCGGCAGACCGGGGTTGAACGCCCCGTCGACCAGCAGTCCCCAGACGTTCCCGAACGACACGTGCCCGACGAGGTCTTCGATGTCGACCCCGCGGTAGCGGAGCGCGCCGCCCTCCTTATCCGGTTCGGCGATCTCCGTCTCGAACGCGACGATTCCCTCGAGTCCGGGTACGAAGTCGGACATCAGGCGGCTCCTCAAGCTGGGGACGGCATACGGCCTGTGACCGGCTGCCGTGCGGTCGAGTCTGGTGTGCGGCGCCGGCGCGGTTACGCGGCTGCGCGGGCAGCTCGCGGTCCGTACCGGTCACCCCGGTGATGCCCCGCCAGGGCGTGGGCCACGCGAGGGTCCTGCCCGCGGTGGGTCGGGGCCGCGGGCGGGCGGGGTCGGTGCGGTGCTCTTGCGGTCAGGCCGTGTGGTCAGGGCGTGTGGTGCGTCCCCTCGGGCCGGACGGAACACGATAGCTCCCCCTGTCCGGGGGCCACAGTGCGCCGAGCCATGATTTTGTCGGGTCCCTCACCTGCGGGGAAGCGTGAGATCCGGCACATCGGTCGATTGGCCGACGGGAGGGTTACGGCTGGTCGACGAGGGGCAGACTTCCGCCCCTCCCACCTGACCGCGCCCGCGGCGATGCTGCAAGATGAGGCCGTGCACCCAGCCGACGCGCCTCACGCCGACACCCCCGATCCCTCCACCATGCGTGCGCACTACCGCGCCGAGGGACTCGCCGAGTCCGATCTCGCCGCCAGCCCTTACGACCAGTTCGCGCGCTGGTTCAAGGACGCGACGGTGGCCGGTCTGCACGAGCCGAACGCCATGGTCGTCTCGACGGCGGACGCCGCCGGCCGGCCGAGCTCGCGGACCGTGCTGCTCAAGGCGTTCGACGACCGCGGCTTTGTGTTCTTCACCAACTATCACAGCCGAAAAGGCCGTGAGCTGGCCGAAAACCCTCATATCTCCCTGGTGTTTCCCTGGCATCCGCTCTCCCGCCAGGTCGTGGTGACCGGCACCGCGGAGCGCATCGGCCGGGACGAGACCGCCGCCTACTTCCGCACCCGCCCGCACGGCTCCCAGCTGGGCGCCTGGGCCAGCGACCAGTCGGCCCCGGTCGCCTCGCGCGAGGAACTGGAGCGCGCCTACGAGGAATTGGCGGCCCGCTACCCCGAGGGCGAGCAGGTGCCCGCGCCGCCGCATTGGGGCGGCTACCGGATCGCGGCCGAAACGATCGAATTCTGGCAGGGCCGGCTGAACCGGCTCCACGACCGGCTCCGATACGTTCGCGAGGCCGAGATCGAGACCGAGACCGAGGCCGGGACGGAGGCCGGAACCGAGGCCGGCGGCGTGACCTGGAGGGTGGAGCGCCTGGCGCCGTAAGGCGGGGCTCGGACCCTTGCGGGCCCCCGGCCCTTGAGCCGAACCGAACCCGGCCGTACAGCCGAACCCGAACCCGGCCGTACAGCCACACCCTCACCCGCCGGTACAAACGCGGGTGACCCGCGCAAAAACGCAGGCGACCCGCGGGCTGCTCCTCCGCGCTCGGTGGCGCGAAGGGCCGGTCGGACGAACCGACAGCCCGCGGGTCGGGTGACTGCTGGGAATTGGCCGGCTGCGCATCTGCAGTATGCGCTGGTCCGGCGCTGCACTTCGGTGAAGCGACGGGCCGCTAGCCCGCAGCCACCTCACGCGTCCGGTGCGAAATCATTGGCCGAACCACCTCCCTTCTCGTGTGCTCCACACATTAGGAAGCGCTCCGGCACGGCACAACCAAATTTTTCCGGGAGCAACGATTTCCGCGAATCGGCTGTGGGGTGTGTCACGTTCCAGTTGAATGTTCCCAGGTGGAGCACGTGCGGCCGCGTTCGTGAGGGGTGCCAGTGTCTGCATCGTCGGCTTCTTCCGGTCTGTCCGGCTCCTCGGCCTCGGCGCGCTGCGCCGCCGACGAGACCGAGGACTCCGGCCTGCTCGCCGCGCTCCTGGACGGCATGGACGCCGCCCTGGTCGCCTTCTCGGCGGACGGCACGGTCACCCACTGGAACCACGAGGCCGAGCACATCCTGGGCTGGACCGCCGCGGAGGCCGTCGGCCGTACGGGCCTGACCGGCTGGGCCGTCCGCAAGGAGGACGCCGACGGCGTCGACGCCGCGCTCACGGCCGCGATGCGCTCCCCGGGCCGGCAGGTCCATGAGTTCGCCCTGCTGGCCAAGGACGGCCACCGCGTTCTCGTCCGCACCCAGTCCTCCGCCGTCCGCGACCCCGGCGGCCGGGTCTCCGGCGCGTACTGCGCCTTCAGCGAGGTGCACACGCAGATCGACCTGGAGCGGTCCATCGCGCTCAGCGAGGCGCTCTTCGAGGACGCGTCGTGGGGTGTGGTGCTGGTCGACGCCGATCTGCGGCCCGCCGTCGTCAACGCGCACGCCGCCCGCATCCTGGGCGTGGGGCGAACAGCCCTGCTGGGGCGCCCGCTGGCCGAGCTGCTGGCGCAGGGCGTCGAGGAGCTGGAGTGCGCCCTGCAGCACGTCCTCGCCGAGGGCGCGCCGCCGGCCGCCGCCGAGCTGTGGGTGACGCTGCGCTCCGAGGAGGCAGAACTGCCGCGCCGGTGCTGGCGCAGCGGCTTCGTCCGGCTGGCCTCGCCGCTCGCGGAGGAGCCGGTGCCGCTGGGCGTCGCCTGGCTCTTCCAGGACATCACGGAGGCCAAGCGCACCGAACAGGAGAACTCCCTGCTGCGCTTCCGGGCCCATCAGCTCCACCGCGCCGGCCGGGCGGCCGCGGAGTGCCCGGACCCGGCCGAGGCCGCCGCGGTCCACCTCGACTTCGCCCTGGCGGGCTTCGCCGACCACGGCCTGGTCGACCTCGCCACGAAGCCCGCTCCGGCGCCGTACGGGGTGGTCTCCGGGGACGACACGTACGAGGCCCGTGAGGCGGACGACGGGGACGGAAGCTACGAGGGGGCGGGCGCGGCCTGCGCTCTCGTGCGGACGCTGTCCTCCCCGGCCGGTTCGCCCGGCCCCTCGGAGGCGTCCTCGGCGACCGGCATCCCCGTGCCGTATGTGCGGGGCCACCCGGCGTTCCAGGCGTACGAGCGCCGCGGCTCGGTGCGCAGCAGCGCCGGCTCCGCTCCGGCGGAGGGCTGGGCGGCCGCCCGTAACTGGCCGGACGGCACCGTGCACGGCCTGTGCGCTGTGCTGCGCAGCCGCGGTCGCACACTCGGCGTCGTGACGTTCCTGCGCTCGCCCGCCCGCCGCCCCTTCGACCGCGCGGACGCGGACTACGCGGAGGAGGTCGCGGCCCGCATCGCCGCCTCCTTGGACCTGTCGGGCGCGGCGTCAACCTGACGAGACGAGATGAGACGAGGCGAGGCTGGGCGAGACGGGGCGAGACGGGGCGGGCGAGGCGAGACCGCGCCGCGCCGCCAGTGGTCGCCTTGCCGGTGACGCCGCGGGCTGCCCGTCACGCCGGGGCCTGCCGGTCACGCAGCGATCAGCCAAGCACCCTACGGTCTGCCGCTCCCGCAGTGGTCTGCCGGTCACCCTGCGGTTGCCGGTTCTGCTGTGGCCTGCTGGTCACGCAGTGGTCCCGCCGGTCCCGCTGTGGTCTCCCGGTGCCCGCTGTGGGCCGGTCCCGCTGTGCTCCCGGTGCCCGCTGTGGTGCCGGTCCGGCTGTGGTCTGCCGGTCCCGCTGTGGTGGCTGTGGCGCTCGTCCCGCAGCGTGCCAGCGGGACGACCACCTGGCTTTGCGGCCCCTCACCCGCCTCCGCGGGAATGCCACCCCGCCCCGCCACGTTGTGGCCCCGCAGGGGGCCCTCGCGTCCCCTACGGGATCTGTTCGCCCGCCCCCTAGGCGTCCCCGCCCCCCCCACACGCCGCACCCCCCGCCCCCCGCCCCTCACTCCCGGTAGAAGATCCGGTCCGCGTACTCGCTCATCACCCGGGCGTTCCAGTCGTGCCCGCCGTCGACGTTGCCGGAGCGCAGCAGCGGCGGGTCGATGCCCCGCTCGGTGAGGGTGCCGGCGGCGGTCGCCACCACGGCCTGCATGATCGCGCTGGTGACCACCGTGGAGGCGGGGGCGAACGGCGCGTCGATGCCGGGCAGCGTCAGCTCCGCGTCACCGACCGGGATCCGGCTGTCCAGGACGAGGTCGCAGTGGTCCTTGAGGAAGCTGCCGGAGGTGTGCCGCGACTTGGTCGCCTCCGCGTACGCCACCGACGTCACGCCGATGACCTTGATGCCCAGGGCCCGCGCGTTCATCGCCATCTCGACGGGCAGCGCGTTGCGCCCGGACAGCGAGATGATCACCAGTACGTCGCCCGGCCGCAGCGGGCTGGTGTCCAGGACGGCCGCGGCCAGCCCGTCGACCCGTTCCAGCGCGCTGCCGAGCGTCGCGGGCCGTACGTCGACACCGACGACGCCCGGCACGGACAGCAGATTCATGACCGCCAGACCGCCCGCGCGGTAGACCGTGTCCTGTGCGGGGAGCGAGGAGTGGCCGGCACCGAAGGAGAAGACGCGGCCGCCCGCCGCGACGGTGTCCGCGATCAGCCGCCCGGCGGCGGCGATCCGCTCGCCCTCCTCGTCGCGGACCCGTTGCAGCAGGTCGATCGCGGCGTCGAAGTACTGTCCGGCCAGCCGGTCGCTCCGGTCGCTGTCAGCCATTGCCGCGGGCCCCTCTCGTCGGATCGCGTCGGATCTCGTCGTATCTGATCAGTGGCGCGGATCACGTTGCGGTCTGGACCAGTGCCCTGTCAATACGGCCCGGCGGGGTCCGCTCCGCGGACGACGAGGCACCGTTGTCAGCGGGATGCGTCAGAATTGAGTCCAGGGCCACCGCACCACACATCAAGGGGCACGCATGTCCGGATTGATCGACACCACGGAGATGTATCTCCGCACCATCCTCGAACTCGAAGAGGAAGGTGTGGTCCCCATGCGCGCCCGCATCGCGGAGCGGCTCGAACAGAGCGGCCCGACGGTGAGCCAGACGGTCGCGCGCATGGAGCGAGACGGGCTGCTGACGGTCGCGGGCGACCGGCATCTGGAGCTGACGGAGGAGGGCCGGCGGCTGGCGACCCGGGTGATGCGCAAGCACCGCCTCGCCGAGTGCCTGCTCGTCGACGTCATCGGGCTCGAATGGGAGCAGGTCCACGCCGAGGCGTGCCGCTGGGAGCATGTGATGAGCGAGGCGGTCGAGCGCCGCGTCGTGGAGCTGCTGCGGCATCCGACGGAGTCGCCCTACGGCAACCCCATCCCGGGCCTTGAGGAGCTGGGTGAGAAGGCCGAGGCCGATCCGTTCCTGGACGCGGGCATGGTGAGCCTGATGGATCTGGACGCCGGTGCCGACGGCAAGACGGCCGTGGTGCGCCGCATCGGTGAGCCGATCCAGGCGGACGCCCAGCTGATGTACACCCTCCGGCGGGCCGGCGTGCAGCCGGGCGCGGTGGTGAGCGTGACGGAGTCGCCGGCCGGTGTGCTGGTCGGCAGCAGCGGCGAGGCGGCCGAGCTGGACTCCGAGATCGCCTCGCACGTCTTCGTCGCCAAGCGCTGAAGCCGTGTGCTGACCGCGGCTTGCCGCGAGCGTTTTCTTTCTTTTCGCACTCTCTCCGAGTGCCCCTCACGAGCCCGCTGAGCTGCGCCGACGCGCCGCTGAGCGGGCTCGGTAAGTCCTTGCGCGTTGAACGGACTTGTGCGAATCCGTGCGATACGGCCGCTCTCGTGTCACGCTGACGCATGGCCATGCGTCGGCCTGTCCTTGCCAGGGAGGGGGCTCGGATGCATCCACTGAATCGGGCGACGGTCAGGGCCCCGGCGCTGCGAGCAGCCGGGGCCCTGCCTCCCCATGTCCCCCACCCAAGACCCGGAGCCCCGAGCTCTCAGGGTCTTCCCCCACGGGCCCCCTTCCCGGTAGGGCCCGCCTCCCGGCAGATGTCTCCCCGTGGTGAGCGCGGCCAATCCTTGAGCGAGGTCACTCGAACGAGGGGTGTTCTGCGCGGGAGCGGTGCGTTCGAATAGGGGTTCGATAGTGTGGAGCTGGCCAAGGGACGACTGGGGGTGCCAGGGCACATGGTGCGGCGCATCGATGTGACGGGGACCGGCGGCGTACGACTCGCCGCCTGGGAATTCACCGACCCGCCCAAGACCGGTGGCGGGCTGGAAGGCGGCGAGCACCGTCCGGGCGTGCTGCTGCTCCATGGCCTGATGGGGCGCGCCGCGCATTGGGCGGACACCGCCCGGCGGCTGAGCGCCCGTCACCGCCCGGTCGCCCTGGACCAGCGTGGGCACGGCCGCAGCGAGAAGCCCGCCGACGGGCCGTACGACCGTGCGGCGTATGTCGAGGACGCCATCGCGGCCGTCGAGCAGCTGGGCCTCGCTCCGGTCGCCCTGGTCGGGCATGCCATGGGGGCCCTGACGGCGTGGCAGTTAGCGGCCCGGCGCCCGGATCTGGTCAGTGCGCTGGTCATCTGCGATATGCGGGCGTCCGCGCTGGGGGCGGCCTCGCAGCGCGAGTGGACCGAGTGGTTCCGTTCCTGGCCGGTGCCGTTCGCCACGCTTGCGGACGTCCGCAAGTGGTTCGGCGAGGACGACCCGACCCTGGAGCGGCCGCGGCCGGCCCGTGGTGAGTTCTTCGCCGAGGTGATGGCCGAGCGCGCCGACGGGTGGCGACCGGTCTTCTCCCGCCGGCAGATGCTCACCGCTCGTGAGACCTGGGTCCATGACGCCCATTGGGACGAGCTCGCCCAGGTGCCGTGCCCGGCCCTGGTCATCCGCGGCCTCGATGCCGAACTGGGCCGCGCCGAAGCCCAGGAGATGGTCCGTGTCCTGCCCAGGGGCGCCTACGCCGAAATCCCCGAGGCGGGCCATCTGCTCCCCTGGGAACAGCCCGACGCCTGGTGCGACGCCATCGAACCGTTCCTCCATACGGCGACGATGCCGAGCTGAGAGGTGCGGAGCGGGGCGGGACAGGTCGGGGCGGGGCGGGGCCGGCGCGCGGCGGATGCCGGGCGTGCCGCGGGCTCTTCGGCAGCCGCGGCCCGGCGATATGACGACACGTCGGCTGAGGTTGTCTCCGCCACCTGAACGCTTCCGCCGCCCGCCCGAACGCTTCTGCCGACCGAGTGGTTCGGCCGCCTGAGCGCCCGAGCCGACTCGGCCGCCGCGGCCGGAGCCTTGGCCGTGAGGGCAGCGTGCGGCTCAAGCTCCCTTGGCCCAGCGTCCGGGTGAATCCCTCAGTCCAGCGTGCGGGTGAAGTCGCCGCGCTGGACGCGGCCGGCGAGCGAGTCGTCCGCGCCGCTGAGCAGGGAGCCGTAGCCGGTGGCGGCCCAGAGGCTGTCCTCGGTGGGGACCTCGAAGTACGGGACGGGCCGGCCGTCCCGCCGGTCGGTGAGCACCTCCGGGGCGCGTCGGGTGCGTACGGCGCGCAGGCAGGTCTCGCAGGCGGCCACCCGCAGTTGCTCACGGCGGCCCAGGGGCCGCCAGGGTATGCGGCGGACGGCGGGTCCGTGCAGCGGGTGGAAGAAGCACAGGGGCAGCGTGACGGGGGCCTTGGTAAGCGCCGCGCGGCCCTCGGCGATCAGGGCGAACACCCCCGCCAGATCGACGGTTCCGCGCGCCCGGTCCAGGACCGTGCCGGCCGCGGCATAGGCGTCCAGGGCCCGTTCGAGGGCCGCCGGTTCGCCCTGCGCGGCCCGCGCCTCCTCGCCCAGCCGGACGACTTCCTCCGTCGCGCGGTCGCGCAGCCCGGCCTCGTCGGCCTTCCGCGCGGCGGCGAAGACCGAACGCGGCATCGCGAACGGCGTCGAGAGGTCGCGCAGTCGGGCCCGCCGCCGCAGCAGCAGCCCCGCCGCGGCCAGTAGCAGCACCGGCCCGACGACGAGGGACAGGGTCCGTAGGAGCGGGGACCCGTGCGCGGCCGACGGGGCCGTCGCCTTGTCCGCGCCGGCCGTCTTGTGCGGTGTGGGCGCCGGGGTGCCCAGGCTCTGGGCGGTGGCCTTCTCGTACACCGCGTCGCCGTTGCCGGCCTTGATGATGCTGATCGCGCGGGCGATGCGCTGGGCCGGCCCCGCGCCCTTCATGTCGTCCTGGAAGAAGACCGCGTCGGCGGCGTGCGATGCCTGATGGGCGCCCTCGGGCCATTCGCGGGCGGAGATGTCGCCGGGGAGGTCCCCGAGCGTGATCAGGATCGACGGGCCGCCGCCCATCCGGTCGTGGACCACCTCGGCGAGCCGGTCCGGCTTGCCGCCCCAGCTGTCGCCCTCGACCAGCGGCACCAGCGCGACCCGGATCGGCAGGCCGGTCCGCTCGATCTGGTCGACCAGCTTGCGCTGCTGGTCGGCGTCGACGGCCGTGGAGAGGGACGGATCGACATGGACCGGCGAGCGGCGCAGCGCATCGGCGATCTTCTGCCCCGGGCTCTTTCCGCCCGGACTCCCGTCGGCGGCCGCACCGGGCGCCGCCGCGGCGAACAGCAGCGCCACGGACGAGGCGCCGAGGCCGAGGACGGTCCGCAGCCGGCGGGCCGCGGCGCGCCGGGGGCCGAGGCGGTGGGTGGGGTCAGTGCACACCGAAGTACTCCCGTACATCGCGGGTGAGTTGATCGATTCCGGCGCCGTCGCCGAGCGCGGCCAGCGGTCCGGGGAGGGTGGGGTACGGGGCGGACGATCCGCGCCCGGCGCTGCCCGAGGAGCGCAGCCGCAGCACCGGGCCGGGCGTCGCCCGGCACGCCTCGCACACCGGTAGCGACCGGGCCCGGCCGCCGCCGTCCGGCCGTATCTGTGCGCCCTTGCGGGCCGCGCCGTGCAGCGGGTTGCGATGGCAGGCGTGCTGTGCGGCGGACGGTTCCTCGATGGCGGTGCGGCCGGCGCGGGCCAGCACGACGGCGCAGGCGAGCGCGGTGGGGGTGGCGTCGGCGTCGATCCGGCTGTCGCTGTCGCCGTCGATCAGCAGGGCGGCGGCGTCCAGGCACTCCCACGCCCGGCGCCGGTCGTCCTCGGGCAGGGCGGCGGCCGGCTCCAGGGCGGCGGTGAGGGCGTCGAGTTCCTGCCGGGCGGTGCGCCGCAGCCACGACAGCGACGGCTGGTGCGGTGCCTGGGCCGGGCCCTGGTCGCCGTCCGTCGCCCGCACCCGGCGGGTGGTCGCGCGGGCGATGCCGCACCCCGCGGCCACCAGTGCGAGGAGCAGGCCGGCGGCGAAGGCGCCGACGAGCAGACCGGGTGCGAAGTCCCCGGCGAACAGGCCGGGCAGCGCCTGCTCCTCGGCGGGGTCGGCGGCCGGCGGCGGGACGTAGGGGGCGTTGCCCGTGCTGTCCTTGGGGGACTTGGCGAGGTACGTCAGCAGCCGGTCCAGGCGGCGGCCGAGCTCGGGGTCGGTGGATTCGGGGTACGACAGGTCGCGCGGGCGGTCGAGGAGGTACATGTCGTTCACGCGGGTGCCGTAGTTGACGACCTCGATGCCGCCGGACACCGGCTCGGCGAGCACGATGAGCAGGTCGCGGCGCAGCCGGTCGTGCAGCGACTTGGCCAGCAGCTCCTTGTCGCCACCGGACTCGTCGTCGGTGCTGCTGGGCACGGAGGCGATCACCACCGGAAGGTCCAGCGCGCGCAGCCGCTTGCGGAGGCGGTCGCGTTCGGCGGTGTCCAGCGCGGGCGTGCTCTCCGGGTCGAGGTAGAGCGGGTCGCGGCGCAGCCCGTCGGCGACCCGGTCGAGACGCGCGCGCAGGTCGGCGGCCGTCGGGCGGGAGCCGTCGCCGCTGGTGGTGCCGTCGAAGACCTGCGACGCGGTGAAGGCGATCAGGCCGGCCAGCACCACGGCCCCCGCCAGCAGGGACAGCAACCGCGCCCGCGGAACCGGCCCGGGGCCGCCGGCCGACCCCTTGCCGGGGCTCCCTTGCTTCCCGGCGCCACCCTTCTTCCCCGGGCGCGCCTTCGCGCCGCCGGGCTTCGCCCCGCCGCCCGCCTTCGTCCCGCCGCGCCCCGCCGGTGCACCCCCGGCCGCCGCGCGGCGCACCCGCCGCCGGCGCAGCGCGTACCACGTGATCAGCAGAGCCGTCAGCGGGATGCCGGTGACCGCGGCACCGGTCACAAAGCTCTGGTTCTCGCGGTCGGTGCGGCTGATGTGCAGGGCGGGCGGTTCGTCCGACCCGTCCCCGTACTTGGCGCGCGCCTTCTCGGCGCGCTGAGGCGCCTGCCCGGAGGTGGCCACCTCGACGAAGTGCCGGAAGACCTCGCGGGGGGTGGCGTCGTACGGCAGCTCGTACAGCGTCGCGGTGTCCGCGTCCTGGACACCCGGCAGGCTCACACCGTAGGTCTGCACCGCGTCCAGACCGGAGTCGGTCAGGGCGACATACAGGCCCTTGCGCCCCAGCCGGTCATGGACACCGGCGAGCAGGGCGTCGGCCTTCGCGCCGTAGGCGGAGCTCGGCAGCACGATCACGTACGTGGGCACGCCCAGCCGCCGGGCCTCGCGGGCGAACTCGGGCGCGGACGAGCGAGGGACGGCGAGCGGGATCTGGTCGCTGATGTAGACCGGGCTCTTCCGCAGCTGTTCGGCGAGGTACGCGGTCTGCGTGGGCTGGTCGGGTCCGGCCGGCGCCGCCTGCACGGCGCCGGCGCACAGCAGCACCGCCAGCCAGCCCGTCACCAGCACGATTCCGGCGCGCATCACCGCCCCCACCCCCGTTTGTCCCCCGTCGTCGCCACGACCTCGTCGCTGTCGTCGCCACGACGCTACCCCCCGCGCGCATCGGCCGGCGCGGCCTGTGGACAACCTCACGGCGCGGCCGCACCGGCCCGTTGGGCCTAGGTCGTGTCCGCAAAGTCCCGCCTGGCCTGCGACGCCTGGCACGCACGCTCGCTGCGTTGTCGGGATCGTCCACGTAGACCCACTACGAGGA
>NZ_JBVIRA010000008.1:0-16191 GCF_055576575.1 Streptomyces sp. NPDC033270
TCCTCCCCCCCCCCCCCCCCCCCCCCCCCCCCCCCCCCCCCCCCCCCCCCCCCCCCCCCCCAGCCCGGTGCGATGTCAGGTGTCAAACGTGTTGTGGCACGTGTCGCACGTGGCGGACTTGCCGTCGTGGACCAGCCTGCCTCCACAACCTTCAAAGGGGCACATGGACGTTCCCCTCCTCTCATCACGTTGTTAAGGACCATGGCAGCCCCGCCTGACCTACGTCGCGGGAGGTGCGCCGTCTGCCGCCGCGTTGGTCATGTAGGCGGTGAAGAGCTGGAATCCCTTCATCTCAAAGCGCCTGTCCCCGGTGAGCCCGGCGTGCTGGAGGCACCACCCCTGCGCATCATCGGCGGACTCGGTATCGACGCAGCGTTCCCCGCAGTCCAGGCACTCACCGACGAACCGCACTTCCGAATGGGCCGCCAGCGTCCACTCGGCGAACCGGTAACGCGCCCTCATACCAGCCACTCCGGACGCTCCGGGGCATCTCCGCCTGCCGACTCCATGGCGTCGATGCACTCGGCGAGACCGCGCAGCATCGCCGCCGTCTCCTCCTCGGTCAGCTCATCCATCCACGCGGTACGGGCCTTGAGGTCCGCCCGCATCTGATCGAGCTGCCGGTACAGCTTCCGGTATCTGATGTGCCGGTTCCACGCTTCCTCGACCCACCAGCACAGCCGGGACCAGGTACCCGCGTTCATCACCGTGCCCCCCGCTTCGGGTGCGGGTGGTTGCGCATCTCGATGTCGGCGTCGATCACCTTCGTCAGGTCCCCGATGGCCCGCGCTCCCTCGCGCTGTCCTGCCAAGGCCGTGCACACATCGCACCCGGCAACCGGTTCAGGCTCCGCCAACGGAAACGGGTCCCCCAGGTGCACGGGGCGGCAGTTGCGGGGCATCAGGTCGTCACCTCTACACCGCGAATCCAGCGAGGTCCGGTGTCGATGCCGTGCGCGGCCAGCCACAGAACCTGGCTCCGCTGAGGCTGCGCCCGCCGCTCCCGCCGTTCATCGGGTGTCAGGACGTATGGGCGGATCAGGTGCACGTCCTCACCACGCAGCAGCCCATGCTGCCGGCCGGAGATGCGGGGAAGTGCGAGCGTCGGCGCGTCCGCGCACCGCGCGGCGGCCGGTGCGCTGACCGACCGGTGACAGCCTCGCGCAGGCAGTAACAGCTGCAATAGCGGCTCGAAGATGCGGGCGATACAGTGCGGCATGTCGGCCTGCTTTCTCAGGTTGGCCACGCCCCCGGACCGTCGCCACGGTCGCGGGGGTCTTTGGTAGTCACGTGATGACTGACTGACCGTAGGACCCCTGAGAAGGGAGTAGGGGCACAGTTTGTGCCCCTACCTTCATGCCGCCAATACGCCGATTTTGACGGCGAGTTCACTCGCCCGGCGCCGCTGTGCCGGGCTCTTCGAGTCTGTCTCCTCCAAGACGATGCGTCGGGCGTAGCCGTTGTAGCGGATGGTTTCCGGCGCAGCCTCATACGCCTTGTCGAGTGCGGCTAGCGCTGCCTCTGTCTGACCATCGAGCTGATATCCGCGTGCTTCCTCGATGCGGTGTCGAGCGCGCCGGGGCCGAGATGGAATCGTTGAAGTGTCCGCCGCTGCCGCCTGCCGAACGCTTTCCGCACCTGCGTGCAACTCAACCGCGATAGTGACAGCATGCGCACCCATCACGGCACGAGAGAAGGAAGTCACGGGGTGGTAATAGTCGGCGGGTAGCCGTTCGGCCATGGCTCGCGCCGTGTCCCAGTAACGCCACGCCGTTCCCGTATCGCCCCGTCGTGCTGCGGTGTATCCGGCCTCGAATTGCAGTGCACCCGCGATAGCTAGAACGTCGTTGCTCCCGTCCGGCAAGAACGATTCGAGATAGCGGATGGTCTCCAGATTCACCGCGTCGGCAGCGTCGAAATGCGCGTGACCGCTATCGCGATGAGCTTGAGTGGCCAACCATGCCGATACGCCAATGGCGTGCGGGTCTTCTGACTCCTGCGCGGAGACCATGCCCCGCTCGACCACGCGCCAGAGCAGCGACGAATCCGGCTGGTAGGCAATGAAGAACTGACTCAGGCTGTACACCTCGGCCAAGGTCCCCTGCGCTACACGCCGCTCGCTCGCCGAATTGGCCTGCAGCACGGCAATCTGTGCATCGCGGATGAGGTCCGGGAGGAGAGCCCCGATGACGTCCCGATGATTAGGGGCCGAGTGCCTAGCACTCCACGCGCGGATAAGCCGTTCCCGGAGGTGCACTGGTGACGGAGCCTCCCGCCGAGTGGTCAACGGAAACGCGTTGATGGCATTCTGAACATGGGGAAGTCGCGCATGTCCGGGACCCGTGAACATGTGGATTGCCATTGACTGATCCCCGGTGAGGTCCGAAAGGTCTCGGACCCTGAGAGCTTCCGCAATACGCAACACCATGGGCAGCTTGGGCATTTGGAGGCGCCCGCCCTCGACTTGCTTGACCCAGCTTGGCGACTTCCCCAGCAGGCCGGCCAGCACACCACGGCTCAGGCCGCGACGGGTACGCAGAATCTGCATTCGCTGGCCGAAGGCAACCGGCTCGGCAAACGGGTCCGGGGTAGCATCTGAAGACACGGCCTTGCCCCTCTCTGTACAGCTCGTCACTGTCAGAGTACGGGGTAGGGCCGTACTTGTTGATCCCTTGAGGAGCCTTGCCGCCATGCCTCAGCGCCCATGCTGTAGGGCGCTCTCGGGGGGTTCGGAGCACACCGCACCGACCTGCGCAGATGCTCGCTGTTGCCACACTCGTGATCCGGTGTCTTACGCAACTTGACAGAGGCCTGTGACGTCGAAATCGACATCTGCCCTTACCGAGGTCGACGACACTATGCAACCAGACTGGGCATGCCCGCACATGACGCCTACTCGTCGGAGACCGGCCCGGCGGTAGTGGCGATCCAGCGGAGGTAGGCATCCGACCCGGTCACGAGGGGAACGGCCGAGACTTCGGGGTTCTTCCACGGGTGATGTTTCAGGAGGTGCGCCTCCAGCGCGGCGTATCCGTCGGCCCGGCTTTTGAACAGGAGTTGCCACTCCTCGCCCGTCCCGAACTCGCCCTCGTGCCAGAAGGCGGAGACCACGGGGCCAACGATCTGGGCGCCGGCTGCGAGACGACCTGTCACTGCGGAACGGGCCAGCTCTACTGCTTGCTCGCGTGTCTCCGTTGCTGTGGAGACCTGCAGGAAGTCAGCCATGCGGCGAGCATAGCCGTCGGTCGTTGGCGTTCGCTGCAGCTACCGATACCGGCCACCGGAGCCGCAACATGGCAACCTACGCCAAGTAGCGACGCACCGCCTCGACCACCAGCGCGTGATCCTCCGCCTGCGGAAGCCCCGACACCGCGACCACACCCACCACCCCCGTGCCGCGCACACGGACCGGGAACGCCCCGCCGTGTGCGGCGAAGCGGTCCGGGTCCAGCCGGGAGGAGTCCTCGAACGTGCGGCCCTTGGCGCGGAAGCGGGCGCCGACCAGGAACGAGGACTCGCCGTAGCGCTCGACGACGGCGGACTTGCGGGCGATCCAGGCGTCGTTGTCGGCGGAGGTGCCCGGCAGGGCGCAGTGGAACAGCCGCTGGGCGCCGCGCCGGATGCCGATCGTCACCGCGGCGCCGCGCTCCCGCGCCAGCGCCACCAGCTGCGCGCCCAGGTCCCAGGCGTCGTCGTTGCCGAACCTGTCGAAGACCAGGCGCCGTTCGTGCTCTTCGAGGGCGCGGACGTCGTCCGTCTTCGGCGCCTTGGTCACACGCCCACCTCGATCGGGACCGTACGGCCCTCGGCCGCGGAGAGCTTCGCGGCCTCCAGGACGCGCAGCGCGGCGGCGGCCTCGGCGGCGCTCACCGGCGGCGCGCCGCCCTCGCGCAGGGCCCGGGCGATCGCGGTGTAGTACGCGGGGTAGTCGCCGGGCAGCGTCGGTACGGGCTCGCCGCCGCCGGACCGCGGGGAGGCCCCGGCGCCGAGCCGGCCCCAGCCGGACTTCGGCTCCACGCCCCACTCCACGCCCTCGTCGCCGGGCCGCAGGCCCTCGCGCAGCGCGGCCTCCTGGGGGTCCAGACCGTGCTTGGTGTAGCCGGCCTTGCTGCCGAGCACCCGGAAGCGGGGGCCCAGCAGCGGGGTGGTGGCGCTCATCCACAGATGGGAGCGGACGCCGTTTGCGTGGGTGAGGGCGATGAAGGTGTCGTCGTCGGCCTCCGCGCCCGGGCGGCGGATGTCGGACTCGGCGTAGACGGAGACGACCGGGCCGAAGAGGGTCAGCGCCTGGTCGGCGAGGTGGCTGCCGAGGTCGTAGAGCAGCCCGCCGATCTCCGCCGGGTCGCCGGACTCGCGCCAGCCGCCCTTGGGCTGCGGCCGCCAGCGCTCGAAGCGGGACTCGAAGCGCGTGATGTCGCCGAGCGCGCCGTCCTCGATCAGCTTGCGGACGGTGCGGAAGTCGTTGTCCCAGCGGCGGTTGTGGAAGACCGACAGCAGCAGCCCGCGCTCCTCGGCGAGCGCGGCGAGCTTCTCGGCCTCGGCGGCGGTCGCGGCCAGCGGCTTGTCGACGACCACCGGCACACCGGCCTCCAGCGCGGCGGTGGCGAGCGGCACATGGGTCTTGTTCGGCGTCGCGAGCACGATCAGATCCAGGTCCGCGGCACGGTCGAGCACCGCCTCGGGGGTGCTGACCGTACGCACCTGCGGATGCTCGGCGCGGGCCTGCGCCTGCCGCTGGGGATCGGAGGTGGAGACGGTGTCGAGCAGCAGGTCGTCGGTGGCGGCGATCAGCGGGGCGTGGAAGACCGAGCCCGCCAGGCCGTAGCCGAGGAGGCCGACGCGCAGCGGGTCGCCGGGGGCGGGGGTACCGGTGGGGCGGCTCATCGCACTCTCCTCGCTCGTCTCACTCATACCCCTACTTAAGCAACGCTGTTGCCAAAGTGCAAGCCACTGCCGACAATGGGCGAGTGAGCAGCGATGACATCCCCTCCCGCGCCTCCCGTCAGGGCGGCTTCGCCGGCAGTCCGGGCGCCAACCTCCCCGCGCTGCGCGGTCACAACACCGCGCTGGTGCTGGGGCTGCTGCGCGCGGCCGGCGAGGAGGGCGTCAGCCGGCTGGAGCTCGCCGCGCAGACGGGGCTCACCCCGCAGGCCGTCAGCAAGATCACCGCGCGGCTGCGGGCCGAGGGCCTGGCCGCCGAGGCGGGCCGCCGCGCCTCCACGGGCGGCAAGCCCGCCACGGTCCTGCGCCTGGTCCCCGGCGCCCGGCACGCGATAGGCCTGCACCTGGACCGCGACGAGCTCACCGCCGTGCTCGCCGACCTCGCCGGCCGCGCGGTCGCGGTGCGCCGGGCCCCGCTGGCGTTCGAAGCGGGCGCGGAGCAGGTGCTCACCACGGCCGAACGCGAGGTCGCGGAGCTGCTCTCGCAGGCCGGCGGGCCGCTGGTGCTGGGGGCGGGGGTGGCCTGCCCCGGGCCGCTGGACCACGCCACCGGAGTGCTGCACCGCGTCACCGGCGCCCCCCAGTGGGACGGCTTCCCCCTGCGGGACGCCTTCGCCGCCCGGCTCGGCCTGCCCGTCGCGCTCGACAAGGACACCAACGCCGCGGCGCTCGGCCTGGCCCGGGCCCTGCCCGCCGGCGCCGGCTCCTTCGGCTATCTGCACCTGGGCACCGGCCTCGGCGCCGGGCTCGTGCTGGACGGCGGCCTCTACCGCGGCCCGCGCACCGGCGCCGGTGAATTCGGCCACCAGATCGTCCAGTTGGACGGTCCGCGCTGCGGCTGCGGCCGGCGCGGCTGCATCGAGGCGCTGTGCCTGGCGGCGGTGGCCGGCGGCGATCTGCCGGCCGCGGCCGAGGCGTTGGGCGTCGGCGCCGCCAACCTCGTCGAGCTGCTGGACATCGACCGGGTGCTGCTCGGCGGACGCACGGTACTGGGCGCCCCCGAGCCGTTCCTGAGCGGAGTGTCCCGGGCGCTGGCCGCACAGGCTCGCACCCGCGGCAGCGCCGGGGCCGGGGCCGCGGTGTCGGTCGCGCTCGCCCCCGGACGGGCGGTCGCCGACGGGGCGGCCGAGCTGGTGCTCGCCCCCCTCTTCGGGTGACGCCGCCCCGCCCCGGGTGAGCCGGTGCTGCCCGCCCCGATATCCGGACGCCCCCCGATCCCCGGCCGCCGCGCCCACGGGTGCGAGGATCGCGCCGTGGAGTTCCCCTACGGCCAGGATCCTGGCGCACCCGTCCGGTCCGGCGTCCCCGAGCACGGGCGCATCCCCAAGTACTACGCGGCCAAGGTCGAAATCGCCGCGCTGCTGGAGGAGTTGGGCGAGGGGGAGGTGCTGCCCACCGAGCGCGAGCTGGCAACGCGCCTGGAGGTCTCCCGCGAGACGCTGCGCCAGGCCCTGCGCGAGCTGGTCCTGGAGGGGCGGCTGCGGCGGCTGGGGCGCGGCACGGTCGTCGCCGGGCCCAAGCTTGCGCAGCCGCTCTCGCTCGCCAGCTACACCGAAGGCGTACGCGGCCAGGGCCGCAGGCCCGGCCGGCACCTCGTCGGCCTGGACCGCTTCGGCTGCCCGCCCGCGCTCGCCGCCGATCTGGGCCTGACGGCCGGGGACGCCGTATGGCACATGGAGCGGGTGCTGCTCGCCGACGACGAGCGGGTCGGGCTGGAGAGCACCTACGTCGCGGTCGAGCGGGTCCCGGACCTGGCCACCGACTTCGCGCCGGACTCGTCCTTCTACGCCTACCTCCACCAGCGGTTGGGCATCGGCTTCGGCGACGCGGACGAGCGGCTGGAGACCGTACTCGCCACCCCGCGCGAGGCGCTGCTGATCGGCACACCGGGCGCGCTGCCCATGCTGCTGATCCACCGGCTGTCCCGGGACACCCGAGGCCGCCCGCTGGAGCGGGTGCGCTCCCTCTACCGGGGCGACCGGTTCTCCTTCACCACCCACCTGGGCACACCGGCGCAGGGCTGAGGCGAGGGGCCACTGTGCAGGCACACCGCACCCCTGAATATCACGAACAGATAACGGGTCTAGGCCAACTTTGGGGCCCCGTTCACCCCCGCGTCGCCGAACCACCCCTGACGGGCCACCCGCCGCCACGACCGTCTGGGGCATGCGAGTCATAGTTGTCGGCGCCGGCGTGCTGGGCACCCTGCACGCCTGGCATGCCATCGAGCGGGGCCACGAGGTCCTGCACCTCGAACGGGAGGCCGAGGCCCGCGGCGCCTCGGTCCGTAACTTCGGACAGATCTGGGTCAGCGGCCGGGCCGGCGGCGCGGAGCTGGAGTGCGCCCTGCGCGCCCGCGAACTGTGGGAGGGCATCGGCGCCCGCGTCCCCGCACTCGGCTTCCGCGCCATCGGCTCGCTGACCGTGGTCAGGAACGACGCCGAGCGGGCGGTCGCCGAGGCCGCCGCCCGCCGCCCCGACGCCGCCGACCGCGGCTACCGGCTGCTCGACGCCGACCAGGCCCGCGCCCTCAACCCCGCCCTGCGCGGCGACTTCACCGGCGCCCTGTGGTGCGAGCGGGACGCCGCCGTGGAGCCACGGGTCGCCCCACGCGCCCTGAAGGACGAGCTGCTGCGGTCCGGGCGGTACACCTACCTCGGCGGCCGGGAGGTCCGGGCGGTGGTCGGCGAGCGCGCCGTACGCGACGACCACGGCGAGACCCACCACGGCGACGCGGTCGTCCTGTGCACCGGCGCCTGGCTCGGCGGACTGGTCCGCGAGCTGGCCCCCGACCTGCCGGTGCGCCGGGTGCGGCTGCAGATGATGCAGACCGACCCGCTCGGCGAGGCGCTGACCACCTCCGTCGCCGACGCCGACAGCTTCCGCTACTACCCGGCGTACAAGAGCGAGGCCCTGGACGCGCTCAACGCCGGCCAGGCCCAGGAGCCGACCGCCGCCGAGCACAGGATGCAACTGCTGATGGTGCAGCGCGCCGACGGCGGCCTGACCATCGGCGACACCCACGAGTACCGGACGCCGTTCGCCTTCGACACCGTCGAGGAGCCCTACGAGCATCTGACCGGTGTCGTCGAAGCGCTGCTGGGCCGCCCGCTGCCCCGGATCCGCCGCCGCTGGGCCGGGGTCTACGCCCAGTGCACCGACACCACCCGGGTCGTCCACCGCCAGCAGGCCCGCGACGGCGTCTGGCTGGTCACCGGGCCGGGCGGGCGCGGGATGACCTGCTCCCCGGCCATCGCCGAGACCACCGCGAACGAACTGGGATGGTGAGCGAGTTGCCGCAACACACCCCCGACCACGGCATCGAGCTGGTCGTCCTCGACATGGCCGGCACCACCGTCGCCGACGGCGGACTGGTCGAGCAGGCCTTCGACGCCGCCGCCCGGCACCTGGGCGTCGAACCCGGCAGCCCCGACCACGCCGAGAAGCTCGCCTACGTACGCGCCACCATGGGCGAGTCCAAGATCTCCGTCTTCCGCCACCTCTTCGGCGACGAGGCCGCCGCCCGGCGCGCCAACGCCGCCTTCGAGACGGCCTACGGCGAGCTGGTCGACGGCGGACGGATCGCTCCCGTCCCCGGCGCCCGCGAGGCGATCGAGGCGCTGCAGACGGCCGGGCGCACCGTCGTGCTCTCCACCGGCTTCGCCCGCGTCACCCAGGACGCCATACTCGGCGCGCTCGGCTGGCAGGACCTGGTCCCGCTCACCCTCTGCCCGGCCGACGCCGGCGGCCGCGGCCGCCCCTACCCCGACCTGGTCCTCACCGCGCTGCTGCGCACCCACGCCACCGACTCCGTCCAGCGGGTCGCGGTGGCCGGCGACACGTCGTACGACATGCTCTCCGGCCGCCGGGCGGGCGCGTCGGTCGTCGCCGGCGTGCTCACCGGCGCCCACGACGCGGCGCAGCTGGCGTCCGCCGGCGCCACCCACGTCCTGGGATCGGTCGCCGAACTGCCCGCGCTGCTGGGGGTGGTGTGAGATGACCGCCCCAGCCGCCGCGTCCGCCAGGGCCACCGCGACCGCCGGCGCGCCCCCGGCCCGGCCCGCGTCGGGCATCCGCTTCGACCAGGTCACCGTCGCCTACGGCAGGCGCGGCGAGCACCCCGTCCTGGACTCCTTCGACCTGACCGTCGAACCGGGTGAGGTGATGGCGCTGCTCGGCCCGTCCGGCTCCGGCAAGACCACCGCACTGCGGGCGGTCGCCGGATTCGTCCAGCCGGCCTCCGGGCGGGTGCTGATCGGCGGCCGGGACGTGACCGGGCTGCCGCCGCACCGGCGCGGCATCGGCATGGTCGTCCAGCAGTACGCGCTCTTCCCGCACATGAAGGTCGCCGAGAACGTCGCCTTCGGCCTGCGGGCGCACAGGACCCCGCGCGCCGAGATCCCCGGCCGGGTCGCCGAGGCGCTGGAGACGACCGGCATGGCCGGCTACGCCGGCCGCCACCCCCGCGAGCTCTCCGGCGGCCAGCAGCAGCGGGTCGCCCTCGCCCGGGCCCTGGCCATCCGCCCCAGCGTACTGCTGCTGGACGAGCCGCTCTCCGCCCTCGACGCCCAGCTGCGCTCCGGCATGCTCGCCGAACTCGCCCGGCTGCACCGGGAGTTGCCGGACGTCTCGATCCTCTACGTCACCCACGACCAGGTCGAGGCGCTGACCCTGGCCGACCGGATCGCGGTGCTGGAGGCGGGCCGGCTGCGCGAGTGCGGCACCCCGCAGGAGCTCTACCGGCGCCCGCGCAGCGAGTTCACCGCCTCCTTCGTCGGCACCGCGAACCTGCTGCCGGTCACCGTGCGCGGCGACGGCGTCGACTTCGGCGGACACAGGCTGGCCGTGCCCGTGGGGGAGGGGCTGGGCACGGGCGCCGCCGCGACCCTGTGCGTACGGCCGCATCTGGTCGGCCTGGGGGACGGCGACGGCACCGGCAACACGCTGCGCGGGGCGATCACCGACGTGCAGTGGCGCGGCGCCACCCACCGGCTGCAGGTGTCCGTCGACGGACACCGTCTGATGGCCGACGTGCGCGAACTGCGCGAGACCCCGGCGCTGGGCGACGAGGTCACGCTGCACTTCGCGCCGCAGGACGCGGTGCTGATACCGGCCGGGCTCACCGATGCCGCCGCGCGGCGCGAGGACGGTGCGTGACATGGCCGTTGACGGGACAGCGGCGGCGGCGCGCACTCCGGTGGCGCCGGAGCGGCGCACCCGCCCGGCGAAGGCCGGGGCCGCCCTGTGGGCCCTGCCGCCCGTCGCCGCCCTCGGCGTGGTCTTCCTCTACCCCCTGGCCCTGGTGGTGTGGCAGTCCCTCACCCCCGACGGCGCCGGCCCCTCCACCGCCCCGTACGCGGAGGTCTTCGCCGAGGCGTCCTTCCGCGACGCCCTGACCACCACCGTGCTGATCGCCGCCGGCGCCACCGCCGGCGCGCTCCTGCTGGGCCTGGCGCTCTCCCTCGTGATCGCCTTCGTCCCGCTCCCCGGCGGCCGGGCGCTGGGCCGCTTCATCGACGTCTTCCTGGCCTTCCCCTCCTTCCTGATCACCCTCGCCCTGCTGTTCCTCTACGGCAGCGTCGGTGTGGCCAACGGCCTGTGGACGGACGTGACCGGTGCCGCCCACGGGCCGCTTGCGTTCCTCCACACCCCCTGGGGCGTCCTGCTGGCCGAGGTCACCTACTTCACCCCGTTCGTGATGCGCCCGCTGCTCGCCGCCTTCGCGCAGATGGAGACCGGTCAGCTGGAGGCCGCCGCGTCGCTGGGCGCCCGGCCGTGGCGGATCGTGCGGACGGTGATCCTGCCCGAGGCGCTGCCGTCACTGGCGGCGGGCGGCGCGCTGGTGCTCGTCCTGTGCCTCAACGAGTTCGGCATCGTGCTCTTCACCGGCGCCAAGGACGTCGTCACCCTCTCGATGCTCGTGTACACCAAGGCGATCCTCGACGGCGACTACACCGGGGCCTGCGTCGTCGCCGTCGTCAACATCGCCCTGTCCGTCGCGCTCTACGCCCTCTACCGGACCGTGATGTCCCGTACGGGCGGTCGAGCCGGCCCGCACACCGGAGGTGCCCCCCACCGTGCTGGTGCATAGCCGGACCGCCCGCCGGGCCGTCCACATCCTCTTCCTCGCCCTCTTCGTCCCCGTCTTCGCCCTGCCCCTCCTGGTGATCGTCGGCGCGTCCCTCGCGACCAACTGGAGCGGCGCCCTGCCCTCCGGCGCGACCCTGACCCACTATCAGGACATCGCCCGGGGCGACGCGCCCGACGCCCTGCTCACCAGCGTCCTGACGGCCCTGGCGGCGAGCGCCGCCGCACTCACCGCCGGCACCTGGGCCGCCCTGGCCGCCGAGAAGGTGGGCCGCCGCGCCCGCCGCCTCCTCGACGGCCTCTTCCTCCTCCCCGTCGCCGTGCCCTCCGTGGTGGTGGGCCTCTCCCTCCTCGTCGCCTTCTCCCGGCCCCCGTTCCTGCTCAACGGCACGCCCCAGATCGTGGTCGTCGCCCACTGCGTGCTGGTCACCGCCTTCGCCTACCAGTCCGTGACGGCCGCGCTGACCCGCCTGGACCCGGCGTACGAGCAGAGCGCCGCCGGCCTCGGCGCCCGCCCCGCCGTCGTCCTGTGGCGCATCAGGCTCCCCCTGCTGCTGCCGTCCCTCACCGCGGCCGCCGGCCTGTGCTTCGCCCTGTCCATGGGCGAGGTGAGCGCCACGATGATGCTCTATCCCCCCGACTGGACGCCCCTGCCCGTCCAAATCTTCGCCGCCACCGACCGCGGCTCCCTCTTCGCGGGCGCCGCACTCGCGGTGACCTTGATGGCCACCACCCTGCTCGCCCTCCTCGGCGTCTCCCGTATCCGCACCCGAGCCACCTACCGCTGAGCCCGACACCCGTGCACTTACCAGGAGTTGCTACG
This sequence comes from Streptomyces sp. NPDC033270, assembly GCF_055576575.1. NCBI lineage: Bacteria > Bacillati > Actinomycetota > Actinomycetes > Kitasatosporales > Streptomycetaceae > Streptomyces > Streptomyces sp. NPDC033270. Next base: position 11,851 of record NZ_JBVIRA010000008.1, read on the forward strand.
CCATGCCCGCTGCCCCCGCCCTCCGCAAGCCGCTCGCCGCCTGCTGCGGCGTCCTCGCCCTCGCCGCCGCGCTCACCGCCTGCGGCGGCACCTCCGGAGCCGACCCGAACGCCAAGGAGATCACCGTCTACAGCGCCGACGGCCTCAAGGGCGAGAAGGGCGACGGCTTCTACGACCGGGTCTTCGAGGACTTCGAGAAGAAGACCGGCATCAAGGTCAACTACGTCGAGTCCGGCTCCGGCCCGGCCGTCCAGCGCCTGGCCCGCGAACGCGCCAACACCAAGGCGGACGTCGTCGTCACCCTCCCGCCCTTCATCCAGCAGGCCGACGGCAAGGGCCTGCTCCAGGTCTACCGCCCCAAGGGCGCGGAACAGGTGGCCGCCGGCGACAAGAGCCCGACCGGCAAGTGGACCTCGATCGTCAACAACTACTTCTGCTTCATCTACAACAAGAAGGAACTGGCGAAGGCCCCCGCCACCTGGCACGACCTGCTGGACGGCAGGTTCGAGCACAAGCTGCAGTACTCCACGCCCGGAGTCGCCGGCGACGGCACCGCCGTCCTCGTCAAGGCCCTGCACGACTTCGGCGGCCAGGGCCCGGCCATGAAGTTCCTCGGCAGACTCCAGGCCAACAACGTCGGCCCGTCCTCCTCCACCGGCCAGCTCGCCCCCAAGACGGACAAGGGTGAACTCCTGGTCGCCAACGGCGACGTCCAGATGAACTTCGCCAACCTGAAGTCGATGCCGAACCAGGGCATCTTCTTCCCCGCGGCCGAGCCCGGCGGCCGGCCCACCACCTTCGCGCTGCCCTACGCCGCGGGCCTGGTCAAGAACGCCCCGCACCGCGCCAACGCCGAGAAGTTCCTGGACTACCTGCTCTCCGAGCCCGTCCAGCGCCAGGTCTCCGCCATCGGCGGCGGCTTCGCCGCCCGCAAGGACACAAGGCCCACCGACCCCCATGCCAAGGCTCTGGCCGCGCTCATGGACGGCGTGGAGGTCTTCCAGCCCGACTGGAACGACATCGACAAGAACCTGGACGCGTATGTGGACGCCTGGAAGGAGGCCACGAACAGCTGAGACCCGGCCCGGGCTCGTGCTCTCCCCTCGCGGGCGGGGGCTCGTGCCCTCGGGACGGCGATCGCCGGGGTCGGGAGAACGGCTGCTGACTTAGGGTGGGGGCGTCGGCCGTACGTACGACACGTGGGACAGGTATGTGGCCCGCCACGCGTGCGGGAGGCGGCCGGCGCACCTGGTCATCACGCACGGCAGGAGTCCGGCAGTGGCAGAGCGCAAGCCGATCGAGTCATGGCTCACCGACATGGACGGCGTCCTGATGCACGAGGGCGTCCCGGTCCCCGGGGCGGACGCCTTCATCAAGCGGCTGCGCGAATCGGGCAAGCCCTTTCTCGTGCTGACCAACAACTCCATCTACACCCCGCGTGACCTGCACGCCCGGCTGAGCCGGATCGGGCTGGACGTGCCCTGGGAGTCGATCTGGACGTCCGCGCTGGCCACCGCGCAGTTCCTGGACGAGCAGCGGCCCGGCGGCACCGCCCACGTCATCGGGGAGGCCGGCCTGACCACCGCCCTGCACGACATCGGCTACGTCCTGACCGACCACGCCCCCGACTACGTCGTCCTCGGCGAGACCCGGACCTACTCCTTCGAGGCGCTGACGAAGGCGATCCGGCTGATCAACGACGGGGCCCGGTTCATCGCGACGAACCCCGACGAGACCGGCCCCTCGCCCCAGGGGCCGCTGCCCGCGACCGGGTCGGTGGCCGCGCTGATCACCAAGGCGACGGGCGTCGAGCCGTACTTCGTCGGCAAGCCCAACCCGCTGATGATGCGGCACGGGCTCAACGTCATCGGCGCCCACTCCGAGACCTCCGCGATGATCGGCGACCGGATGGACACCGATGTGCTGGCCGGCCTGGAGGCGGGGATGGAGACCTTCCTCGTGCTGACGGGGCTGACCCGCCCCGAGGAGATCGACCGGCACCCGTTCCGGCCGTCCCGAGTCGTGGACTCGATCGCGGACCTGGTCGACCTGGTCTGACGCGGCCTGGCGGGGCCCGGCGTGCGGCGCGCGGCGGCGGGCGCCACCCGAACGGCGCAGCCCCGAGCCGCACCGGGATGCGGCCGGGCTCGCGCGGGCGGACCTTCGGAGTTATCGGAGGTTCACCATGCGCGCACCGCAATTCGCTCTCTGTGCCGCGGTCGTGGCTTGCGCGGTGACGACGGCGCCCGCGTACGGCGGGGACGCACGCGGCGCCGGCGCCGAAGCGGTCCACGTCGCCCCGGCCGCCCCCGCCCCGGGGCGCGAGGTCACACCGCCCGCCGGGGACGGCTCCGCGGGGCCGGCCGCCGGCGACCGGACGCCTGCCGGCCCGGCCGGCAAGGTCACCCAGCGCGGCGAACTGAGCAGCACCTCGGCCGTCGGCCTGGTGCTGGCCGGCGGCGCCGTCCTCGTCGTCGCGGGGCAGCTGCTGCGGCTGCGGCTGCGACTGCGTCGTGAGCGGCAGGGCGGCGAGGCCGATGAGAGCTGACAAGGACAGGCGGCGCGGCACCGGGCGGCTGCTGGCCGGTGCGGCCTGGGCGGTGCTGCTGCTGGCAGGGTGGCTGTGGGGGCGCGGCGTGCCGGACGGGGCGGCCGCGCGGCACGCCACGACCGGCGATGTCGCCGCGGTGGGGCGCCCCTCGCCCCACCGGAGCGCCCTGCGCCGTTTCGACCCCCACAAGGCCTGTGCGGGCCACCGGCGCGGCCGCCCCGCACTCCGGTTGTTCAGCGTCGGCGGCGGTGGCGGCATCGGCGGCGGTGGTGGCGGCGGCGTCCGCGCCGAGCGGGCGGATGACGCGGACCTGGTCCTGCTGTCCGCCTGCCTGACGGGGCGTCAGTAAGCCTCTCGCGCGCCGGAGGCGACCCGCGGCTGAGCCGTGACGGCGCCCCGCGACCGGCAGCCGTGAGGTCCTACGACCGGCATTCGTCAAGCGCGGTAGCCACCTGTGGACGGACTGTCCACAGCCCGGCTCCGGCGGGCGGCCGTGTGCCACGATGGATCCGGCCGGTGGTCTCGCGCCGGCCGGATCAGTGCTCCGAGGGGGAGTGGATGTACGGCGATCTTCGATGGGCTGCCGGGAGCGGGCCGCCGGTCCCGGGCCGCGACCGGTGGCGTACGGCGCGCGGCGGCGCGGTGCCGCGCACGGCGATGGTGGGGGCGCTGGCCGCGCTGCTGCTCGCCGGCTGCTCCTCGTCGGACGGTGACGGCGACGACCGGGCCCCCGGCAGACCGGGGCAGCGCCCCAAGTCCGTCGCCCCGTACTGGGTCAACCCCGACAGCAAGGCGGCCCGCCAGGTCTCCGCGTACGGCAAGGACGGCAAGGCCGCCGACGCCCGGCTCGTCGACCGGATCGCCGCGCAGCCGGTCGCCGAGTGGATCGGCGTCGACGACCCGCAGGGCGAGGCCCGCGGCTTCACCCAGGCGGCCGCCAAGGCCGACCGCGAGGCGCTGCTCGTCCTCTACAACATCCCGCACCGCGACTGCGGCAGCTACTCCCAGGGCGGCGCCGCCGACGGCAACGCCTACCGCGCCTGGCTGGACGGCGTCCTCAAGGGCATCGGCGACCGCGCCACCACCGTCGTCCTGGAGCCCGACGCCCTGCCGCACATCGCGGACAAGTGCACCCCGCAGCAGTTCCACGAGGAGCGCTACGCCCTGCTGACCGAGGCCGTCGGCAAACTCAAGGCGCTAGCGCACACCAAGGTCTATCTGGACGCCGGAAACCCCCACTGGATCAAGGACCCGGGCGCGATGGTCGAACCGCTCAAGCGGGCCGGCATCGACCGTGCCGACGGCTTCGCACTGAACATCTCCAACTACCAGACCACGCGGGAGAACACGAAGTACGGCAAGCGGCTCTCCGCCCTCGTCGGCGGCAAGCCCTTCGTCATCGACACCAGCCGCAACGGCAACGGCCCGGCCCCCGGCGGCGACGACCGGGAGAACTGGTGCAACCCACCCGGTCGCGCCCTGGGCACCCCGCCCACCACCAGGACCGGCGACCCCCGGATAGCCGCCTACCTCTGGATCAAGCGCCCCGGAGAGTCCGACGGCACCTGCAAGGGCGGCCCGAAGGCGGGGGACTGGTGGCCGAAGTACGCCCTGGAGCTGGCCCGTGGTGCGAAGTAGCCGGCCCAGGGCCGGACGCCGGGCGCGGTAGCCGACCGCGGCCGGCCGCGACGGTGGGGGGGGGGGGCGGGGGGCGGCCCCCCCCCCCCCCCCCACCCCCCCCCCCCCCCCCGCCCCCCCCCTTCCCCCCCCCGGAACCCGGAGCCCCCCCA
>NZ_JBVIRA010000008.1:16201-26370 GCF_055576575.1 Streptomyces sp. NPDC033270
TGTGGGGCGGGGTGGGCGGGGGGGGGCGAGGTGGTTGACGCAGCCCCCCCCCCCCCCCCCCCGCGACGGTGGGGGCGGCCGCCGGCGACCGCCCCCACCCCGCACGGCACGCCGCCTCCGCCCGGCCGGCTACTTCTGCTCCGCCACGGGAACGTGGACCCATACCGCCTTCGACGGTGTGCCCGCCCCGTCCACCGCGTTGAGCATGTACCACCCCGGCGGCACCAGCGACGGGTCCTTGGGCAGCGTGACCGTCACACCGTCCCTGCCCTTCGTCACCGTGAAGTCCAGCGCGATGGACCGCTGTTCGATGTTGGTGACGTGGGTGAAGGAGCCGGGCCGGATCAGCCGCATCTTCTTGATGGCGTCGGCGTGCGGGGCGCCGAACGTCGCGGTGCCGCCGAGCGCGACGGTCCTGGCGGCACTGCCCGGGGATGTCAGCTCGGGGCGCGACTTCCGGAAGAGGTAGGGCGGCGTGTAGAGGTCGATCTGCTGCTGGAAGACACCGGGCTTGGTGTTGTCCTTGTCGGCGTACAGCGAGTCGGAGCCGAAGGTCATCACCCGGCCGTCCGGCAGCAGCAGCGCGCCGGAGTGGTAGTTGCGGCCCACCAGCGGGTCGGCCACCTGCCGCGCGGTGTTGGACGCCGGATCGTAGATCTCCGCCTTGAGGACGTTGGAGTCGCTGCGGCCGCGGTAGTCGCCGGAGCCGTTCGTGGTCAGCACCGAGTCGTCCGGCATGATCACGCTGCTCGGGTAGCGGGCCTTGGCGTAGAGCGGCGGCCCGTCCTTGAAGCGCGGTGCGGGGGCGTGCAGGTCCACGATCCGGGTCTTGTCCGTCGACCGGGGGTCCTCGCCGACCCCGCCGCCGCCCAGCACCATGTACCGCTGGTTCTGGGCGGGCGGCAGCAGCACCGACATCGACGTCTCCAGGATCTTCGGATCGCTCATCCCGGGCACGACCTGGAAGGTGTTGGACTTCAGGTCCCAGATGCCGGGAGTGCGGCCGATGTTGTCCGGGCCGTAGCCGGCGTTGGAGCCGGTGTAGAAGATCCGCCCCCGGTCGGTGAGGAAGAGCGCGGGGTAGGTCGGGAAGAAGCGCTGCCGGGGGAGGTAGCTCCACTTCTTCGTCGCCGGGTCGTAGAGCTCCTGCTTGCCGGGGACGACCTGCCCGATCTCGTCCAGTCCGGAGACGGACAGGACCTTGCCGTCCTGGAGGGTCGTCAGCGTCGGGTACCAGCGGGCCTCGTTCATCGGGTCGACGGGGACGTAGCGCTCGGCCACGGGGTCGAACTCGAAGGAGTCCTTGATGCCCTGGAAGTCCTTCTTGTCGAAGGACAGCTTCTGTGCGATGCCGTAGAAGTTGTGGGCGTCGACGCCGGTCAGACCGTGGATGCGGTAGTTGTCCTGGGCGCCCGTGGAGTGTGCCGGGCCGTTCTTGAGCGCCTCGACGTAGACCCGGGCCTCGCTGTGGGTGACGGTCACCTTGCCGGTCGCCGGGTCCTTGGTCTTCTTCGCCCGCGGCACCACGACCGGGTCCTTCGAGGTGAAGGTCTTGCCGTTCTGCTTGCCGGTGAAGAGCGTGCCGGCCGGGAAGGTTCTGGGGCCGTCCGGGTTCTCGTTGTAGATGATCATGAGGCCGCCGGCCTTCTTCACATCGCCCTGCAGCTTCTCGTAGCGCTGCGTCCCCCCGGCGACCAGCAGCTTGCCGTCCGGGAGCTGGGTGTGCCCGGCGCAGAAGAGGTCCTTGGGCGTGGGGATGTTCTTGAAGGTGTTGTTCTCCGGGTCCCACAGCACCGTACGGAAGGACTTGGCCCTGAAGTTCGCGGCGTTGTTGCCGGAGCCGGCGACCAGCAGCACCTTCCCGGTGTGCAGCAGGGCCGCGTGGATGGTGTTGATGCGGTACTTGTCGGGGACGTCGACGACGTCCCAATGGCCGTTCGCCGCCTTGTACTCGGGCTTGTTGATCTCGTACTGGTGGTACTGCTCCGAGGCGAAGCCGTAGAGGGCCGGCCCGTTCATCCCGGCCAGCGCGAGCACCACCGCGGTCGCTATCGCCACTCTGCGGGTGCGACGGCTCGGACGGTACTTCATGTGTGACGTCCCCCAAGGGCGATCTGCATGGTCTGTTCGGTGGAGGCGGGCTGGTCAGCGGCCGGGTCCGCGGGGCTCGGGCCGTCCTCGGTGCCGGAGGCGCCGGCGGCCGCCTTGCGCCGCGCCCCCCGGACGCCCAGCCGCCAGGCCACGATCGGCGCCGCCGTGATCAGCATCGCCAGCGACGCCCACGTGGTCATGGCCGGATGGCTGTGCCCCAGGACGAAGGAGGCGCCCAGCGAGCCCCCGAAGACGAGCAGGAAGAACAGGTGCACCCGGAAGGTGCCGAAGAGCGTGTCCGGACTGGAGGAGTCGCCCTTGGGCGTGACCACGAACTTGCTCTTGCGGCGCAGTACGGCGTCGAACAGCGACCGCGCGTAGATCGGCGCCGACAGCGCGGACATCACCATCCCGGCGACGCCGCCGGACCCCTCCGGCTCGTGCGGCGAGACGTTGTGCCGCCGGTTCCAGACGTACAGCCCGATCTGCAGCGCCGAGGCGTTGCCGTAGAGCATCATCCACACCGCCGGGTCGATCTGGACACCGGAGGCCCCCAGCCCCAGGAACAGCGCGCAACTCAGCGCCGCCAGGATCCAGTTCAGCGCCGACATCGGGTAGAAGATCACCATCATGAGGTAGTTGAAGAGCCGGCCCGGCGGCAGCGTGAACGGCGCCTTCCAGAACTGCTTGAGGATCGTCTCGTACGTCCCGCGCGACCAGCGCAGCTGCTGGGTGAAGAAGTCCGTCCAGGCCGTCGGCCCCTCGCCGACCGCGAGCACGTCGGGGGTGTAGACCGACTTCCACTTCTTCCCGGTCGCCGGATTCCGGTGCCGGTGCATCTCGAAACCCGTCGCCATGTCCTCGGTGATCGAGTCGTACAGCCCGCCGATCTGCCTCAGGGCGCTGATGCGCACGGCGTTGGAGGTGCCGACGAACATCGGCGCGCCGTAGCGGTTGCCGGCCCGCTGGATCAGCGCGTGGAAGAGGAACTGCTGCGACTCGGCGGCCTTGGTGACGAAGGTGTCGTAATTGCCGTACACCTGCGGGCCGATGACGAAGCCGACGTCCGGGTCGCGGAAGAAGCCGAGCATCCGCTCCAGGTAGTTGGGCAGCGGGACGTGGTCGGTGTCGACGGAGGCGAAGTAGTCGTAGTCGTCGCCGTGGGCGTCCAGCCAGGCGTTGTAGTTGCCGTGCTTGGTCTTGGCGCGGTGCGGGCCCTTGGCCTGGTTCCACTCCGGCACGCCCTTGCGGCTGAAGTGGTGCACTCCCAGGCGCCGGCAGACCTCCTTGACGTCCGCATCGTCGCCCTCGTCCAGCAGCCAGACGTGCAGCAGACCGCGGTGGCGCACCCGGACCGCCGCCTCCAGCGTCTTGGTGACCATCGCCAGCGGTTCCTTGCCGGGGACGAAGGAGGTCAGGAAGGCGACGCGGGTGCCGCTCTCGGGTATGACCGGCACGGGGTCGCGGGCGACGAGTGTGGCGTGCGCGTTGGAGAGCACGTTCATGCACCGGAAGAACTCGATCAGCGCGATCGAGACCAGCATGACGGTGTCCAGCACCGGCAGGAACTCATACGCGGGGTAGTCGCGTTGAGTCCAGTGATCGGGTTGCAGCAGCCAGGCGAGCAGGCCCAGCGAGACCAGCGGGGCCGCGCCGAGCAGCAGCGCGGCCCGGATGCGGTGCGGCTCGCCGGCGAGCAGCGAGCGGTAGCGGACCTGGTAGGGCTGGTCCGGATCGGGCTGGGTGAGCGGCCCGGCCAGCCGGCTGTAGTGCTCGTAGTCGTAGCGTGGCAGCGGCTTGCGCTGGACCCGCCGCTGCCAGTGCTGGCGCGGCACGCGCAGGCGCGCCGTGGCGGACGGGTCGTACGGAAGCTGCGGCCGGGCGCCGTCATGCGGCGACGTCATGAGTCCATCCCCCCGCACGCAGCGGGGCTGCGTGCCGATTGCTGACGGCCCGAGTCCTCGGTCCCCCTCGACCGACTCGGGCTCATTGGTGTCGGCCGCCCGCACCGTCAGACGGTGACGGCCGTCTTCCGGTTGCATGATGAGCTCCCCGCGATCCTGCCAACGGCGGGCTACCCGCGTCCACATCGCGCCAACCGGCGTTTCCGCTGTCCCCAACTCGCCGGGACCCCGCTGCTTTCAGCCGAGTTCCCAGGTCAGGGTCCCGAACCGACCGCATGATCGCAAGGTGATCCGAGGGGGATACGGACAAGAGTGTGCAATGCGGGACGGTGTATGGCGCAGCGCGCATCACTTGAGTCCGCCGTCGGTCGTAACTGGCCGGTTTCTGGCGGATTTTGGAGTGGTGGCCGATACCGCCCACTCGGCGTCGCCATGAGGTCTGGTTGGTAAAGGGATTCCCTGGCATGGGTAAAGTCGCCGACTGGCGAAATACAAAGGGAAGTTGACGGATCGGGGGCGGCATGGCGCCGACGGCAGGTATATCGATGCGGCGCAGCTGAACTGGATTTGGCCCTGCTGACGGAATCAGGGGAAGTGACCTCCGCCTCCACCGAATTGGCCGAACGCATACCCTCGGTGAACACGGGCGGGGCGAGTCCGCGGACGCCTTCAAGGCCCGCTGGGACGCACCGAAGAAGGCCGTCGACGAGACCGTCCCGGTCTTCGAGAAGGCCGCCAAGGCCTTCCGTGCCGTGCGGACCTTCGCCCGTGCCGGTAAACGGCAGCGTTTCCTGGTCGAAATAGGGGCACAGTACGCGGGCGGCTTTCTCTCCGGCGTCGGCACCAGCGTGATCGGCGGTAAAGGCCCGAATGGCGTGACAACGCGATCAACGCCGGTTACGGGGCACTGGGCGGCGCCGGCGCGGGCGCCCTCATCGGCACCCCCGGGCTGGACCCGCCCTCGCCGCGCTCGCCGGATGCGCCCTGGCGCGCACCGGGTACGTCCTGCGGGCGGGCCGGGTGACGCCGCACCGCGCCTACGAGCCGGCGCTGGACGCGAGGCGCCCCCAGGGGCCGGCGCGGGCGCCACCGCCCCCGCCGCGCCGCACGGCTCCCGCTGGACCTGGGCGCGGATCACCGCCGTCGCGCTCGCCGTCCCCACCTCCCCGGTGCCCTTCGGCAGCCTGGGCGCCGGCGGCCCGGCACGCGGCGCCACGGCCGCCCGGATCGCCGCCGCCGGCCATGTGATCAAGGAGCTGCCGGTCGTCGCCGCGGCCCATGTCGAGCGCGCGGGCAGCAGCCGCCGGGTCGGCGAGAGCTGGGTCGCGCTGCGGGCGACGGTCCAGGGGTCGGCCGCGTGCCCGGGGCCGAGGCCGCCCGGATCGCCGGCGCCCGGCCGCGTGAACCGTTCCCGCTCGACGCCGCCCGCCGTACCCGCCTGCTGGAATTCGGCGGTCACTGGGCGCGCACGGATCCCGGTCGGCGTGCTCGGCATGATCGTCTCGGTGGCCGCCGCCGGGGTACTGCTCCTGCCGGTGGACGGTGGATGGCGCGTCTGGACGGCCGTGGCGGGCGCCCTCGCACCGCTCCTCGTCTGGATGGTCGCGGGTCTGTTCACCGCTCCGGCCGCCGAGGGGGCGGCCGCGGAGGCCGAGGCGGGCCCGGCCGCCTGACCGGTCCGCACCCGCCACATGACTGAGGCCCCTCGCATGGCGAGGGGCCTCAGTGTTACGTGCGCCGCCAGGGACTCGAACCCCGGACCCGCTGATTAAGAGTCAGCTGCTCTAACCAACTGAGCTAGCGGCGCGCGCTGACCTGAAGAACTTTACACGAACTCGGGACGTGCTCCGTACCCAGAACCGGGTCGCCCACGCGCTCGGCCTCTGTGACCCCCGCCACTCGTGCCCTGTGCCACGAGGGGCTCCTACCGCACAAAGGCCCCTCCCCGTACGGGCCGGAAGTCCCGCGATCTTGGGACCTTCGGCTGCCGGACCGCCCGAATTGCTCTGTGAGGATCGAGTTCGGCGAGTCCGTGGCGTAGGTCAGCAGTTGCCCCGTCAACATGCGATATCTCCTGCCGGTTGAGAGGCTGAGGCGCGTACCGGGGCGCGGGGACGGAACGAACGAGAAGGGGGCCCGGCCATGGCGTCCGTCACTCCTCCCCCGCCTCCCGCAACCCCACCCACCACAGCAACGTCTGCCAGGACGCGCGCCCCGGACCGGGTCCCCGGGACTCGCCCCTCCGTCGGAAAGGTTGATCGTCATGGTGTCGACAGCCAAGCGCACCCTTGAGATGCAGCTCCTCCTCGGGCCGGACGAAGCGGTTCCGGTGGCCGGCCGGTTCGGCTACCGCAGCGATCGCCCGTACGAGGTCGAGGTCGCCTTCCTCAGTCGCGGCCGCACGGTCTCGACCTGGCGGTTCGCCCGCGATCTGCTGCTGGAGGGGTTGTCCGGCGAAGTGGGGGAGGGGGACGTACGGGTGTGGTCCTTCCGCCGGCCGGGCGATGTGCGCCGCGTCCACATGGAGCTGTCCACCGGCGACTCGGTGTGCGAGCTGTCCGTGCGCGCGAGCGAGCTGACCGCCTGGCTGGAGCAGACGGCGGCGATCGTGCCGCCCGGCCGCGAGGACCGCTTCCTCGACATGGACACCCACCTGGCCCGGCTGCTGGCGGGGAAGTGCTGATGGGGGGCACGGCGATGATGACGACGACCATGGACGAGGTGGCGGCCGAGGCCGCGCGGGCGACACAGGCCGCGCCGCGGGCGGTGACCGCTCCCGGCCCGGAGGACGGCTCCCGGTCCGGCCCACCCATACCCGCGCCCGGCTCCGGCATACCCCCCGCCGCCGCGGATCCCGCCGCACCCGCGCCCCACGACCCGTGCGCACACGGCTTCCTGCCCGAGCGGCCGCCGGTCCGTTCCATGATCGGGACCTGGACCCGGCTGGACGCCATGGCGCGGGCGGCCGCGGTCGCGCCCGACCGGGAGGCCGCGATCGCCCTGGTCGAACGCGCTCGCCGGGACGACGAGTTGTCCGCGCTGCGGCAGCGGGTCTCCCGCCTCTCCCTGCGCAACGCCGAGGCGGCCGCCATGCGGATCGCGGTCGTCGCGGTCTCGTGCGGATGGTGCGGGCTCGACCCGCAGGCGCCGGCCGCCCGCCAGGTCGCCGACGAGGCGTTCCTCGACCTGTGGGCGGCGATCGCGCACCGCATCGACCACGACCAGTTCGTCGCGCTGCCCACCCTGGCCCTCCACAACTGGGCCCCCGAACGCAAACCGCGTCGTCATATCCCCATCGACCAGCTGGCCCGCACCGAACAGCTGGTACCGATCGTGCGCTGGGCCCCGGAGGGCCAGCCGCTCAGCCGGCTCGACCGCCTGATGCTGGCCGCGACCCGGCTGGAGGCGCACGGCATCTGGCTCTTCCGGCTCGCCGAGACCCTCGCCGGCCGCTCGCCCGACGACTCCTCCACCCCCACGGCGCTGCGCCGCCTGGTCCGTGTCCAGCACGCCCTGCGCGCCCAGCTCCACGCCGAGGCGGCGGAACTGGCGGCCGCGCCCGCGACGCCGCAGCAGCGGGCCGTGCTCGCCGCGCTCGCCGAGCAGGGCGCCCTGGAACCCCCGGTGCTGCAGGCCGCCGACGCGGTGCTGGGCATCGGCGGCCGCCGCGTGGGCGACGGCCGGCGCCAGCTGCTGCGCCGCCACCTCCCCGCGCAGCACCGCGCCTGGCTCAGCGCGATGGACCGGCACTGCGCCCCCGTACGCACCCTCGCCCACCGCGGCGGTCCCGACGCGGCCGTCTACCGCGAGGCCCAGGAGTCGCTGATCGCGCTGCGCCGCACGTACACGGCGCTGGTGCAGGCCGCCGCCCGCCCCGCGACGGACCCGTTCCCGGCGGCCGCCTGACGCCCCCGCCTGCCCCACCCGGCCGCCGTCGGGCGGATGGACGCTGTCATTGGTCTGGACATGACCAATGGCAGTGTCTAGTGTGCCGTTTGGTCTAGACCGCGCTTCTCGCACCACCTCCCTCCTCAGCTCACGGAACCTCCCCCACGTTCTTCAGGAGCGAAGCATGCGCAAAAAGATCAGCGCTGCCGTGATCGGCCTCGGTGTCCTCGGCGTCTCCCTGCTCTCCACGGGCAGCGCCGCCAGTCACGGCTACAGCGACGCACCCCCCAGCCGGCAGGCGCTCTGCGCCCAGGGCGCCGTCAAGGACTGCGGCGCGATCCAGTACGAGCCGCAGAGCGTCGAGGCCCCCAAGGGCTTCCCGGCGGCCGGCCCCGCCGACGGCAAGATCTGTTCCGGCGGCCATGCGAACTTCGCCGAGCTGGACGACCCGCGCGGCGGCAAGTGGCCCGGCACCACGCTCTCCCCGGGCCAGGGCTACACCTTCACCTGGCGGCTGACGGCACGTCACGCCACCACCGACTTCGAGTACTTCATCACCAAGGACGGCTACGACCCGAGCAAGCCGCTCACCCGCGCCGACCTCGAACCCGAGCCGTTCATGACGGTCCCCATGGGGGGCGCGCGGCCGGGCGAGACCGTCCAGCACCAGGGCACCGTCCCCACCCAGAAGTCCGGCCGGCACCTCATCCTGGGCGTCTGGAACATCGCCGACACCGGCAACGCCTTCTATGCCTGCTCGGACGTCGATCTCTCCTGACCCGACGACGGGCCGGCCCGCCTCTCCCGTGGGGCAGGCCCCGGACACAGCGAAGTGGGCGTTCCCGGAGAACCGGAAACGCCCACTTCCTACGTGCGCCGCCAGGGACTCGAACCCCGGACCCGCTGATTAAGAGTCAGCTGCTCTAACCAACTGAGCTAGCGGCGCGCGCTGACGAAAGAAATACTACCTGGTCGAAAGGGGTGCTCGTGACCACCGTCCGCCGGACCGCGCCCGGCCCGCTCAGATCGCCAGCGACAGCAGTACCGGCGCGGCCTTGCGGTTGAGGGTGTCGGCCGCCTGGCGCAGGCGATGGGCGTGCTCCAGCGGCATGGACAGCGCGAGGCAGCCGACCGTCGAGCCGGCCGTGATCGGTACGGCCGCGCAGACCGTGCCGACGGCGTACTCCTGAAGATCCAGGACGGGGACCGTCGGCGGCTGGCTGTCGAGCTTGTGGAAGAGGACCTTCTCGTTGGTGATCGTCCGGGAGGTGAGCCGGGCGGTCTTGTGCCGGGAGAGGTGGTCCTTGCGCCCGTCGTGGTCGAGCTGCGCGAGCAGGCACTTGCCGACCGCGCTGGCGTGCGCCGTGCGGTGGAACTCGGCCCACTCGTTGACCTTGGGTGCCAGCGGTCCGTCGGCGTAGTGGAGGATCTTGACCTCGCCGTCGATGTACCGGCTGATGTAGACCGCCGCGCCGACCGAGTCGCGCAGCTGGTCGAGGGTCAGCTGCAGCTTGTCGCGCAGGGCCCGGTCGCGGTCGCCGCCCGACCCCAGGAGCAGGAGCGATTCACCGACGACATACGCCCCGTCGGTGAGCTGCTCGGCATAGCCCTCGCGCCGCAGCATCGACAGCATGTGGGCGAGCTGGCCCGGGGGCAGGCCGGTCTCCCGGGCGATCTGCGCATCCATCACGCCACCGGCGTGCCTGGAGATCGTTTCGAGCACGCGAAGGGCGTACTGCACCGAATGGAACGGCGCGGTCGGCTCGGGCTTCAGCGCCACGGTGTCCCCCTAGCAGGTTGTTACCGCTTGCGTCGTGACCGCGCTGAGCGGCACGGTCGGCACATGCGCGACCGCGCCCGGACAACGAGGCTGCTATCACGATAGCGGTCAACGGCCCTCGATGGAGGGGGTCTTGACTGAAAAGCAGTGCGTCTCGGTTTTCTGTCCAGCGGCTTGGGACTCTGGCATATGCCAAGGTCACGAAGCCGGGTGCCGGGGTGCCGCACGCTCCGGTGTCACCCCCTCGCGCCGGGGCGGAAGCGGGTGAGGCCCCCCGGGAGGGTCCGGAATCAGCCAATTCCGCGGCCGGTTCCGTCAGGTGCCACGAGCGTCGGCTCAGGACGTCGTCATCGCCTTCTCGCCATGGGCGCCCTCGGTCCTGCCGCCGGCCCGGCGCCCTGGTGTGCGGGGCGTACCGGAAGGAGAGAGGTGGGGGGGGGGGGGGGGGGGGGGGGAGAGAGGCGCCCCCCCCCCCCCCCCCCCCGTTCTCTCTCCACACGTCACCC
>NZ_JBVIRA010000008.1:26380-87314 GCF_055576575.1 Streptomyces sp. NPDC033270
TGCGCCTTTGGTGGGGTCCGTAGGTTCCCGGCCCCCCCCGGGGGGGGGGGCCCTGTCCCCCCCCCCCCCCCCCCCCCCCCCCCACCTCTCTCACCGCGCCCGTGGCGCGCGGTTCACAGCACGGCGCTCAGGAACTCCCGGGTGCGTTCGTGCTCCGGCTCGGTGAAGATCTTCTCCGGGGAACCGGACTCGATGACCCGGCCGGCGTCGAACATCAGGACGTCGTCGGAGATGTCCCGGGCGAAGTTCATCTCGTGGGTGACGCACAGCATCGTGATGTCCGTGGTGTGCGCGATGTCCCGCAGCACGTCCAGCACCCCGGCCACCAGCTCCGGGTCGAGCGCCGAGGTCACCTCGTCCAGCAGCAGCACCTGCGGGCGCATCGCCAGCGCGCGGGCGATGGCGACCCGCTGCTGCTGGCCGCCGGAGAGCTGGGTGGGGTACTTGTCGAGGTGCTCGGTCAGCCCCACCAGGTCCAGCAGCTCGCGGGCCCGCTCCTCGGCGGCGTCCTTGCTCATGCCCAGGACGTGCACCGGCGCCTCGGTGATGTTGCGCAGCACCTTCATGTTGGGGAAGAGGTTGAACTGCTGGAACACCATGCCGATGTTCTTGCGGACCTCCCGGGTGTGCTTCTCCCCGGCCGGTACGAGCTTGCCGCCCTTCTCCTCGTGCGTCAGGTACGCGCCGCCGACCTTGATGGTGCCCTCGTCCGGCTTCAGCAGCGTCATCAGCAGCCGCAGAATCGTGGTCTTGCCGGATCCGGACGGGCCGATGAGGGTGACGTGCTTGCCCGAGGAGACGGTGAAGTCCAGCGCGTCCAGGACGGTGTTGGCCCCGAAGCGCTTGGTGACGTGGTCGAAACGGATCAGCTCGGTGCTCTCGCCCGCGGGGGCGGCCGCTTCCTTGGAGAGGTCCTTGGGGGGATTGCTGTCAGCGGACAAGACGACGCTCCAGGGCTCGCAGAAGCAGGGAGGTGGGGTAGGAGATGACGACGAAGAGGATGCCGACGACGGTGATCGGCTCCAGGTAGTCGAAGGTGGTGGCGCTGATGCTGTTCGCCTGGAAGAGCATGTCGGCGACGGTGATGCCGGCCAGCAGCGGCGTGTCCTTGAACATCGCGATGACGTAGTTGCCGAGCGCGGGCACCACCCGGCGGAACGCCTGCGGCAGGATCACCGCGATCCAGGTGCGCCGGCGCGGCAGGCTCAGCGCCGTGGCGGCCTCCCATTGGCCGGGCGGCACGCCGTCGATGCCGGCGCGGTAGACCTCCGCGGTGTACGTCGAGTAGTGCAGGCCCAGACCGATCACGCCCGTGGTCAGCGGCGCGAAGGTCAGACCCCAGCTCGGCAGCACGAAGAACAGGAAGAACAGCTGCACCAGCAGCGGGGTGTTGCGGACGAATTCGACGACGGCGCTGACCGGCCAGGTCACCCAGCGGCTCGGCGAGCGCAGGGCCAGCGCCCACACCAGCCCGAGCGCGAAGGCCACCAGCGAGCCGTAGATCGTCGCCTGGACGGTGATCCACAGCCCCTTGAGGAGGTCGGGCATGATGTCGCCGATGTAGCTCCACGACCAGTTGTTCACGGCTTGCCTCCGGTGGCCAGTGCCTCGGGTCCCTGCTTCTCGACGGGCAGCTTGCGGGAGAACCAGCCCTCGCCCTTGGGCACCGCCCGGCCGACCGAGGCCTTGGCGCGGCGCTCCAGCACCCGCATGACCCGGGTCACCAGGAACGCGACCACGAAGTACAGCACGAGGATGATTCCGTAGACCTGGGCGCTCTGGCCCGTCGACAGCCGGGCCAGCTTGGCCTGGAAGGTGAGCTCGCCGATGGACAGCAGCGACGCCAGCGCGGTGCCCTTGAGCAGCTCGATCAGCAGGTTGTTGAACGGCGGCATCATCTCGGGAACGGCCTGCGGCAGCAGCACCTTGCGCAGCCGCTGCCAGGGCGAGAAGCTCAGCGCGATGGCCGCCTCCCGCTGGGCGGCCGGCACCGCCTGGAGGGCGCCGCGCACGATCTCGGAGCCGTACGCGCCGTACGACAGGCCCAGGGCCAGCGTGCCCGCCCAGATGCCGACGAGCTGCCAGCCCAGCAGCGGCAGCGCGAAGAACAGCCAGAACATCAGTACCAGTGCCGAGGTGCCGCGGAAGAACTCCACGTACACACCGGACAGGAAGCGGACGATCCACAAGCGCGAGGTGCGCGCCAGGCCGATGCCGAAGGCGACAGCGGCGGCCAGGGCGGCGCTGTAGACCATCAGCTGGACGGTGATCCACAGCCCCTCGAAGAACAGTCCCCACAGCGCAGAGGTCACTTGTTACAGAGCTCCTTCGCGGTGAGGTCGGTCATGAACTCCTCGGTGAAGCCGTACGGCTTGGCGATCCGCAGCAGCTCGCCGCTCTTCTTCATCTTGTGCAGCTCGCGGTTGAAGGCGTCCCGCAGCTTGGTCTCGCCGATCCGGAAGCCGTAGCCGCCACCGTCGCGCTGGGGCTTGCCGTCGACCTTCGGGGTGAACGGCTCGGTCATCTCCACCTTGGGGTGCTGACCGGTCTTCAGGGCCTCGATCATGGTCAGGGCGGTACCGGCGAAGGCGTCGATCCGGCCCGCCTCCAGCGCCTCCATGCCGGCGATCTGGTCGCCGTAGGTCTGGATCGCGCCCTGCTTGACGCCGTTGCCGACCGCGTAGTCGATCTCCGCGTAGCCGATACCGGTGCCCATGCGCAGGCCCTGCTCGGCGAGGTCCGGATAGTCCTTGATCTTCTTCGGGTTCCCCTTGGGGACGAGGAAGGCGTCCTTGGACTCGTAGTCCGGGTCGGAGAAGAGCACCGCCTGGCAGCGCGCCTTGTTGATGAACATGCCCGCGACGATCACGTCGTACTGGAAGGAGTGCAGGCCCGGCACGAGCGCGCCGAACTCGACCGGCACCGGCTCGAAGTTCTTGATTCCCAGCCGCTGGAAGATCGTCTTGGCCACCGCCGGCGCCTCGCCGGTGAGCTCGCCCTTGCTGTTGATCGAGGCGTACGGCGGTTCGCTGGCGATGCCCATGCGGACGGTGCCCTTGTCGCGCAGGTCGTCGAGCAGATGGCCGCCGCCCGTCGCGCCGGTGACGTCGACCCGGGAGCAGCCGGCGGTCGCCCCGACGGCACCCGCTGCGCCGAGCGCCGCTACCCCCGCGAGCAGCGACCGGCGGCGGATGCCGCGTGTCAATTGGCCGGTGGTTTCTGTGGTGTTCCATGGTGGTGGAGCCATGGGCGCGCGGCTACCCGAACGCCTGGCGAGTATGCCGATCGTTTCCGGCCCTTGATACAAGCGGTTGGGAGTTGTGCCGTACTGTTCCATGCCGTTCCGTACGCCGGTATTGCCCCCTACGATCCGAAGCATGACCGATCGCTTCATCGAAGTCTCGCTGGACAAGCGCGGCGTGCGCTGCACGGCGAAGTTGCTCGACGACCGCGCCCCGATCACCTGCAACGCCGTATGGGACGCCCTCCCGCTCGGCGGCGACGTCTACCACGCGAAGTACGCCCGCAACGAGATCTACGCCCTGCTGGCGCCGTTCGCGCCCGAGGAGCCGCCGCTGGAGAACCCCACGATCACCCCGATCCCCGGCGACCTGTGCTATTTCACCTTCAGCGACACCCAACTGGGCACCGCGTCCTACGGCTACGAGAGTCAGGCCAAGCACCAGGGCCGCGCCACCGTCGTCGATCTCGCGCTCTTCTACGAGCGCAACAACCTGCTGATCAACGGTGACGCGGGCTGGGTGCCCGGCATCGTGTGGGGCAGCGTCGTCGACGGCATGGACCGGATGGCCGACGCCTGCCAGGACCTGTGGCGGGCCGGCGCCCTGGGGGAGACCCTCAGCTTCCGGCGGGCCTAGGCGGCGGGCCGAGGCGGCGGAATCTGTGCCACCCCCGCCTCGTAGAGGGCGTGCGCGGCGCGCAGCACCAGCGCGTCCGCGTGCCGCGCACCGACCAGCTGGACGCCGATCGGCAGCCCGTCGCCGTCCACCCCGCAGGGCAGCGACGCGGCCGGCTGCTGGGTGAGGTTGAAGGGGTAGGTGAACGGCGTCCAGCCCGTCCAGCGGGTGTGGCCGGATCCGGACGGCACTTCCGCGCCGGCCTCGAAGGCGGTGATCGGTTCGGTCGGGGTCACCAGCAGGTCGTAGGCGCTGTGGAAGCGCCCCATCGCCTGGCCGAGCGCCATCCGCGTGTCGACCGCGGCCAGATAGTCCAGCGCGCTGTAGCGGGCGCCCTGCTCACAGATCTCCCGCAGCCCCGGATCGAGCAGTGCGCGGTCCGCGTCGTCCAGGTGCTGCACCACCCGCGCCGCACCGCTGAACCACAGCGTGTGGAACGCCTCCACCGGGTCCGCGATGCCCGGATCGATCTCCTCGACGGACGCGCCGAGCCCGGCGAGCGTCTCGACGGCGCCCCGCACCGCCGCGGCGACCTCCGGCGCGACGGCCACATCCCAGCCGAGCGACGGGCTGTAGGCCACCCGCAGCCCGGAGACCGGACCGGCCAGTGCGTCCCGGAACGAGCCGGCGGCCGGCCCGAGCTGCGACCAGTCCCGCCAGTCCGCGCCGGTGATCACATCCATCATCAGCGCCGCGTCCGCCGCGTCGCGGGTCATCGGGCCGACGTGCGCCAGCGTGCCGAACGGGCTCGCCGGATAGTGCGGCACCCGCCCGTAGGTCGCCTTCAGCGCGAAGATCCCGCAGAAGGACGCCGGGATGCGCACCGAGCCGCCGCCGTCCGTGCCCAGGCTCAGCGGCCCGGCGCCCAGCGCCACCGCCGCCGCGCTGCCGCCGCTGGAGCCGCCCGCGGTGCGCCGCGGGTCGTACGGATTGCCGGTCACCCCGTGCCGCGGGCTGTCGGTGACCCCCTTCCAGCCGAACTCCGGGGTGGTGGTCTTGCCGACGAACACCGCCCCGGACTCCCGCAACCGGGCCACCGACGGCGCGTCCTCCTCCCACGGCCCCTCGGCCCGCACCGTCCGCGAACCGCGCAGCGTCGGCGCGCCCCGCGTCAGCAGGATGTCCTTGACGGTGACCGGCACCCCGTCCACCGGACCGGCCGGCTCACCGGCCCGCCAGCGCTCCGCCGACTCCTTGGCGCCCGCCAGCGCCTCGTCCGCGTCGATCCGGGTGAAGCAGTTCGTGGCGGCCTGCGCGGCCTCGGCGCGCTCCAAGGCCGCGCGGACGGCCTCGACGGGGGAGAAGTCGCCGGCGGCGTACCCGGCCGTCAGTCGGGTGGCGGTCAGCTCGGCGAGGTCGGTCGGTTCGGTGGTCATGCGTCCTCCGCGCGTCGGCCGCCCCGGGGCGGGGCGGTGGGTGGGGGGGCGCCGCGCCGCGCCGCGGCCCGGCGGTCCGCGCCGTCACTGCACCGGTACGTACCCGAGCCGCTTGTCGACGACGTTGTGCAGCGGCTCGCCGGCCGACCACTGGTCGAAGTTGTCCTGGAACTGCTCGGCCAGCGCATCGCGCCAGCCCAGCGTGTCGCCGCTCATGTGGGGCGAGATGATCAGATGCGGCACGTCCCACAGCGGGCTGTCCGCCGCCAGCGGCTCGTGCTCGAAGACGTCCAGCGCCGCCGCCGCGATCCGCCACCCGCGCAGCGCCGCGACCAGGTCGTCCTCGACGACCAGCGGGCCGCGCCCGACGTTGATGAACCGCGCCCGGGGCGGCATCCGCGCGAACGCCGCCTGGTCGAACAGGCCGCGGGTGGCGTCCGTCAGGGGCGCCGCGCAGACCACCCAATCCGCCTGGGGCAGCAAGCCGTTCAGCGCGTCACTCGGGTGTACGAGGCCGAATTGCGGGTCGTCGGTCCGCTCCCGCCGGCCGACCAGATCGACCTTGACACCCAGTGCCAGGAGGGTGGTGCCGATGGCCCGGCCGATCGGCCCGGAGCCCACCACGACCGCGCGGGTGCCGCCCAGCCGCAGCGTCTCGCGGTGCTGCCAGCGCCGCTGCCGCTGCAGCTCCCAACTTCCGTAGAAGTCCTTGGCCATGGCGATCACCAGGCCGGCGACGTACTCGGCGATGGGCTGCTCGAAGACGCCGCGGGCGTTGGTCACGATCGTGTCGTCGGCGATCAGGGCGGGGCACAGCAGCCGGTCCACGCCCGCGCTCGCGGTGTGCACCCACCGCGGCCTGGGGCCCTCGCGGGGCCAGGCCTCGCGGATGGCGTCGGAGGTGAAGTCCCAGGCCAACAGCACGTCGGCGGTGGGGAGTAGCTCCGCCAGCGAGGTCTCGTCCGCGAAGATCAGCCGGGCTCGGCCGGTCAGCCGGTCGAGCTTCGGCGGCGGATCGGACCCCAGGACGAGGACCGTGCTTCCGGTGCTTCCGGTGCTTTCGGACATAGGCCAGAAACCGTTCTGAAACGTGAGCCCCTTTCACAGAAAAGGGGCGCCGACAGATGCCTGAGATGCGAGGATTGACCACGCTAAGAAGTCGTATCTACCGTGTCAACAACGGCATCTGTCCCGACGTCCCGGCTTGCTCCGGCTGCACCTCCTTCCCTGGCCACTGGCCTGGCCATCAGCCCTTCGTTTCTAGGGGCCTTCAATGGACGTCTCCTTTCTGGGTGGTCCCCAGCCTCAGCTCGGTGTGGGCGTTGTCGCCCCTTTTGACTTCGCGCTCGACCGCGAGCTGTGGCGCTGGGTTCCCGACGACGTGTCCCTCCACCTCACCCGAACTCCGTTCGTGCCCGTCGAGGTCAGCCTCGACCTGGCCCGTCTGGTCAGCGAGCACGAAACACTGGACGCCGCAGTCCAGGCACTGTGCGCGGTATCACCGCAGGTCATCTGCTATGCCTGTACCTCCGGCAGCTTCGTCGGCGGGGTCGCGGGCGAGCGGGCCATGTGCGCTGCCATGGCCCAGGCGGGGGAGGTTCCCTCCCTCACCACCTCGGGCGCACTGATCGAGGCGCTGCGCGAGATCGGCGCGCGGCGCATCGCGGTCGTCACCCCCTACACCAAATCGGTCACCGACTCCCTGGAGGACTATCTCGGCGAGGCGGGCATCACGGTCACCGGCCGGGCCTACCTCGGACTGACCCGGCACATCTGGAAGGTGCCCTACCGCGACGTCGTCGACATGGCCCGCGCGGCCGTGATCGGCGCCGCCGACGCCCTCTTCATCAGCTGCACGAACCTGCCGACCTACGACGTCATCCCGCAGCTGGAGGCCGAGCTGCGGATGCCGGTGCTGTCCGCCAATCAGGTGACGATGTGGGCCGCGCTGCGCGCCATCGGCGCGGAGGCGGTCGGCCCGTACCAGGCGCTGCTCGATCCGGTGGCGCGCAGCGGCCCGGCCGCGATGACCGGGTCGGAGCCGGTGCTACCGGGAGTGTCGGGAGAAGGCGTACCGCGGGCGACCCCCGAGGCGGCCTTCGCCGGACCGCCCGCGCCGCCGGAGGGGGAGGTGGGAGACGGCGTCGATCCGCCGCCCTATCTGCCCGAGGATCCCGGGCCGCTGCCCCCGGTTTGACGGGCCCGGACGCTGCCGGTGCCGTCCGCGCCGCCGGCAGCGCTCCTGCCCGACAGCTCACCGCACCACCCGAGAGCGCACCCGCCCCATGAACGCCACGGCACCCGCAGCCGTACTCGCAAGGGAGACCTGTATGGCATCGGTCGGCTTCCTCTACCCCGGCCACTCCGCCGAGGACGACTACCCCCGGCTGGAGGAGATCCTGGGCGGCGCGGTCCGCCTGCCGCTCGTGCACACCGACATCGGCGAGGACGCCCACCGGGTCGACGCGCTGCTGGAGATGGGCTCCGCCGCCCGGCTGGCGGCCGGCGTCGCGGAACTCAAGGAGCGCGGCGCCCAGGCCGTCGTCTGGGCCTGTACGAGCGCCAGCTTCGTCTTCGGCTGGGAGGGCGCGCACATTCAGGTCAGGGAGCTGTCCGCCACCGCCGGCCTGCCCGCCTCCAGTACGTCCTTCGCCTTCGCGCACGCCGTCCGGGCGCTCGGCGCCCACCGGGTGGCGATCGCCGCGACGTACCCGGAGGACGTGGCCGAGCACTTCCGGTCGTTTTTGAAGTCCGCCGGTGCGGAGGTCGTCGCCACCCGCGGCAGCGGCATCATCACCGCCGCCGAGGTCGGCACCTGGGGCCGCACGGAGGTGCTCGCGCTCGCCCGCGCCGGCGACCACCCGGACGCCGAGGCCGTGCTGCTGCCCGACACCGCCCTGCACACCGCCGCGCATCTGCCCGCCCTCGAAGCGGCACTGGGCAAGCCGGTGCTCACCGCCAATCAGGTGACGGCCTGGGAGGGGCTGCGGCTGCTGGACCGGACGATCTCCTGCCCGCGACTGGGGGCGCTGTTCTCGCGGACCGCGCGCGTATAGCGGGCCGCGCCGCGCCGGCCGGGGAAGCCGGCCGGGAATAAGTGGAGATCCTCTCCGGTTGTCGACCTCGCAGACCCAGCGCCAAGCGAGGAGGACCCGCACTGTGAGCGGCGAAGACGACGAGACCCGGGCCGGCCACGAGACGGGCCGCGACGGCGACGACGGGATACGGGGCAGTGCCCAGGGCAGCGCCCCGGTCCCGCTGTCGGTGCTCGACCTGGTGACGGTGGGCGCGGGCAACACCGCATCCGGCGCGGTGCGCACCGCCGTCGACCTCGCCCGTACGGCCGAACGCCGCGGCTTTTTCCGCTACTGGGTCGCCGAGCACCACTCCATGCCCGGCGTCGCCTCCTCCTCCCCCGCGGTGCTGCTCGCCCATCTCGCCGCGCACACCCGGCGGATCCGGCTCGGCTCCGGCGGCGTCATGCTGCCCAACCACGCCCCGTTGGTCATCGCCGAGCAGTTCGGCACCCTGGAGGCGATGGCCCCCGGCCGGATCGACCTGGGCCTGGGCCGCGCTCCGGGCACCGACGGCGCCACCGCCGCCGCGCTCCGCCGGACCGAGCGCCTGCACGAGGGGGCCGATGACTTTCCGCAGCAACTGGCCGAGTTGACCCGCTTCCTGGACGGCTCCTTCCCCGACGGGCACCCGTACGCCAAGATCCACGCGGTCCCCGGCCCGGTCCAGGCCACCTCGCCCGGCGGCGTGCAGTCCCCCCACCGGCCGCCGGTGTGGCTGCTGGGCTCCTCCGGCTTCAGCGCCCGGCTCGCCGGCACCCTCGGTCTGCCGTTCGCCTTCGCGCACCACTTCTCCGCGGCCAACACCGTCCCCGCGCTCGACCTCTACCGCGCCGCCTTCCGCCCCTCGGAGGTGCTCGCCGAGCCGTACGCCCTGATCGGGGTCGGGGCGCTGGCCGCCGAGGAGGAGCGCGAGGCCCGCCGCCAGGTGATGACCGGCGCCCTGGCCATGGTCCGGCTGCGCACCGGCCGCCCCGGCCTGGTCCCCAGCCCGGAGGAGGCCGAGGCCTACCGCTTCAACGAGTTGGAGCGCGGCTTCGTCGACAGCTGGCTCGGCAACGTCGTCCACGGCACCCCCGACGCGGTCCGCCAGGGCCTGGACGACCTCGCCAAGCGCACCGGCGCCGACGAGCTGATGATCACGGCCAACGTCCACAGCGGCGAGGCGCGCCTGCGCTCGTACGAGCTGATCGCGGACGCCTACGGCATATAGCCGCCCTAGGGTGTCCGACGGGTCGTGGCCGGGTCCGCTCCCCGACCCGTCGGACAGCCCCTAGATGAAGAGCGCCGCGACCCGTTCCGGGGCCACCGGCCGGGAGTACAGCCAGCCCTGGCCGGTGTCGCAGCCGATCCGCCGGAGGCGTTCGGCCTGCTCGGCGCTCTCCACGCACTCGGCGGTGACCGTCAGGCCCAGCCGGTGCGCCAGCGCCACCAGCGCCTCGACGATCATCTCGTCCGCCGGGTTGGGGTGCTCCTGGGAGCGGAAGCCGTGGACGAAGGAGCCGTCCAGCTTCAGTACGGAGACCGGGAGGCGGCTGAGGTAGGCGAGGTTGGAGTAGCCGGTGCCGAAGTCGTCGATGGCGATGCGCACGCCCATGTCGCTCAGGGCCTGCAAGGCCTGGAGCGGCCGGCCGGCCGAGCCCATGACCGCCGACTCGGTCAGCTCCAGCTGCAGCAGCTCCGGCGGCAGCCCGGTCTCGGCGAGGATCCCGGCCACGTCCGCGACCAGGTCGGAGTCCCACACCTGACGCACGGCCACATTGACGCTGACGAACAGCGGCTGGCCGCCGGGGTGCGCCAGCTGCCAGGCGCGCGCCTGATGGCAGGCCCGCTCCAGGACCCACCGGCCCAGCTCGACGATCGCGCCGTTCTCCTCCGCCAGTGCGATGAACCGATTCGGCGACAGCGTCCCGAACTGCGGATGCCGCCAGCGCACCAGGGCCTCCACGCCCTGTGCCCGGCCGTCACCGAGGCCGACGAGCGGTTGGTACTCCAGGGTGAACTCGCCGCGGTCGACGGCCGGGCGGAGCGTGCTGGAGAGTGCCTGGCGCGTCATCCGGTGCGCGTTGCGCTCCGGGTCGAAGAGCGTCCAGCGGGCCTTGCCGTCCTCCTTGGCCCAGTACAGCGTGGTGTCCGCGGCCTGCATCAGCCCGGTCGCGGTGGTGCCGGTGGCGGCCCGCTCCACGACGCCGATGCTCGCCGAGACCGACAGCCGCTGCCCGGCCAGATCGAACGGGCGCTGCAGCGCCTCGAGCACGCACTGGGCGAGCTCGGCCAGCTGGTCGGTGCCGGTGGAGTCCTCCACCAAAAGAGCGAACTCGTCACCGCCGAGCCGCGCCACCAGATGCTCGCCGCGGCCCGTCGCGCGCTCCACCGCGCTCTGCGCGCAGCGCGTCAGCCGCTGCGCCACCGCGCTCAGCAGCCGGTCGCCGACGCGGTGCCCCAGGGTGTCGTTGACGGCCTTGAAGCCGTCCAGGTCGAGGTAGCACAGCCCGATCCGGCCGGTGCCGGTCGGCTCGAAGGACGCCGTCTCCAGCGCCGTGGAGAGCCGCTCGAAGAACAGCGCGCGGTTGGGCAGGCGGGTCACCGGGTCGTGCATCTGCAGATGCCGCAGACGGGCCAGCAGGTCGTGCCGGTCGCTGATGTCCGCCACCGACAGCAGCATCCGCTCCTCGCCGCTGAGCGGCTCGGGGGTGAGCGGCTCGACGGTCACCTCCACCCAGACCGACTGCCCCTCGGGGTGTTTGAGGCGGCGGGTGCAGCGCAGCCGTTTGCTGCGGCCGCACAGCACCTCGCGGTAGGCGGTCCACACCCGAGGGTCGGCGCCGAGGTCGGTGAGGTCCGCCGCGGTGGCGGCGACCAGTTGGTCCGGGTCGGTGCCGACCAGCTCGCCGAAGGCGGGGTTGGCCGCGAGGACCAGCCCGTCGCGGTTGAGGACGGCCATCGCCAGGCGTCCGGCGTGGAAGGCGGCGCGATAGTCGCCGAGCGAGGCGGCGGTGTCGTCGCAGCGGCCGGTGGTCGGGTGCCGGGGGTCGGCGGATTCTTTGGTCGTGCCGTTACGTTCCGTCACTGAGGGCAGTGTCGCTCCGGGCATGCGGCCCGGGCCGTCGGGGTGTCCGCTCACTGCTCGCTCCCGCATGGCGCTTGTCTCGTATGGAGGGTGCTTCTCGCGCTGGAAAGTGTGGCGATCATAGAGGCTGGCACAACAGCCGAGCCAGCGACGCAGCCGTGATCGTCGGCACCCATGACGGAACTTCAGCCATTTCTGCTCGGCTCTGTTCGTACCGATTGCCCCCTTGGTCGTTTGTGACTGTCCGTTACGAGACGGCGGAGACGCGCCGGTCACTCGTCTGGACCTCCGAAACAGGACGAATAGCTTTAAATCCCGACAGGGTAGATGAGGTCTCCGAATCCGTCCCTGGAGGTATATGTGCCGCGCGCCCTGACGTCCGACGGGGCGGACCACCGCCTGCGGCGCGTGGCGGCCGTCATCACGTCCTTGAGCGCGCTGATCGCCACCTCCGTCGTCGCCGGACCCGCCACCGCCTCCGAGGCCGCCCTGTCCTGTGCGCTGGGGCGCACCGACGCGCACCACTCCGAGGGCGTGGACAGCTGGAACGGCTCCTACACGCGCCCGGACCGCCCGCTCAGCGCCGTCATGATCTACCTCTCCTTCCCGGACTCCCGGCCCGCCGCCGCCCCGCGGGCGCTCTCGCGCGACTACTTCCCCGCCACCTCCGCCTTCTTCGCGCGCGCCTCCTACGGGAAGTTCCGGCTGCGCGCGCATGTGCACCCCGCCTGGGTGAAGATGCCGCGCTCGTCGGACGCGTACGGGATACGGCGTGACTGGGACGCCGCCCGGCGCGCGTCCTATCTGCGCGACGCGGTCGCCGCCGCGGATCCGTCGGTGGACTTCAGCCGCTACGACATGGTCTATTTCGTCGCCGATCCGGACGCTCCCGGCGTCGATTCGGACGCCACCAAGGTCGTCAACCTCGATCAGCCGATGCATGCCGACGACCGTGACCTGCACCGATTCGTCACCGTCTTCGAGCAGAGCCCGCCGGACCGCAATGTCCTGGCCCACGAGACCGGTCACGTCTTCGACCTGCCGGACCTTTACCACCGTCCGCGGGACGGCAAGGGTGACTGGGACACCTATGTGGGTGACTGGGACCTCATGGGCAGCCAGTTCGGGCTGGCGCCCGACCCCTTCGCCTGGCACAAGTGGAAGCTCGGCTGGATCGCCGACAACCAGGTCGACTGCGCCGATCTCGCCGGCCCCACCATGCATTCGCTCCGGACCCTGTCCGCCCCCAGGGAGCCCCGCAGCCAGCGCCGGCCGCGGCTGCTGGTGGTCCGTACGGGGGAGGACAGCGCGCTGGTGATCGAGGCACGCGGTGCCGTGGGCAACGACCGCGGCGTGTGCACCGAGGGCGTCCTGGTCTACCGCGTACGCAGCGAGACCCCCTCCGGGGCGGGGCCCGTCCAGGTCCTCGACGGGCACCCCGGAACCTCCGCCTGCTGGGGCACGTCCGTCTACCCGCCGCTCGCGGACGCGCCGCTGGGCGTGGGGGAGAGCCTGGACGCCGCCGAGGACGGCGTACGCATCCAGGTCGCGGGGCGGTCGAGCGACGGGGAGTGGGCGGTCAAGATCGGGCGCGGCTGAGGCCCGCGGCGGTGGGGCACGAGCGGTGGCGCGCCGGACGGGCGCACGCGACATACGACGAAGGCCCCCACCGGAGTGAGGGCCTTCGACTGTCTGTGCGCCGCCAGGGACTCGAACCCCGGACCCGCTGATTAAGAGTCAGCTGCTCTAACCAACTGAGCTAGCGGCGCCTGCTGACGGGGAAAACATTAGCATCCTGGTCGGGGAGGACAAAAATCGGTTTCCCTCAGCCCGGCATCAGCGCCGAAACGGGGTGCTGAGCTGCGGCTTCCCGCTCCGCCCCGGCGCTCGCGCGGGCGGCGCGGACACAGGCCCACAGCAGGACGTCGGGCCCGGGGAGCCAGGGATCGCGGGTGCCGGGGGCGACCAGCCAGCGGGAGGCGGCGGGGCCGGCGGGGTCCTCCGGATCGTCGGCCGGGCCGGTGCGGGGGTGCAGCGGCGGGATGGTCACGGCGTCGCCGCTGCCGTGGCACAGCAGCGGCGGGACGGCGGCGGACCACTCCTCCCAGACGAGCAGGGCGGGCAGCCGCTGGGCCGTGCCGGCCGCGGCGAAGAGCAGGATCCGGCCGCGGTGCGCCGCGACCGGGCCCGAGCCCGGGCCGTCGGACCATAAGCGGTCCACCATGCGCCGCCCGAAGAGCGCCGGAGCGTTGATCACGTCGAAGGCGGTGCCGCACGGCAGCGCGCTGGGCGCGGTCGGCTGCAGCGCCCACCGCGCGTGCATCTCGTCCGGACGGGGACTGGCGGAGGCGAGCCACTCGGCGCCCGCGAGCGTGACGTATGCGGTGGTGGGGAAGTCCAGGGTGCGGGGAGTCTCGGGCAGCCAGTCGCTCATGCCGAAACCTCGCTTCGCTCGGCCGTGCATTCGCGACGCGCGCACCTCTTCATGATTCGCTCCCTGCGCTCACTCATGGGGACAGGTCTACCGATACGACGCGTACGGCCTCGGCTGATTGGCGGAAATCAGGACGGGGAAGTGCGGGACCGGGTATCTTGCCCCCTCGCATATGCCAGCGGCTCATGGTCACGGACCATGAGCCGCACAGAGGGGTGGGAGGGTGTGCGCGCCGTCCGGCGCGACCTGGTGTGCTCAGTCCATGTCGCCCGGCAGGGTGCTGCCGCTGCGCATCAGGCTGCGGCCGAACTCGACCATCTTCCGGGCGTAGTCCTCGGTCCACTCCGCCTGCTCGGCCAGCACGGCCAGCGGCAGCCGGTCGAACCTGCTGGGGTCGGCCAGCTGGGCGGCGGCCAGCGCCTGGAACTCCGTGGCGCGGTCGGCCGCGGCGCGGAAGGCCAAGGTCAGCTCCGTGGCGCGGCTGAGCAGCTCGCGCGGGTCCTCCATCGACTCCAGATCGAAGAAGTGCTCGGGGTCGGCGACGGCCTCGGGGGGCTCGAAGAGCAGTTGCGCGGGCTTCATGCGCCGGGGTCCCGGCGCCGTACCACGTGGGTCGGGAGCCGGTCGCGGCTCGGACATGTACCTACCTCCAGATCGTGTGCCGCATTCCATTGTCCCGCCCCGCGCAAGGGGGCCGGAAACCGTGGGCCCCTTGGGCCTTGACCCATCGGACAGGCCCTACGGACGCCAGGCGACGCGATGTTCGTCCAGATGCGCCAGCACGGAGTGGTGGGCCTCCCAGCCGTCCGGGAACTTGATCGTGACGCCCAGGCTGACCGGGTCGGTCGAGGGGTGCTCGTCCAGGAGGTCGGTGACGCCGGCGCGGCAGACGACGATGCAGGCGTGGCGGTGCCGCGAGGCGAGCACGCACAGCCGGCCGGTCTCCAGATGGAAGGCGGTGGCGTCGGGGCGGCCGGAGAGCGGATGGAGGACGACCGTGACGTCGAATTCGCGGCCCTGGAGGCGGTTGGCGGTGTCCACCGTGACCTCGGCGGCGCCCAGGCCCGCGAGCGCGGCGCGGACCGCCGCGGCCTGGTCGCGGTGGGCGGTGCCGACCGCGATCCGGTCCGCCGTGAGCGGCGCCGGATCGGGCGAGAGCTCGCTGGTCGCCGCGCCGCCGCGGTCCAGCAGCCGGCGCACCACCAGGGCCACCGCACGCACGGCCTCGGGGTCCGTGCGCGGCGTATGGCGGGCGGGCAGCTCCAGCAGGCCCCAGCCGGACTCGGCGGCCTCGTCCAGGACGCGGTCCACGCCCGAGCCGTCGCCCGGCACGCCGAACGCCAGCCGGCGGTCGCCGTGGCCGGTGCCGCTGCGGAACGGCGTGTAGGGGTAGAACGCGGCGGAGACCAGCGGCGCGGCCGAGGCGGGCAGGCGCCAGGAGACGGGCAGGCGGTGCTGCGGCAGGCCGGGGTTGTGGGCCAGGAGCGTGGCGACCGCGCTGGACGAGGGGTCGTAGGCGAGCCCGGCCCACTGCTCCGCCCCGACGACGCTGAACGGGTCCAGCTGCCCGGGGTCGCCGACGAACAGCGCCCGCTCGAAGAGCCCGGCCACGCTCAGCAGCGCGTCCGACCGCATCTGGTAGGCCTCGTCCACGATGGCGTGCCGCCAGGGCTCGGCGACCTTGGTGTAGGCCCACTTCGCGGCCGTCGAGACGACGATGTCCATCCCGGCCAGATCGGCGACCTTCGCGGACGTACGGACCGCCGGCAGCTCGGCCAGCGCCGGGTCGAACGCGCCGGGCTCGCTGCTGTGCAGCCGGCCGACCGGCAGCTCGGGGTCCTTGGCGGCCAGCCGCAGGACCAGGTCGTCGACCTGGGCGTTGGTCTGCGCCACGACCATCAGCGGGCGCCCGGCGGCGGCCAGTTCGCGGGCCGCGCGGACCACCAGGGTGGACTTCCCGGCACCGGGAGGGGAGTCGACGACCACGCCGCGCCCGGGCCCGTGCAGCGTGTCGCGCAGGATCGCGTCGGTGGCCGCGGCGGCCGCGGCGCCGGGGTCGAAGGCGGACCGGGCGGTGGCGGACGGGTCCTGGGCGGCCGTCATACGGCGGTGTGCTCCGGGCCGGTCCAGCAGCGGGCGCGCATCACAGGAAGTCCTCCGCGGTCACGGGGTCGGGGGTCTCGTTCGGCGCGTCCCCGGCGGCGGGCGGCGGGCCGCCGTGCGTCCAGGGCGTGTCCTCGGGGTCCGGCAGCTCCGGGCCGCCGCGCGGGGCGTGTTCGAACAGCGTCCAGCACACCGTGTCGCCCGGCTCCGGTACGGAACCGGGCTCGGGGGTCTTGCCCCGCCCCATCCCGCCCGTCAGCCGCACCACCAGCCTGCCCGGCCCGCACTCTTCATACGCCACGAACTCGCCGGGCTGGGTCTTTCCGTCCGCCAGGGCGCGGTGGAGCCTGGTGCCCCGGGACAGCTGCGGAAGGTCGGCCGTCTCCAGCGTGACCAGCGGGCGCGGCATCGGGCGCCGGCCCTCGGACATCGCCATCTCGACGGCGGTGACCGTGCCCTCGAACGCCTCGCCGGCCAGCCGGCGCCCCGCCATCACCAGCGGGTCGTCCAGGGCCTCCTGGGCGTCCAGTTGGGCCTGCGCGGTCTCCCGCGCGGACAGCTTCTGCGCGGCGGTGACCGCGTCGTCCCGCTTGGGCTGCGGCGGCTCCCCGGCGCGCACCCGGTCGCGGTGCGCCGTGTACGACCACCGGTCGCGCTTCCAGCGGTCGGCGACATGGGCGCCTTCCGGGAGCGCGCGCAGCAGGTCGACGCCGTGCCACACGGCGTCCCAGGACGGCCGCAACTGGCTTGCCACCAGGGCCCGGAGCGCGTCCTCGGCGCCCGGCAGCCCGGCGTCGTAACGGGCCATCGCGGGGGCGAGCAGCCGGTTGTCGAACGCCGGGTCCGTGGCCGGGCCGGCCGGCGGGCACAGCAGCTGCCCGTCCGCGTCCCGCGCCGACTCCGCGCGTTCGGCCGCCTCCTGGCCCGACGCTCCGTCCGGAGGGTCGACCCAGGCGAGCAGCGCGCCCAGATGCTGGTCCTCCAGCGCGCTCTGGCCGCTCACCCAATGGCGGGTCAGCAGGCCGGTCATGGACTGCAGGAGACCGGATCCGGGGACCCTGGCCCGCTCGCCGAAGTGCGTCAGCCAGCGGCCCAGCAGCGGGACGTGCGGCGGCGCGGGATACGGCGCCTCCGGCTCCTGCTCGGCCGTCCGCCGAAAGCGCATCGAACGGCCCAGCAGCCGGACGTAGTCGATACCGGCGGCGCTCGGCACGAGCAACTGCGGTGCGTCCGCGCACAGTTCGACCTGCACCGGGACCTTCTTGCCGGTCTCCGGGTCGGTCTCCTTGCGCTCCTCCCACTCGACGGCGTCCGCGAAGCCGTCCACATAGGGCAGCATCGCCTCGGCCAGTTCGGCCAGGAACGCGAAGCGCAGATCGCGGTCGCGCGGCTGCGGGACGACCAGCAGCGCGGGCTTGTCGCGGTCTGTGCCGACCAGCGCGCCCAGGGGGGCGCCGGCCTCGCCCGCGGTCGTCAACGGGACGAGGACCAGCGGCCGTTCGGACAGATGGCGGTGGCGGACCGTGCACCGCGGCTGGGCCCGGCCGGCCGCCACCGCCTCCATCCGGGCCAGCGTCTCGATCATCGACATACCGGCTCCGGTGCCCGCGGAGCCGCCGCGGCCGCGCCGGCAAGCGCCTGGGCGCGCAGCGCGGCCGCCCGGCGCAGGGCGAGGACCGCCGGGTCGTCCAAGGCGCCGGGGTCCGTCGAGGCGGCCGCGGCCAGCACCTCCTCGACCGTGCCCAGCCCGCCCAGCTCGCCCCGTACGCCGCGCCCCAGGGCCTCCACCGCGCCCTCCTGGCGCGACCGCTTGCGGCAGTGGAAGGCCAGCTCGCAGGCGGCCAGGCACTCGGGGGCATAGGCCGCGCCGACCGCCTCCACGGCCTCGGCCAGCTCCTCGGGCGGGCGGGTCGGGGTCCGGCCGTCGTCCGCGAGCCGGAGGTCGAACGTCGTGCCCTGCGGGAGGGCCGCGGCGATCTCCTCGACCCTGGTGAGGCGGGTCAGCTGCCGCCGGGTCGTGGCCAGCTGCTTGCGGACGTCGACGGCGGCGGCCGCGGGGAGGTTGGAGAAGTCCTTCGGGCACACCAGCAGCACCCGGTCGCTCACCCGCACCGCGCGGCCCGTATGCGCGGCGGCATGCCCGGCGACCTGCTCCAGGGCGAGCACATAGACCGCCGCCTGGCGGGCCGCGGCCCCCACCTTGGCGGCGTCGGCCGAACCGTCGATCATCGGGAAGGACTTGATCTCGACGACGGTCCAGCCGCCGTCCGGATGCACCACCACCGCGTCCGGCTCCACATAGGCCGGCGAGCCGGCCACCTCCAGGACCAGCATCGGGTGGTCCAGCAGCGCCCAGCCGCCGGCCGCGGTCGCCTCGCGCAGCGCCAGCGCCGTACGCGCCGCCCGGCCCTCGGGCCCGGCCGCGGACAGATCGGGGGCGGCGATCTCCTCGGGCCCGGGCGGCGGGGTGCCGGGCGCGAGCCGCTCGTGCAGCAGCCGCAGCAGCTCCGTGCCGCCGTCGGCCTTCACCCGGGCCTCGAACGCGTTGCCCCGGATGAGCGCGAACTGGGACTGGCCGTGCGTCGCGGGCGAGCCCAGCGCCTGGGCCAGCGCGCCCTTGTCGATGCCCGCGCCGTCCAGCAGCGCGCGGCGCCGGCAGCCCGGGTTGGCGGCCAGCGCGGCGAGCGCCCGGGCGTCCAGCGAGCGGGGGCGTACGCCGGGGCCGCGCAGCTCGGTGAGCCTGGCCCGGCCCACGCCGGGTGGGGGCGCCGCCGGCCGCGGGCCCGGCGCCGGCGCCTGCCGCCCCGCTCCAGGGGCGGCCGACGCGGGTCGGCTGTCGCGGAAGGTGTTCACCCGCCGAAGTCTCGCATCCCGCACTGACACCCCACCGATCCCGTCCGCGATCCGGCCCCCTCCCCGCCCGCGGACAAAACGCCCCCGTGCGCGAGAATGGGAGTCCCGCGGTCAACGTTGCCCGCACCGAGCAACGACCAGCCGAGCGATCGGCGAGAGGTACGACCATGGCAGCGCGCATATTCCTGGCCAGGCACGGGCAGACCGAATGGTCCCTTTCCGGCAGGCACACCGGCCGTACGGACATCCCGCTGCTGGACGAGGGACGGCGCGGCGCCAAGCTCCTGGGCGAGCGGCTGCACCACGCCCCCTGGGACGGCCTGCCGGGCGTCGAGGTCCGCACCAGCCCCCTGGTGCGCGCGAAGGAGACCTGCGAGCTGGCCGGCTTCGGCGACCGGGCGCAGGAGTGGGACGCGCTGATGGAGTTCGACTACGGCGCGTACGAGGGCCTGACCCCGGCCCAGATCAAGGCCGGGCGGCCGGGCTGGCTCATCTGGCGCGACGGGGTGCCCGAGGGCGAGACGCTCGCCGAGGTGTCCGCGCGGGCGGACGAGGTCGTCGACTGGGCGCGGTCGGCCGACCGCGATGTGCTGGTCTTCGCGCACGGCCACATCCTGCGCGTCCTGGGCGCCCGCTGGCTGGGCCTGGACATCTCCTTCGCCGCCCGCATCCGGCTGGAGCCGACGTCCCTGTCGGTGCTCGGCTGGGCCTACGGGGAGCCGGCGATCGAGCGCTGGAACGACACCGGGCACCTGGGCTGACCCGCCGCCGGTCAGCCGCCCGGGGAGGCCGAGGCCGCGTGCCGCTCCAGGAACGCGGCGACCGGGGCGATCCCGCGGTGCGGCCGCAGCGTACGGGCCGTGCGGTCGAGCATCGTACGGATCCGGGCCGAGTGGACCTGCGTCAGCAGCGCCAGCACCCGGGTACCGGCCGCGGCGGCCTCCTCGGGCGCACCGCTGTCGGCGAGGTCGCCCGCCAGCTCCGCGGTGAACAGGGCGATGTTGCGGGTGAAGTGCGGATCCTGCAGGGCCACCGCGCGCTGCGCGTACTCCGCCGCGCGCTGCGCGTCGCCCAGCGCCGACCAGCACTGCGCCTCCAGGCCCGCCAGCTCCGCCTCGCCGTAGAACGTCATCCACTCCGGGTCGCCGTCCCGCTGCCCGGCCGCGAACAGCCGCTCCGCCCGGGCCACCGCCTGTTCGCAGCCGGCGCGGTCGGCCAGCGCCGCCCAGCCGCCCGCCTCCCGCAGGGCCAGCAGCGACAGCAGCCGCGGCGAGGCCAGCCGCTTGGCGGCCTGCTGTGCGGCCTGCGCGGCGCGCACCGCCTCGCGCGGCCGGCCGGCGTCCCGGGCGAGGAAGGCCGTGTTGCAGAAGGCGTGCGCCTCCAGGGCGGCATCGCCGCAGACCCGGGCGGTGGCCAGGGCCTCCGCGTAGTGCGAGCGGGCGTCGTCGAAGCGGCCCGAGTCGTGCGCCAACCAGCCGACGGTGATGGCGAGTTCGCCCGCCCCGGAGTGCAGCCGGTCGGACACCTTGCGGTGCTGGACGTCGGAGTCCAGCAACTCGTAGGCGGCGCGCAGCGGCTGGGTGGCGCGGCGGTAGATGCCTTCCGCGCCGTGCCGGTCGTCCAGCAGCCGGATGCGGCGTACGGCCTGCTCGACGGCGGTGGCCTCGGCCGCGCCGACCCGGCCGCCGACCGGGGTGCGCGGTGGCGGCACATGGGTGGACGCGGCGGTGGCAGCGGCTTCGACGGGGTGCAGGGCGGCGAAGCCCAGGGCTGCCGCCGGGCCGCCGGTGATGAACGCGCGACGCAGCACGTCGCTCTCCTCGCAGATCTGGATACAGGTATCGCGGTGGTCGGTGTCGGTTGCCAGGGGCGCGGCGCTGACCGCCGCCGTACGCGCCCCCCGTCCGCGTACCGCCTCGCGAGGCGCGAAACCCATGTCGGGCAGCGTCAGCCCGGGGAACATGTGCCGGAACACCCGCTCGTAGGCGTAGTTCGGACACCGGATCTCCCCGGACTCGACGCGGCCCACATAGCGGGCGTCGCACGAGACCTGCTCACCGATCTCACGGGCGGCCCGTCGGACCGCCGCCGCGAACTCGCCTGGTGACAGCCGGCCGCGCAGCTGCCGGAATGCGGTGTTCGGGCGAGCGGGTACGGTGCGGGACGACGCTGAACGTGCTGCTGGCGACGCCATGGCGGACCCTCTCCGTGCCATCTTGTGGCGATGCCGCCTCCTGGCGGTGCGGCGGGACGACCGTACCGGCTGGCATGGCGCCGATACACACACTTTGGCTACAAATCGGATATCTCGCGCGTGATCTGCCATGAACTGCCATCCTTTGCAGCGTTACGCCGCCGTAGCTGTTGACGCGCCCGGCCGTTGAACTCGGTGTAAAGGGTGCGGCGCGTGCAGGAGGAGGGGTTCTCCGTGTGGGAGACCGGCGTGAGCAGGGGCGGCAACGGGTCCGTGGGCCAGGCGCAGGGCCGGCGCAAGCAGGTCGTCCCCGGTGGCACGGCCGCCGTACCGGTCCAGCCCTGTGATCTCGTCACGGTGCCCGCCCGGCAGGGGCTGGAGGCCGTCGACATCCTCCGGCTGCGCGACGGCGTCGGCCCCGTACTGCACGACGGCGCCTGCGACACCCTTGGCTTCCTGGTGCCCGCGGGCACGGCCGACGGCTGGGACGTGCCGGGCAGCGCGTGCACCCAGACCCACTCACCGGCCGGCGTACCGGCCGGTGAGGGCGGCGCGGGGCAGCCGCCGGTGACCGGCACCGGCTGGCTGGTGTCACCGGAGGGCGCGGGCGCCGCCGCCACGGACCCGGTCGTGCTGCGCGCGGCGCTCGGCGAGGCGGCGCGGACGATCGAGGCCTGCGACCGCTGCCAGTGAGCGCCGGGCCGGTGGCGGGCCGGGCCGCTGGGCCGGGCCCGCGGGCCGGGTCAGCGCGCGGGCTCGCCGGCCGCCGCCTCCGGGGCCGGGCCGCTCGCGGCGGCCGGCGCGCCGTCCCGTGCCGGGCGCGGGATGGTGGGGGCGCCCCGCCGGTCGCCCAGCCGGCGCTGTACGCCGCGCAGCAGCCGCGCCGCGGTGAAGCCCGCCCCGTGCACGAGGTGCATCGACGGGCCGAACGACGGCGCGCTGAGCAGCCCCGCGAAGAACAGCCCGGGCCAGGACGATTCGAAGCCGGAGCTCAGCTCGGGCGCGCGGCTGCCGGGCACGGTCCGCAGGGTGGTGCGCACCCGGGGGTGGAGCAGCCGCAGCCGCCGGAGGTCGGGGGTGAATCCGGTCGCCGCCACCACATGGTGGGCGTCGACGGTCTCCGAGCC
Organism: Streptomyces sp. NPDC033270; assembly: GCF_055576575.1. NCBI lineage: Bacteria > Bacillati > Actinomycetota > Actinomycetes > Kitasatosporales > Streptomycetaceae > Streptomyces > Streptomyces sp. NPDC033270. The sequence continues at coordinate 48,529 of NZ_JBVIRA010000008.1, forward strand.
GCCATCCGTATGGGTGAGATGGAGCCGCACCCCCTCGCCGTGCGGGACCGCGGCCCGGACCCGGTGGCCGAGCCGAGCGGGCACCGCGGGCTCGAAGCGCCCCCGCAGCCACCAGGCGCCGGCCGGGGCCGGCCCGGTCTCGGCGATCCGGACCCGGGTCGCCGCGGGCAGCCGGCGCACCGCCCATGGAAGGCGCGCCCACGCCCAGTTGGGCCAGCCGGTGCCGAGTCCGGAGCGCGGATCGCGCAGCGCGCGCAGCAGGCCGCGGTCCAGCGGCTGCGGCGGGCTGTTCCAGTTCAGCCGGTCCGCGCGGGCCACCAGCAAGGGCCGGGCGCCCTGTTCGGCCAGCAGGGCCGCGGTCTCCAGCGCGGACTGCCCGGAGCCGATCACCGCGACGTCCCGGCCGGCGAAGCGGCGCAGATCGCGGTGGTCGCTGCTGTGCGAGGCGAGTTCCGGGGGCAGTTCGAGCAGCGGCCAGGGGCGGTGGGCGAACGGCACCATGCCGACGGCGAGCGCGACGGTCCGGGCCGCGATCAGCTCGCCGGTGTCGGTCTCGACCTCGAAGCCGTCGTCGCCGTCGGGGCGTACGGCGGTGACGGCGACCTCCTCGGCCTGCGGCACCGCCCGCTCGCCGAACCACCTGCCGTAGGCGAGGTAGGTGTCCAGGGCCAGCGGGACGCCGTGCTCGGCGGTCAGGCCGTGGACGGCGCAGTACTCGGCCAGGTTGTGGCGGCCGGACGGGGCGGAGAGGCTGGAGGACCAGGGCTCGGACTTGAGCAGCATGCCGTCGGGCATGTGCGCGTGCCACGAGGCCATCGGCCGGCCCAGGATCCGCAGCCGCAGCCCGGCCGCCGCCGCGTGCGCGGCGATCGAGAGTCCGTAGGGGCCGGCGCCCACCACCACGAGGTCGTACATGGATGCTGCCTGCGCTTTCTCATCGGTGCGGACATCGGTGCGGACGGCTCGCCGTGGCGCCGCCTACCTGTTCGAGAGCGGGGACGGGGCGGGCGACCGGGAGGGGTCCGGCAGCGGGACGACCGCGGAGGGGTGGGCCGGCGGCGCGGGGACCGGGACCGGGCGACGCCACCAGGGCGCGGCGGCGGTGGCCATCGCCTGCTCGTACACGGACATCAGCGCCTCGGCGCTGCGCGCGATGTCATAGCGCCGCACCACCGGCGGCACCGGCAGCCGGCCCGGTTCGTGGCGCCGCAACTCCCGGATCGCGGTGGCCAGTTCGTGGACGCCGGGGCTGAAGCGCCGGGCGCCGGGCGCCTGGTCCGCGGGCAGGTCCTCGACCGCCGGGCAGCTGCCGTAGAGCACATGCAGCCCGGACGCCAGCGCCTCCATGACGGCCAGCCCGAACGCCTCGTCCGGGGACGGCGAGACGAAGACGTCGAGGGCGGAGAGCAGACCGGGGATGTCGGGCCGGCAGCCGGGCACGGCGCCTGGCGGCGCTGCCCGGACGCCCGCCGCGTGACCCACGGCGCCTGGTGGCGCCGCTTGGACGCTCGCCGCGTGACCCACGGCGCCTGGTGGCGCCGCTTGGACGCTCGCCGCGTCACCCACGGCGCCTGGTGGCGCCGCTTGGACGCTCGCCGCGTCACCCACGGCGCCCAGCAGGTGAATGCGATCCCCCGACCCGAACTGCTCCGCCGTCCGCCGCAGCGTCTCCCGCTCCGGTCCCTCGCCCGCCAGCAGCAGGTGGACGCCCGGGAGTTGGGTCACCGCCCGGACCAGGACGTCGAACCGCTTGCCGGGCACCAGCCGGCCGGCGCCGCCGACCACGAAGGCGTCCAGCGGCAGCCCGAGCCGGGTGCGGACCAGGGCGCGGGCGGCCGGGTCGAAGCCGAAGCGATGCGCCTCGATGCCGCTGTGCACCACGTGGATCCGCCGCTCGGGCACGCCCCAGCGCAGCAGCCGCGCGGCGACCGTGTCCGAGACGGCGACCGTCGCCGCGCCCAGCCGCTCGGTGGCCCGGTAGAGGGCGCGGACGCCGCGGGTCAGCCGGCGGCCCTCGATGACCGCGTCGCCCAGGGAGTGCTCCGTTGCGACCACGGCCCGCACGCCGGCCAGCCGGGCGGCGATCCGGCCGTAGACACATGCCCGGTAGAGGTGGGTGTGCACCAGGTCGTAGCCGCCGGCGCGGATCAGTGCGGCCAGGCGGGGGATGACGGTCAGATCGCGGTCGCCGGTCATGCCGAGGTGGGTGACGGGGGTGCCGTCCGCCTCGATGCCGTCGGCGACCGGCCCCGGGCCGGTCAGGGTGACGACCTCGCACTGGGCGGGCAGCCGGCGCAGCAGCAGCCGCAACTGCTGCTCGGCGCCGCCCATGTCGAGGCCCGTGATGACATGCAGAACCTTCACCGGGTGCCTCCAGGGGTGGGGGTAGCGGCCGGGGTGGTGGTCTCGTCGGTGGGCCGTGCCGCGAGCCGGCGGCCCGCCGCCGCGCCCGCGCTCATCCGCCCTCCAGCCGGAGCGGCGAGGCCGCGGTGCGCAGCAGGATCCGGATGTCCTGCCACAGCGACCAGCTGTCGATGTAGAGGTTGTCGAACCGGGCCCGGTCCTCGGCCGAGGCGTCCCGGCCGAGCCCGTGGACCCGGGCGAGTCCGGTGATGCCCGCCGGCATCCGGTGCCGGGCGGCGCACTGCGGGCAGTGCCGGGTGAACTCCCGGACGCGGCAGGGCGGCTCCGGGCTCGGCCCGACCAGGCTCATCTCGCCGCGCAGGACGTTCCACAGCTGCGGCAGCGCGTCCAGCGACGTGCGCCGCAGCAGCCGTCCGACCCGGCTCGCCGGGGCGTCGTCCGCCGCGCTCGGCGGCGCCGTCGCCCCGTGCCCGTCGCCGCGGCGCAGGGTGCGCAACGTCAGCCGGGTGAAGGTGGTGCCGCCGCGGCCGGTGCACTCCTGCCGGAGGAGCACGCCGGGCCCGTCGGCGATCCGTAGCGCCAGCGCGCAGCCCAGCAGCACCGGCGCCAGGGCCGCCAGCGCGGGTGCGGCCAGCGTGAGGTCCAGCGCCCGCTTGCCCCAACTGCCGTGCCGGGGCGGGGCGGTGTCCAGCGGCCGGCAGGCGAAGCCCCACAGGTGCTCGGTCTCCGGAGGGGGCGGCCGGCCCTCGCGGGCGGCCGCGGCGCCGGCCAGCCAGATCGCCGAACCCTGGTCGACGAAGCTGCGCAGCAGCGCGGCGGTGTGCGCATCGGCGTACGGCGGCAGGGTGAACACCGCGTCCCGCACGGTGTGCTGGACGACGGCCCGGGCGATGTCCTGGGGGGAGCGGAGCCGCGGCAGCCCGGTCCGGCTCGCGGCGTCCTCGGGCGGGCCGGGCGGCACCGGCACCGGCGCCGGCGGGATCACGCCCACCGGGCGCATCCCGTACTCGGGGTGGGCGGCGAGCACCGCGGCCAGCTGCCGGGCGGCCGGGTCGGCGCCGACGATCAGCGCGGCGCGCGGCCGGCGGCGGGCGAGGTTGCGACGCGCCCGGTAGACCGCGGCCCGGCCGCCGCACACCAACGCGCCGTGCGCGGACACGGCGAGCACCAGCAGCGCGGGCGACAGTGCCCGGTCGGGGCGTACGGCGGCGAGCACCGCGGCCGTCGCGCACCAGCAGACGGCGCCCCGGCCCAGCAGCGCCGGCAGATCGCCCAGCGCGGTCGGCGCGGGGCCGGGACGGTAGAGCCCGGCCCGGGCGTGGAGCAGCAGCAGTGCCAGCAGCGCGGCGGCGGGCAGTGCCGGCGGCGTGTCGGGGCCGAGGACGAGGAGCGCGGCGCCCGCGGCGGCCAGGCAGTCGACGGCCATCAGCGGGGCGACGGTGCGCCGCCGCAGGCCGCGGCCGGGCCGGGGCGGCGGCAGGGTCGCCCGGCCCGGCCCGCGCGGCGGACCGACCGCGACGGCCGGCGGGCGGGGGAGGGCCGACGGGGGCCGGACCCGGGCGGAACGGGGTGCGTCGGTGCTCTCCGTCGTCATCGCCTGATCCGCCCCCCGCGCTTCGGGCACGGCACCCCGGGGAGCCGGCGGCACATGTGGAGCACCGCGGGCCTCTCCCGCCACGGCACGTCTTGGGCCGGCACGCACTGCTCCCCTGACTCCGAGCTGACAGAACTCTCAGCGGACTCTCTACGGACTGCGGGTCTTTCGGCGGTCTTCGCGGACAATTCCGGGGTGCGTGGCTCAGCGCCCGGCGTCGGCCTGGAAGAAGAACGCACCGAGCAGATATCCGGGATCGCGAGTGGTGAACCGGAAAGTGAGCCGATCGCCGCCGTACCGCAGTGCGGGCTTCAGGTCGAATACATCGGAATCGATTCCGAAGGTATTGCGGTAGGCGGGTTTCCGGGCGGTCTCCCGGCCGAAATCCGTGATCGTCGAATTCATCACATCATTCGCCGGATTGGCGGTGTCCCGTAGCGCGTGCGGGCGGCGCCGGCCGCTTTGGACGGTGAGCCCGTCCGTTCCCACGCCCCGCTTCGCGCCGTAGGCCACCGTCCCCAGCCGGCCGCCCGCGTTCGCCGGGACCCGCAGCCCCGCCGGCCGCACCGACAGCGTGCGGCCCTGCGCGCCCAGCGGCTCGAAGCCGTCCCACAACGCGATGCTGCGCAGCGGCAGCTCGGCGTTCTCGTACGCGACCACCAGCGTCCAGCCGCCCCAGGCGCCGGCCGTGGACCGGCCCGTCGCGACGTTGATCCGGCCCACCGTGTAGCCGCCCGGACCGCTTCTGCGCACCAGATCGGTGACCTCCGCGGACGCCTGGAAGCCGTCGGCGGCGGCGAGGGCGGTGCGGCGGCCGGTCACGGAGTCGGCGCGCACCTCCTGGTAGCGGCGGCCGGGCCCGGCGATCAGCACCCGGCCGTTGTCCTCGGCCGCCTTGCGCCCGCCGGCCCGCAGGTTGCCGCCCCAGTACAGCCGGGCGTAGCTGACCCGAGAGCCGGCCGGGAGCCGCAGGTCCGCCACGCTGGAGTTGGCGGTGCCGCGGTCGGAGTCGACGTCGACGTACGCCAGCCGGTGGTGGCCGCCGGCGCCGCCCTGCCGTTCGGCCGCACAGGCCGCAGTCGCGCGGCGGTCCGTCCCGCCGCAGGTGACCGCGGAGTTGGCGGCGCGGGCGATACCGCCGTGCTGGGTCGCATGGAACCGTTCGGCGAAGGGAATGCGGGCGGACTCCCCGGGAGTCGGCGCGGCCGCCGAAGCCGGGGCGGCCGACAATGCCAGGGAAGCCAGCGCGCACACGCCGCGCCCGGTGCGGTCCATCGACTTCCGCATGTCGTCCTCTCCGACTTCTATCAGTCAAACAGGAGAGCACTCTGACAGAAATCATGTGGGAAACCGCGACAGGCACGCCGGATACCCCGCGGGGATCCCGATCGGCACAATGGCGGATTTCACGGGCGGGGCGGCCTGCTGCCAGAAGGGTTAATGATTACTGCCAGAAGGACCAATGATTTCCCGTAAGGGGGAATACCCGCATCCCTGCCTCATTCGGCTCGTTGTGACCGGGTGCCCCATTCGCGAACTGAAAGGAGAATGGGATGAAGCGGTTCGTCCAGTCCGTCGCGACGGCTGCGGCCGGCTGCGCCCTGGTGGTCAGTGGCGCAGGCATCGCGTCTGCCGGTGGCGGTGTCCCCCAGCAGGGTGGTCACGAGCGTGCCGGTGACGTTCAGTACATCCAGCAGAGCTACGGCGGCCACAAGCGCAAGCACCACCACGGCCACCACCGTGCTGGGAACGTCGCCGTGGCCAAGGGCTACGCCAAGGGTTCCCCGGGCTTCCTGAGCGGCAACGTGATCCAGGTACCGATCAACATCCCGATCAACGCCTGCGGCAACAGCCTCAACATCCTTGCGCTGCTGAACCCGGCGTTCGGGAACCGCTGCGTCAACGGCAGCATCGGAGGCAAGTAGTGCATTCGGCGGACCGCCCGGCCTCGCGGTCGCGGGCGGTCCGCCGCTCTGCCGTCCCCCTCCCGTCGCACCGCCCTGACCAGGGGGGACGGCATGCGGGACGACAGTCATACTGGAGGGCATGGCAAGGAGCAGGCGCAGCGGAGCGGAGCCCGTCACGGAACCGGTGGACGGCGGGCTCGCGGAGCTGCGGCCCGACCGGGACCGGCCGCGCGGCTGGACGCTGCTGCTCGACGGCGCGCCGCAGTCGCATGTGGACCTCGACGACCCGGCCTTCCTCGACTTCCCCTACCAGCGCCGGCTCGGGCACATCGCCGATCTCGCCGGGCCGCCCGGCGCCCCGCTGCGCGTCGTCCACCTCGGTGGGGGCGCGCTGACCCTGGCCCGCTACATAGCCGCGACCCGGCCCCGCTCCACCCAGCAGGTGGTGGAGATCGACGCGCCACTGGTCCAGTTCGTCCGCCGGCAGCTGCCGTGGGACAGCGGCTGGCGGATCCGGGTGCGCGGTGGCGACGCCCGCGCGGGCCTGGCGAAGATCGCCGACGGGTGGGCCGACCTGATCATCGCCGATGTCTTCGGCCAGGCACGCACGCCCGCGCATCTGACCAGCACCGAGTTCGTGGCGGAGGTCCGCCGGGTGCTGCGGCCCGGCGGGTACTACGCGGCCAACCTCGCGGACGGGCCCGGGAGCGCACGGGGGGCCGGGGCGGCGCGCGGTGAGGCGCCGCTGAGCTTTCTGCGCGGCCAGATAGCCACCGTCGGTACCGCGTTCGCCGAACTCTGCCTGACCGCCGACCCGGCCGTACTGCGCGGCAGGCGCTTCGGCAACGCCGTCCTGCTGGCCTGCGACACCGCACTCCCGCTCGCCGAACTGACCCGTCGCGCGGCAACCGACCCCCAGTCCGGGCGGGTCGAACACGGCCGCGCGCTGGCGGACTTCACCGGCGGCGCGGCCCCGGTCACCGACGCCACGGCCGTCGCGTCCCCGGCCCCGCCGGCGAAGGCCTTCGACTGACCCGGCGCACCGGCGCCGGCCGGCTCAGGTCGCCTGGTTGCTGATCTGCACCGCCGGCGGATGCCCGTTCCAGGTGCAGAACACCGACGTGTGCGCCCCGGTGCCCGTGAAGTCGACGCGGATCCACTGCTCCTGCTTCCAGACCTGCATCTCCCAGCCCGAGTTCGGGGTCGCCGAGACCAACTCGGCGGAGGAGCCGGACACGCTGAAGACGACCCGGCCGCCCGCCGTGGAGTAGCTCTTGATCTCGCCGCGGGACGGGTACCCGGAACCGCCCGGCGGTAGGGCGGACCGGCCCGGCCGGGTCGCGCCGGTGGGCGAGGGCGTGGCCGGTTTCGACGACCTGCCGTCGGACGGTGAGGGGCCGCGTCCCGCCGAGGCGGACGGTTTGGGGCGGTGGGTCGAGGAGACCCGCGGCGTCGCGCCGCCATCCGCACCCGAGGAGGCCACCCGGTCGGAAAGGGGCAGCGCGCGGGGGGCGTCGTACGCCGTGCCGGACAGCACGGTGTGCACGCCGAACCACGACAGGGTGACCGCGGCGCCGGTCGCCAGCGTCCAGGCCGCCGCGTGAACCAGTCCTCGTTGCATTTGGCTCATACTGCACCACCGGCCCGTCCGGTTGCAGCCGGTCTGCGGGGGCGGAAGGCACCGTTCCGGCGTCAACCTCGGGCAAAGGGACTGGCCCGAATGGCGTACGGTGCCGCCCATGGCACGTGTGCTCGTGGTCGAGGACGACCAGTTCGTCCGCTCGGCCCTCATCCGGCATCTGACCGAGGCCGCCCACACGGTGCGCAGCGTCGGGACCGCACTGGAGGCGCTGCGCGAGGTGGCGCAGGTCGGCTTCGACGTGGTCATCCTCGACCTCGGACTGCCCGACCTGGACGGGGGCGAGGCACTGAAGATGCTGCGCGGCATCACCGACGTCCCGGTGATCATCGCCACCGCCCGGGACGACGAGGCCGAGATCGTCCGGCTGCTGAACGACGGCGCCGACGACTACCTCACCAAGCCCTTCTCCGTCGAGCACCTCTCGGCCCGGATGTCCGCCGTGCTGCGCCGCTCGCGGGCCGGCGCGGCCGGCGCGGAACCGCCCTCACGAGTGATCCGGGTCGGCGGCCTGGCCATCGACCCGCTGCGCCGGCAGGCCGAACTCGACGGCGTCGCGCTCGACCTGACCCGCCGGGAGTTCGACCTGCTGGCCTTCCTCGCCGAACGCCCCGGTGTCGTCGTCCCGCGCAAGGAGCTGCTCGCCGAGGTCTGGCAGCAGTCCTACGGCGACGACCAGACCATCGACGTCCATCTGTCCTGGCTCCGCCGCAAACTGGGCGAAACCGCGGCACGGCCCCGGTATCTGCACACCCTGCGGGGGGTCGGCGTGAAGCTGGAGCCGCCCCAGTGAGCGTCGCGCGCGAGGCCGCCGGGCCGCAGACGACGCAGAGAGCCGCGCCTCTGCGCCTCGCGGGCGGAGAAGCGAGGGATGAGACACCGTGAGATGGGCCCTGGTCAAGGTGGCACTGGCGGTCACCACGATGGTCGTGGTCGCCTTCGCCGTCCCCCTCGGGCTGGTCGTCAAGGAGCTGGCCCGCGACCGCGCCTACTCCAACGCCGAACGGCAGGCCGCGACCATCGGCCCGGTCCTCGCCATCACCACCGACCGCGCCCAGCTGGAGCGGGCGGTCGCCAGCGCCGAGACCGGGCCGGGGGGCCGGATCGGCGTTCACGTCCCGGCCGGCAAGAACGGCGCACCCGCCGAGATCGGCTCCCGGCGGGCCGCCCCCGCCGATGTCGCGGCCGCCGTCCGGCTCGGCCGGGCCTCCATCTCGCCGGTCCCCGGCGGCTCCGCGCTCCTGCAGCCGACCGCCGTCGCCTCCGGCATCGCGGTCGTGGAGGTCTTCGTCCCCGACGCCGCGCTCACCAACGGCGTCACCACCTCCTGGGCGGTGCTGGCCGGCGTCGGCCTCGCGCTGGTCATCGGCTCGGTGGCGGTCGCCGACCGGCTCGGCACCCGCATGGTGCGGCCCGCCGAGCGGCTCGCGGGCGCCGCCCTCGACCTCGGCAAGGGCAGACTCGGCGTACGCGTCCCGGAGGACGGCCCCAAGGAGCTGCGGTCCGCGGCCAGCGCCTTCAACTCCATGGCCGACCAGGTCGTCCAACTGCTCGCCAACGAACGCGAACTGGCCGCCGACCTCTCGCACCGGCTGCGCACCCCGCTGACCGTCCTGCGGCTCAACACCGCCTCGCTCGGCGACACCTCGGCCGCCGAGCAGACCCGGGCCGCCGTCGAGCAGCTGGAGCGCGAGGTCGACCAGATCATCCGCACCGCGCGCGAGCAGAAGGCGCAGACCGGGCAGGCGGCGGCCGCGGCCGGCTGCGACGCCGCAGAGGTGATCCGCGAGCGGATGGCCTTCTGGTCGGCGCTCGCCGAGGACGAGGGCCGTACCGTGCGCGTCGCCGGCGCGGAGAACCCCGTACGCATCCCGGTCGCCCGCCCCGAACTCGCCGCCGCCCTGGACGCGATGCTCGGCAACGTCTTCCGGCACACCCCCGAGGGCACCGCCTTCGCGGTCGATGTGCACCACGCCGAGGGGGCCGTGATCGTGCTGGTCTCGGACGCCGGTCCCGGCATCGCCGACCCCGCCGCGGCGCTGCGCCGCGGCTGGTCGGGCGGTGGCGGGCGGGGGCACCTCCCAGCGGCAGCCGGGCCAGGCTCGACCGGCCTCGGCCTGGACATCGTGCGCCGGCTGGCCGAGTCCACCGGTGGCGATGTGCGTCTGGGGCGCTCGGTCCTCGGCGGCACCGAGGTACGGGTCTGGCTGGCGCTGGACGGCGGCCGGGACCGGCACGGCGTACGCCGCGGCCACCGGCTGCGCCGCACGCTCGGCGGCCGGGGACGGCGGGGGGCCGCCCGGGCCGGCTCCTGAGCGACCGGGCACGCGGCATAGACCAGTGGTCTTAACCACCCCCTTCCGCTCCCTTAAGGCAGCCATAATTCCGCCAACCGACGTGCGGATACCGGCATTTGTCCGTTTCGCTGCCGCTAGCGTGCGGGACGCACCACGGTGCACCCCAGCCCCCCACGTGACGACAGGCAGGCACCAGATGACCCCCTCGGCACACCGCCGGCGCAAGAGCCGCACCACCCAGCTGATCGTGACCGGCGCGGCCGTGGCCGTCGTGGCCGGCGGCGCCTTCGCCGTCGCCGGCTCCGCCATGGCCGACAAGGCGCCCCGGACCCCCGGCGCCGCCAAGGCCGCGGCCGGCTTCGCCCCGTACGTCGACACCTCCCTCAGCCCCGCCTACGACCTGACCGGCACCGCCGAGAAGACCGGGGTGAAGAACTTCCACCTCGCCTTCGTCACCTCCGGCGGCGGCTGCACTCCCAAGTGGGGCGGCTCGGGCGAGCTCGGCGACAACCCGGTGGCCCGGCAGATACCCCGGCTGCGCAAGGCGGGCGGCGACGTACGGGTCTCCTTCGGCGGCGCCAACGGCTCCGAACTCGGCCTGGCCTGCGGCTCGGCGGACGAGCTGGCCGCCGCGTACGGCAAGGTCATCGACCAGTTCAAGCTCACCAAGGTCGACTTCGACATCGAGGGCGGCGCGCTGCCGAACACCGCCGCCAACACCCGCCGCGCCCAGGCCATCGCCCAGCTCCAGAAGAAGCACCCCGGCCTGGACGTCTCCTTCACCCTCCCGGTCATGCCCGAGGGCCTGACCCAGGACGGGGTGAACCTGGTCGCCGACGCCAAGAAGAACGGCGTCAAGGTCTCCGCCGTCAACATCATGGCGATGGACTACGGCCCCTCCTACGACGGCGACATGGGCACCTACGCCACCCAGGCCGCCACCGCCACCCGGGGCCAGATCAAAAAGGCCCTCGGCCTGAGCGACGCGGCCGCCTGGAAGGCCGTCGCCGTGACGCCCATGATCGGCGTCAACGACGTCCAGAAGGAGGTCTTCAAGGTCGAGGACGCCACCCAGCTGGTGAAGTTCGCCAAGGACAAGCACCTGGGCGGGCTGTCGATGTGGTCCTCGACCCGCGACAAGGCCTGTGAGGGCGGCTCTTCCCCCTCCGCGCAGCCGACCTGCAGCTCCATCGAGCAGGGCCCGTTGGACTTCACCAAGGCCTTCGGCGCCTACACCGGCTGAGACAAGGTCCCACCCCCACCGGAGGTCCGGCCCGTCGTCCCGGACCACCGTCCCCCAGGGCGTGTCCGCACGCGCCCTAGGCGGGGCGCGGCGGCCCACCCCCCACCCGCTGCGCCCCGCCCCGCACCGCCACCCGGAAGGCGATCGGGGTGCTGCCGGTCTGCCGCTGGAAGAACTTGCTGAAGTTGGTGGCGTCGGCGAAGCCCAGCCGGTCCGCGATCCGGGCCGCCGACTGGTCGCCGTGCGCCAGCAGCCGCTTGGCCTCCAGCGCCACCCTGCGGTCGATGAACTCCTTCGCCCCGGTCCCCGCGGCGGCCTCGGTGGCCCGCGAGAGGGTGCGCGGCGCGTACCCCAGCGCGCGGGCGTAGTCGGCCACCCGGCGGCTGCGGGTGAAGCCCCGCTCCACCGCGTCCCGGAAGCGCAGGTACGTCTCGCTCGCCTCGCAGCCGGCGGCCTCGCCGTCGGCGGGCCCGCCCGCGTGGGAGACCCGCAGCACCAGTACGGCCAGCAGGTGCCGCAGCACCTCCAGGTGGATCTCCAGCGGCAGCCCGCCCAGCGCCCCGAACTCCTGGTGCAGTTGGCGCATCGCCTCCTCCACCCGCCGCGCCGCCGCGCCCTGCGGATGCCGTACGGGCGGCCCGTACCAGTCCTCGATCCGGGCCGCGGCCGCGGTCGCCGGATCCAGGAAGCCGGCCTCGAAGAGCACCAGCCGCCCCTCCGCACCGGTCAGATCACCGAAGTGCTGGACCTGCCCGGGGCGCGACCACAGCAGATCGCCCGGGCCGAGCGGATGCTCCCGGAAGTCGACGCTGTGCACCAGCCGGCCGCTGTCCAGGGTCAGCAGATGGTGGAAGCCGGGGCGGTGCGGGGTGGCCAGTTGGCAGGCGTCCGCGCGCTCGCGCAGCTCGGCGAGCGTCATCACCTCCAGGCCCGTGGGCCGCCCGGCCGGCGCGGCGAACGCGACCTCCCGGATCTCCGGAACGGGCTCCGGCTCCTGCTGTCGCTTTTTGACCATCCCTGGTCCCTTCGCCACCCCGAAATGTCCCGCTACCGGCTCTAGCGTAGAAGACGTCAGCGAGTCCGCTGACCGAAAACGTCAGTCCGCAGTACGGTCACACCGACCACCGGACACCGCACAGCTGGGAGTCACCATGTCCACGATCGCCCTCTTCGGAGCCAACGGCACCATCGGAAGCCGCATCCTCCACGAGGCCCTCCAGCGCGGCCACCAGGTCACCGCGGTCGTCCGCGACCCCGCGAAGATCACCACGACCCATCCGAACCTGACCGTGACCACCGGCGACATCCTCGACCCGGCCTCCGTCGCCGCGGTGGCCAAGGGCCAGGACGTGCTGGTCAGCGCGGTCGGCGGCGGCGACGGGCCGGGCCATGTCGCCACCATCAGGCCCGCCGCCGAGTCCCTCGTCGCCGGTCTGCGCACCCTCGGCGACGCCGCGCCCCGGCTGATCGCGGTCGGCGGCGCCGGCTCGCTGCGCACCCCGGACGGCAAGCAGGTCTGGGACGCGGAGGGCCTGCCCGAGTTCCTGCTGCAGATCATGCACGCCCACGGCGACGCGCTGGACTTCTACCGGACCGTCTCCGACGTGCGCTGGACCAACCTGAGCCCGGCCGCCACCATCGCGCCCGGCGAGCGCACCGGCGGTTACCGCACCGCCACCGACGAGCTGGTCGCCGCCGCAGACGGCAGCAGCCGGATCTCCACCGAGGACTACGCCGTCGCCGTCCTCGACGAGATCGAGCGCCCGCAGCACATCGGCGAGCGTTTCACCGTCGGCTACTGATCCGCGCCGCCCGGCCCCGCGCCGCCCCGCCGGGCGCAGCGCATAACGTTCAAGGCCCCCGACCTGAGGTCGGGGGCCTTGACGTGGGGTGAGTAACGGGACTTGAACCCGCGACATCCTGGACCACAACCAGGTGCTCTACCAGCTGAGCTATACCCACCATGACCGGTGCTGTGTGGTTCTTTTTCCCCACCGGCTGAGAAAAAGTGTACAGGGTCCGGAGGGGTGCTCGCGCCCAGGTTTTCCACCTGCCGGGCGCGGGCGTGTCTTTCGGGTCACGGCAGGTCAGGCCGTGACCCGAAAGACAGCCCCGGCCGCCTTACGGCGACGGTGCGGACTGCGGCGCCGGCTGCGGTTCGGCCGGCAGGACGTGCTTGGCGGCGATGGCCTTCGCGGTGTCCGAGTCGGGGCCGGGCTGCGGCACGAACACCGCCTCCCGGTAGTAGCGCAGCTCCGCGATGGATTCGCGGATGTCCGCCAGTGCCCGGTGGTTGCCGTTCTTGTCCGGACTGTTGAAGTAGGCCCGCGGGAACCAGCGCCGGGCCAGCTCCTTCACGGACGACACATCGACGATCCGGTAGTGGAGGTAGCTCTCCAGCGTCGGCATGTCGCGCAGCAGGAAGCCACGGTCGGTGCCGACGGAGTTGCCGCACAGCGGCGCCTTCCCCGGCTCCGGCACATGCTCCTTGATATAAGCGAGCACCTGCGCCTCGGCCGCCTCCAGCGTCGTTCCGCCGTCCAGCTCCGCCAGCAGCCCGGAGGCGGTGTGCATCTGGCGCACCACCTCCGGCATGGTGCCGAGCGCCTCGGCCGGAGGGCGGATCACCACATCCACCCCGTCGCCCAGCACATTCAGCTCCGAGTCGGTGACCAGCGCGGCCACCTCGATGAGCGCGTCATTCGCCAGCGAGAGTCCGGTCATCTCGCAGTCGATCCACACCATGCGATCGTTCATACATCTCACCCTACGGGGCGCTCACGCTGTCCGGGCAGCACGGGGCGTCCCACTCCGCGGCCGACCGGGGTCTCCGCCAGCCGGGAGGCATACGCGTCCGACTGGGGTTTGCCCGCTTCGCCCGCTTCCGCCGTCGCCAGGCCGTGGCCGGCCAGCGCGGCGGCGGAGAACCGCTCCGCGCCGCCCGCCCCCAGCGCCGCCCGCTCGCGCTCGGGCCGCTCGGCCCGCTCCGGTCTGAGCGCGGGCTCGGGTGCCCCGTTCTGCGGCCGGCGCGCACGGTAGGCCGCGCGGTAGGCCGCGGGCGAGGCGCCCAGCTGCCGCCGGAAGTGGCCGCGCAGGGCGACCGGCGAGCGGAACCCGCAGCGCCCGGCGACCTCGTCCACCGAATAGTCGGAGGTCTCCAGCAGCCGCTGGGCCTGCAGCACCCGCTGGGTGATCAGCCACTGCAGGGGAGCGCTGCCCGTCAGGGAGCGGAAGCGCCGGTCGAAGGTGCGCCGGCTCATGTACGCGCGCGCGGCGAGGGTCTCCACGTCGAACTGCTCGTGGAGGTGCTCCAGCGCCCAGGCGACGACCTCCGCGAGCGGGTCGGCGCCGATCTCTTCTGGTAATGACCTGTCCAGGTAGCGCTGGTGCCCCATGTCGGAGGCGGTCCGGCGGGGCGGCACGACGAGCCGGCGGGCCAGCGCGTTCGCGGCGTCCGCGCCGTGGTCGGTGCGCACGATGTGCAGGCACAGGTCGATGCCCGCCGCGGTCCCCGCGGACGTGAGCACGTCGCCGTCGTCGACGAAGAGCTCGCGGGGGTCGACATGGACGGACGGATAACGCTTGGCGAGCGTCGGCGCGTACATCCAATGGGTCGTGGCCGGTCGGCCGTCGAGCAGTCCGGCCGCGGCGAGGACGAACGCCCCCGTGCACAGCCCGACGATTCTGGCCCCCTCTTCATGCGCCCGGCGCAGCGCGTCGAGCGCGGCGGGCGGCGGGGCCTGTGTGATGGAACGCCAGGCCGGTACGACGACGGTCCCGGCACGGGAGATCGCCTCCAGCCCGTAGGGGGCGGATAGTTCGAGCCCCCCGGTCGTGCGCAAAGGCGCATCTTCGCCCGCGCACACAAGCAGCCGGTACCTCGGAACGCCGGCGTCCTGTCGGTCGATGCCGAAGACCGAGAGCGGAATGGAGCTCTCGAAAATAGGTCCGCCGCTGAAGAGGAGCACCGCGACTATTTCGCGGCGTCGTCGGGCGGCGAGCTTGCGTGCGGCATCTGGTACGGCAGCGGAGTCCTGGCTCATGGCACTTAAGCCCCCCTCGGTCGTCTCGCCCTCTCGGTCCTGCACAGTTCCCCCGCCGTAACTACCAAGATCGAATCTACTGTGTTCCGTGAGGATGGAGTGCCAAGTTCACCACCCACTGGTATGTCGATATGGCAACTTGGCGCGAAGCATTCGATCACGAAGCGTTCCACTCGTCGGGCCTGCATGGGAAGTACGCGTCTCGGCTCTGCCCGTTCGCAGTAGGACACAACCATGCCCAGCGGTCCTTTCCTCCCTGCTCACGCCAGGGTTGAGGGGGGTCCGGGGCAAGGTGGGGGACCCGGCCGGAAGTTGGCTGAAAACGGTCGCGCGCGGACTTGCGAGCGCCTCAATCGACCGGCGTACGCCCTTCGGAATGGCGCCCGCCCTTGCGCGCCGCTACCCCAGAACGCCCCCTTTTGTCCCGGTGGCGTCCGGTATCGCGGGTGCGTTTGTGGGCCGCGGTCCGCTCGGACCGCCGCAGCAGTGCGCGGCAGGCGCAGGTCAGCGCCGCGAGGCCGGCGGCGGTGCCGGCCGCGCCGGCCCAGGAGGCACCGCTGGCGAGCAGGACGAGGGGCACCAGGGCGCATCCGAACGCGCCCCAGCGCACGACATCGCTCACTGGGTCGGGTGATCTGTCCGGCCGCGACGGCATCTCGTACTCCCCTCGGACGGGCTGCTACTACAACGCCGCCGACGATCATGGGTCACCGCGAGGGGTACGTACGGGGGCAGGCCGGGGCATTGCCTTCCGCGCCACGCTCCGGCATGCTCCGGGGAACGTTCGAGGGCCCCGCCCCGCCTCGCACGGGCGCCCGGCGCCCGCAGCGGGCTCTGGGCAGCGGGGGAGTGGAGCCGTACTCTTGGGGTATCGACTTGGAAAGGTGATTCCCAGTCGTATTGTTCCTCATTGAACTATGGCTCCCGCGCCTCGATAGAGCCAGCTCAGTCAACTGCCGGATCAAGTCAATCGCCGTTCCCCGTTCGCCCCTCCGCAAGAGGACGCCTTCGCCGAGACACCCATGGCCGGTCACGAATTCCCCGAACCCGCGGACCGCAAGCAGGTCGCCGAACCGACGGCGGACCTGGAAGCGGCGGAAGAGCCACGACACTCCTGCGACCCCGTGTTCCGGCACGGCGTCGTGGTCGGCTTCGACGGTTCCATGTCGAGCGAGCGAGCGTTGGCGTATGCAATCGGTATCGCACGGCGCCACAGCGCCGGGCTGATCATCGTCCATGTGGCCAACCGGCTGCCCACGACGGTCTGGGCGGGCTGCGAGCCCCCGGTCTTCGTGGACGTGCCGGACCACCGCACCGAAGTGCTCGGCCTGGAGCTCGCCTGCGCCGACCACCTCAGCGAGGTGCCCTGGATCCTCGTGGAGCGCGGCGGAGACATCTGCCATGAGCTGGAGGAGGTCGGCCGGGAGTACGAGGCCGACGCGATCGTGGTCGGCTCCACGCACGGCATCGTCGGCCGGATCTTCGGCTCGGTCGCCGGCCGGCTGGCCCGCCGGGCGCAGCGCCCGGTGATCGTGATCCCCTGACCCGCGCCGGAAAGCCTGCCGGGCGGTCATCTCTCCTTGCGCCACTCATGATTGAGGGTGCGTCATGGACGTCGTGCGCAGCCACTTCCCCATCTCCGCCGCCGTGCGGAGGTGGATTGCGCGCTTGTGAGGGGTAGAAAACGCTCACGTGGGCGCGCCGCGTCACGGGCCCGGGCGGCCGCGCGCACGGCAACTGCGTGCTGCCGGCCGGGAGGTGACGGTTCCCGGGGCGGCGGCATCCCGCCGGCGTTTGGGCGATGCCGGCGCAGGGGAGGCGGTGCTCCGCGCGTATGGTGGCACGCGCGGGCCACCGCCCCCTCTTTGCGTCCTGAGGGCCGCGACTACTCCACGGTCACCGACTTGGCGAGGTTGCGGGGCTTGTCGATGTCCCGGCCGAGGGCCAACGCCGTGTGGTAGGCGAGCAGTTGGAGCGGGATTCCCATCAGGATCGGGTCCAGCTCGGGCTCGTTCTTCGGGACGACGATGGTGTGGTCGGCCTTCTCCTGCTCCTGGTGCGCGACGGCCAGGATGCGGCCGCTGCGGGCCTTGATCTCCTCCAGCGCGGCGCGGTTCTTCTCCAGCAGGTCGTCGTCCGGGACGATGGCGACGGTCGGCATGGCGGGCTCGATGAGCGCCAGCGGGCCGTGCTTGAGCTCGGAGGCCGGGTAGGCCTCGGCGTGGATGTAGGAGACCTCCTTGAGCTTCAGCGAGGCCTCGCGCGCCACCGGGTAGCCGCGCACCCGGCCGATGAACATCATCGACTTGGCGTCGGCGTAGTGGGCCGCCAGCTTCTTGACCTCGTCCTCGCCCTTGAGGATCTCGTCGATCTGCCCGGGCAGCTTGCGCAGGCCCTCGATGATCCGCTTGCCGTCGGCGACGGACAGGTCGCGGATGCGGCCCAGGTGCAGGGCGAGCAGCGCGAAGGAGACCACCATGTTGGTGAAGCACTTGGTGGAGACCACGCAGACCTCGGGGCCGGCGTGCACGTAGATGCCGCCGTCGGTCTCCCGGGCGATCGCCGAGCCGACCACGTTCACCAGGCCCAGCACCCGCGCGCCCTTGCGCTTGAGCTCCTGGACGGCCGCGAGGACGTCGTAGGTCTCACCGGACTGGGAGACCGCCACGTAGAGCGTGTCGGGGTCCACGACCGGGTTGCGGTAGCGGAACTCGGAGGCCGGCTCGGCGTCCGAGGGGATCCGGGCCAGCTCCTCGATCATCTGCGCGCCGATCTGGCCGGCGTGGTAGGAGGTGCCGCAGCCCAGGATCTTCACCCGGCGCACCCCGCGCGCCTCGCGGGCGTCGAGGTTCAGGCCGCCGAGGTGCACGGTGGAGAAGCGGTCGTCGATCCGCCCGCGCAGCGCGCGGTCCACCGCGTCGGCCTGCTCGGAGATCTCCTTGTGCATGTACGTGTCGTGGCCGCCCAGGTCGTAGGACTCGGCCGCGTACTCGACGGTCTCCGGCGTCGCCGTCGTACGGGAGCCCTCGGTGGTGTACGTGCGGTAGTCGTCGGCCTTGAGGGTGGCCATCTCGCCGTCGTCGAGGGTGACGACCTGGCGGGTGTGCGAGACCAGCGCGGCGACGTCGGAGGAGACGAACATCTCGTGCTCGCCGATGCCCAGGACGACCGGGGAGCCGTTGCGGGCGACGACGATGCGGTCGGTGAAGTCGGCGTGCAGCACGGCGATGCCGTAGGTGCCCTCGATGTGCCGCAGCGCCTCGCGGACCCGCTCCTCCAGGGTCTCGGCCCCGGAGCGGCCGATCAGGTGGGCCAGCACCTCGGTGTCGGTCTCGGAGGCGAACTCCACGCCGTCGGCGGTCAGGCGGGCGCGCAGCTCGGCGGCGTTGTCGATGATGCCGTTGTGGACGACGGCGACCTTGCCGGTGACGTCCTGGTGCGGGTGGGCGTTGTCGTCGGTGGGCGCGCCGTGGGTGGCCCAGCGGGTGTGCGCGATGCCGGTGGTGCCCGCGAACCGCTTGGGCAGGCGGGACTCCAGCTCGCGGACCCGGCCCTTGGCCTTGGCGGTCTTCAGGCCCGCCGCCTTTCCGGTGCCGCTCGCGTGGATGGCGATACCGGCCGAGTCGTAGCCGCGGTACTCCAGGCGCTGGAGGCCTTCGAGGAGCAGCGGAGCAACATCACGTTTGCCGATATATCCAACGATCCCGCACATACAGTGACCCTCCGAGAAAGACAGTTGTCGTCGTTGAAGACGGTGTGCCGATGAAAGACGTTGCGTCGGTCGCCGTGCCCGGCGCGCCGTTCGGGTGTCAGCCGTAGACCATGCGGCGCAGCTGGCGGGGCGAGAGGTCGGGCGGAGTCACGGCGCGGTGCGGCATCTCCTGGCGGATCCGTTCGAAGATCGCCTCGTTGCGCAGCCCCTGGGACTGCAGCTCGCGATGGCGTCTGCGGACGAACTCCTCCGTCGTCTCGTCGAAGTAGGCCAGCACGTCGAGCACCACCCGGGCGGCCTCACCGCGCTGCAGCGGTGTGCTGCGCACCAGGTGGTCCACCAGGTCATCGTGCGGCGCGTCAGCGCTGCGGTTACGGCGTTCGAGCACCCGTAGATACTGCGGGGCGGCGCGAGGATTCGCAAGAAATCTGCCCGGAATCGGGCAGGTACCCGGTTTGGGTGCGGGAAAGTGGTCTACACCTTGACCCCTGATCCAGGCTCGCGGTACGCATGGTCACCGCTCGGTCGCTCCACGCCTGCACGGTGTCACGCACGCTGCCATGAACGACGTTCGCCGAAGGGACCGTCGATGAGACGACGCAGACTGCTGTTCTCGTTGCTGCTGGTCGCGGCCGCGGGGCTGGGAACCGCCGCCGCGGGGCCTCCGGGCGCCGCCGGCGGCGGCGCCGGCCCGGCCGCCACCCCGCTGGACCAGGTGGTCCCCGCGCCCGCCTCCGTGCGCGGCGGCACGAGCGCCTTCACCCTCGGCGAGGACACCCGGATCCGGGTGCCCGGCGGCTCCGGCGAGGCCAGGCGGATCGCCGGCTATCTGGCGGGGCTGCTGCGGCCCGCCACCGGCTACGACCTGCCGGTGACCACCAAGGGCGGCCCGGACGGCATCGTCCTGCGGCTCGGCGGCCGCGGCACGGGGCAGCTGGGCGCGGAGGGCTACCGGCTGACCTCCGGCAGCCGCGCGGTCACCATCAGCGCCGCCCGCCCGGCCGGCCTCTTCCACGGCGTACAGACCCTGCGCCAGCTGCTGCCCGCCGACGTCGAGCGGCACGGCGCCCGGAGCGGCGGGCCCTGGCGGATCGCCGGCGGCACCATCGCCGACTCCCCACGCTACGACTACCGCGGCGCGATGCTCGACGTCTCACGGCACTTCTTCACCGTCGAGCAGGTCAAGCGCTATATCGACCAGCTCGCCGCATACAAGATCAACAAGCTGCATCTGCATCTGTCCGACGACCAGGGCTGGCGGATCGCGATCGATTCCTGGCCGCGGCTGGCGACCTACGGCGGCTCCACCCAGGTCGGCGGCGGCCCCGGCGGCCACTACACCAAGGACGACTACCGCGAGATCGTCCGCTACGCCGCCGACCGCTACCTCACCGTCGTCCCCGAGATCGACATGCCGGGCCACACCAACGCCGCGCTGGCCTCCTACGCCGAGCTCAACTGCAACGGCCAGGCGCCGCCGCTCTACACCGGCACCCACGTCGGCTTCAGCTCGCTGTGCGTGCCCAAGCCGGTGACCTACGACTTCGTCGACGACGTGATCCGCGAGATCGCGGCGCTCACCCCCGGCCCCTACCTCCACATCGGCGGTGACGAGGCGCACTCCACCAGCCACGAGGACTACGTCGCCTTCATGGACAAGGTGCAGCCGGTGGTCGCCAAGTACGGCAAGACCGTGATCGGCTGGCACCAGCTGACCGGGGCGCACCCGGTGAAGGGCGCCGTCGCCCAGTACTGGGGCTACGACAAGACGGGCGCGCAGGAGCAGGCCCAGGTCGTGAACGCGGCCCGCAACGGCACCCCGCTGATCCTCTCGCCCGCCGACCGGGCCTACCTGGACATGAAGTACGACAAGAACACGCCGCTGGGGCTGTCCTGGGCCGGCTACGTCGACGCCAAGCGCTCCTACGACTGGGACCCGGGCGGCTACCTCAAGGGCGCCCCCGAGGGGTCGGTCCTGGGCGTCGAGGCGCCCATGTGGACCGAGACCCTCTCGACCTCGGCGCACCTGGAGTACATGGCCTTCCCGCGGCTGCCGGGCATCGCGGAGCTGGGCTGGTCCCCGGCGAGCACCCATGACTGGGAGACGTACAAGTACCGGCTGGCGGCGCAAGCCCCCCGGTGGGAGGCGCTGGGCATCGACTACTACCGGTCGCCGGAGGTGCCGTGGCCTCATCGGGGGTGAGCCGATGAGGCCCACCGGGCCGCGGCCGGTTTCGTCGCCGGCTGCGGCCCGGTGGGACCCGGTGGGACCCCGGGTCCGGCCTCCAACGCCGGACGGGCCGGATTATGTGAGGCCCAACTCCCGCGCGATCAGCATCCGCTGGACCTCGCTGGTGCCCTCGCCGATCTCCAGGATCTTGGCGTCCCGCCACATCCGGGCGACCGGGTACTCGTTCATGAAGCCGTAGCCGCCGTGGATCTGGGTGGCCTCGCGGGCGTTGTCCACCGCGATCTCGGAGGAGTAGAGCTTGGCGAGCGCGGCCTCCTTCTTGAAGGGCTCGCCGTGCACCAGCCGGGAGGCGGCGTCGCGCCAGGCCAGCCGGGAGGTGTGCGCGCGCATCTCCATGTCGGCGAGCTTGAACTGGATCGCCTGGTTGGCGCCGATCGGCTGCCCGAAGGCCCGCCGCTCCTTGGCGTAGCCGACCGACTCGTCCACACAGCCCTGCGCGAGGCCGGTGGCCAGCGCCGCGATGGCGATCCGGCCCTCGTCGAGGATGCGCAGGAACTGGGCGTAGCCGCGGCCCTCCTCGCCCAGCAGGTTGCCGGCCGGGACCCGGACGTCGGAGAACGACAGCTCACGGGTGTCCGAGGCGCTCCAGCCGACCTTGGAGTACGGGGCGCCGACCGTGAAGCCCGGTGTGCCGGACGGCACGATGATCGAGGAGATCAGCGGGCTGCCGCCAGAGGAATCGGACGCGGCCTTGCGGCCGGTCACCGCGGTGACCGTCACCAGGCCCGTGATGTCCGTACCGGAGTTGGTGATGAAGCACTTGCTGCCGTTGATCACCCAGTCCCCGCCCTCACGCACCGCGGTCGTGCGGGTGGCGCCCGCGTCCGAGCCGCCGTCCGGCTCGGTCAGGCCGAAGGCGCCGAGCATCTCCCCGCTGCACAGCTTGGGCAGCCACTCGCGCTTCTGCTCCTCCGTGCCGAAGCGGTAGACGGGCATGGCGCCCAGGGAGACGCCGGCCTCCAGGGTGATGGCCACCGACGAGTCGACCCGGGCCAGCTCCTCCAGGGCGATCCCGAGCGCGAGGTAGTCGCCGCCCATGCCGCCGTACTCCTCGGGGAACGGCAGGCCGAACAGGCCCATCCGGCCCATCTCCTGCACGATCTCGTACGGGAACGCATGCTGCTCGTAGTACTCGCCGATCTTCGGGGCGACGACGTCATGCGCGAACGCCTCGACCGTGCGCCGGAGTTCTTCCAGCTCATCGGGCAGACGGTGGTCCAGTGACATGGGGGTCACTCCTTGTGGGAGAGGGCTCGAAGGGTGCGCGAGGGGCTCGGCCGGCCCAGGGCCTCGGCCATCCACACGCTCGTGGCGACCAGTCGGTCCAGGTCGACGCCGGTCTCGATACCGAGGCCGTGCAGCATCCACACGAGGTCTTCGGTGGCGAGGTTGCCGGTGGCGCTCTTGGCGTACGGGCAGCCGCCCAGGCCGCCCGCGGAGGCGTCGACGGTGGTGACGCCGTGCTGGAGGGCGGCGAGGGTGTTGGCCAGGGCCTGCCCGTAGGTGTCGTGGAAGTGCACGCCCAGCCGGGAGGTGGGCACGCCGGCCTCGTTGAGCGAGGCGAGCAGGTGCTGGACGTGGCCGGGGGTGGCCACGCCGATGGTGTCGCCCAGGCTCAGCTCGTCGCAGCCCAGCTCCAGCAGCTCCCGGCAGACCCGTACGGTCTGCGCGAGCGGCACCGGCCCCTCCCAGGGGTCGCCGAAGCACATCGACAGATAGCCGCGGACATGGACCTTGGCGTCCTTGGCGCGCGCGACGACCGGGGCGAACATCGCCAGCGCCTCGTCGACCGTGCGGTTGAGGTTGGCCTTGGCGAACGACTCGGTGGCGCTGGCGAACACCGCGATCCGGCGGGCGCCCAGTGCCAGCGCGCGGTCCAGACCGCGTTCGTTGGGCACCAGCACCGGCAGCCGGTGCGGGTCGAGGTCGCCCAGCAGCGGGAACAGCCGCTCCGCATCGGCGAGTTGGGGCACCCACTTGGGGTGCACGAAGCTGGTGGCCTCGACCGTCGGCAGGCCCGCGTCGGCGAGCCGGTGGACGAACTCGGCCTTGATCTCCGTGGGGACGACGGTCTGCTCGTTCTGCAGCCCGTCGCGTGCGCCCACCTCATGGATCCGTACGCGGGTGGGCAGGCCCTCCGTCCGGATCTCCATCGGCAGTCCGGCCGCGGTCATGACGTGCCCTCCCGCTCGCCCTCGGGTGTCTCATGGGGCGCGATCACGGCCAGGATCTGGTCCATGGCGACGGTGGTGCCCACGCCGACGTCCAGCTCGGTGACGGTCCCGGCGTGCGGTGCGGAGATGACGTGCTCCATCTTCATCGCCTCCACCACCAGCAGGCCCTGCCCCGCGGAGACCTCGTCGCCGACGGCGACCTTGACGACGGTGACGGTGCCCGGCATCGGGGCCGCCAGGGTGTCCGCGCCCGGCCCGCCGGCGGCCCCGCGCAGCGCCGCCGCCACCGGGTCGTGGTCGGTCACCTGCCAGGAGTCGCCGTCCCTGCCGAGCCAGTCGCCGCTGCGGCGGAAGGTGTGCAGGACCCCGTCGACGGTGATCCGTACGCGGTCCGGCTCGACCTGACCGGCCGGGGCGTCGGGCCGTACGTCGTGGTGCACCGGGTCGCGGCCCGGCACCCGCAGCCAGTGGCGGACCGGCGCCGGCTCGCCGCCGAGCCGGAAGCCGCTGGGCGCGGAGAACGGGTCGCGCCAGCCGCCCTCGGCCGCCGCCGGCTCCAGGGCGGCCTGCCGCACCGCCGCGGCCGCCGCGTACACCTCGTCCGGCACCTCGCCGTCGACCAGGCCGGCCGCCTCGCGCTCCACCAGCCCGGTGTCCAGGTCGCCACGGACCACATCCGGGTGGGCCAGCAGCCGCCGCAGGAAACCGGCGTTGGTGGTCACGCCCAGGGTGACGGTCTGCGCCAGCGCGGCCCGCAGCCGGCGCAGCGCGCTCGCCCGGTCCGGGCCGTGGGCGATGACCTTGGCGAGCATCGGGTCGTAGCGGCTGCCGACCTCCCCGCCCTCGGTCAGACCGGAGTCCGTGCGGACCCCGCCGCCGTGCACCTCGTGCAGGGCCAGCACCGTGCCGCCGGTCGGCAGGAAGTCGCGGGAGGGGTCCTCGGCGCACAGCCGCGCCTCGATGGCGTGCCCGGTGAGGGTGATGTCCTCCTGGGCGTACGGCAGGTGCTCGCCGGCCGCGACCCGCAGCTGCCACTCCACCAGGTCCAGGCCCGTGACCAGCTCGGTGACCGGGTGCTCGACCTGGAGGCGGGTGTTCATCTCCATGAAGAAGAACGAGGTCACGGGGGGTCCGGGGGGTGTCCCCCTGGAAGACGCGGTCTTGCCGGGGACGATGAACTCGACGGTGCCGGCGCCGCGGTAGCCGCAGGAGCGGGCCGCCTGGACGGCCGCCTCGCCCATCGCGGCGCGGGTGGCTTCGTCCAGCAGGACCGAGGGGGCCTCCTCGATCACCTTCTGGTGGCGGCGCTGCAGGGAGCACTCGCGCTCGCCGAGGTGGATGACGTTGCCGTGGCCGTCCGCCAGCACCTGGATCTCGATGTGCCGGGGGCGGTCGATCCAGCGCTCGACGAGCAGGGTGTCGTCGCCGAAGGAGGAGCGGGCCTCGCGGCGGGCGGCGGCGATCTCGTCGGCCAGCAGCGCCTCGTCGCGGACCAGCCGCATGCCCTTGCCGCCGCCGCCCGCGGACGGCTTGAGCAGCACGGGCAGGCCGATCTCCCGTGCGGCGGCGGCCAGTTGGCCGTCGTCCAGCCCGCTGCCCGAGGAGCCGGGGACGACCGGGACGCCGGCCGTGTGCACCGTCTCCTTGGCGCGGATCTTGTCGCCCATCAGCTCGATGGACTCGGCGGACGGGCCGATGAAGACCAGCCCCGCCGCCGCGCAGGCGCGGGCGAAGCCGGCGTTCTCGGCGAGGAAGCCGTAGCCGGGGTGGACCGCCTGTGCGCCGGTGCGCGCCGCCGCGTCCAGCAGCCGCTCCACCGACAGATAGCTCTCCGCGGCCGGGGCCGGGCCGATCCGTACGGCCGTGTCGGCCTCGCGGACGTGCCGGGCGTCGGCGTCCGCGTCGCTGTAGACGGCGATGGAGCGGATGCCGAGGGCGCGCAGCGTGCGGATCACGCGGACCGCGATCTCGCCGCGGTTGGCGATCAGGACGCTGTCGAACATCGTCGTTGCCATGGGTGTGGGCATTCCCCTCATGAAGATCACATCCGGAAGACGCCGTAGCCGGGCGCCGCGGGGTCCCTTTGGGGGAGCGGGGCGTTGGCGCAGGCGGTCAGCGCCAGCCCCAGCACCTGCCGGGTCTCCAGCGGGTCGATCACACCGTCGTCCCACAGCCGCGCGGTGGCGTAGTAGGCGTTGCCCTGGGTGTCGTACTGCTCGCGGACCGGCGCCTTGAAGGCGGCCTCCTCCTCGGCGCTCCACTCCTCGCCGCGCGCCTGCAACTGGTCGCGCTTGACGGTCGCGAGGACGGAGGCGGCCTGTTCGCCGCCCATCACCGAGATCTTGGCGTTGGGCCACATCCACAAGAAGCGCGGTGAATAGGCCCGCCCGCACATCGAGTAGTTGCCCGCCCCGTAGGAGCCGCCGATGACGACGGTCAGCTTCGGGACGCGGGTGCAGGCCACCGCCGTGACCATCTTCGCGCCGTGCTTGGCGATGCCGCCCGCCTCGTAGGAGCGGCCGACCATGAAGCCGGAGATGTTCTGCAGGAACAGCAGGGGGATGCCGCGCTGGTCGCACAGCTCGATGAAGTGCGCGCCCTTCTGGGCGGATTCGGAGAACAGGATGCCGTTGTTGGCGACGATGCCGACCGGATGGCCGTGGATGTGGGCGAAGCCGGTGACCAGCGTCGTGCCGTACTCGGCCTTGAACTCCGCGAAGCGCGAGCCGTCCACGATCCGCCCGATCACCTCGCGGACGTCATAGGGGGTGCGGGAGTCCACCGGCACCGCGCCGTACAGCCCGGCCGGGTCGAGCTCGGGCTCGTCGGCCTTGCGTACCGTCCAGGGCAGCGGGGGCCGTTCGCCGAGCGTGGAGACGATGGTCCGCACGATCCGCAGCGCGTGCGCGTCGTCCTCGGCGAGGTGGTCGGTGACACCGGAGACCTTGGAGTGCACCTCGCCGCCGCCCAGCTCCTCGGCCGTGACGACCTCGCCGGTCGCGGCCTTCACCAGCGGCGGCCCGCCCAGGAAGATCGTGCCCTGGTTGCGGACGATCACCGCCTCGTCGCTCATCGCGGGGACGTAGGCGCCGCCCGCCGTGCAGGAACCCAGGACGGCGGCGATCTGGGGGATGCCGGCGCCCGACATCCGGGCCTGGTTGTAGAAGATCCGCCCGAAGTGCTCACGGTCGGGGAAGACCTCGTCCTGCATGGGCAGGAACGCGCCGCCGGAGTCGACGAGATACAGGCAGGGCAGGCGGTTCTCCAGCGCGATCTCCTGGGCCCGCAGATGCTTCTTGACCGTCATCGGGTAGTACGTGCCGCCCTTGACCGTGGCGTCGTTGGCGATGATCAACGCCTCGCGGCCGCTGACCCGGCCGATGCCCGCGATCACCCCGGCGGCGGGCGCCGCGCCGGCGTACATGCCCTCCGCCGCCAGCGGCGCCACCTCCAGGAACGGCGAGCCGGGGTCCAGGAGGGCGTCCACCCGGTCCCTGGGCAGCAGCTTGCCGCGTGCGGTGTGCCGCGCCCTGGCCTTCTCGCCGCCGCCCAGCCGGGCCGCCGCGAGCTTCTCGCGCAGCTCGGCGGCCAGCTCGCGGTGCGCGGCCTCGTTGGCCCGCCAGGAGTCGGACGCCGGAACGGCCGCGCTCCCCAGCACCGGTGCCTGTTCCATCAGTACGAGCCCCCTTGCTCGATCACCTGCCCCGGCGCCGCGATCGGCGGCCGCCGGGCCATCCGGGTTAATGGCCGTTAACCTCATTTCCCTCAGGTTAACGAGCACTAACCCGGCTGTCTACAATCGACGTCATGAGTAATGCGCAGGCCCCCGCCCCGAACAGCCGCCGCGAGCAGATCCTCAAGGAGGCCGCCCGGCTCTTCGCCGAGCGCGGCTTCCACGGCGTCGGCGTCGACGAGATAGGGGCGGCCGTGGGCATCTCCGGCCCCGGCCTCTACCGGCACTTCGCCGGCAAGGACGCGATGCTCGCCGAGCTGCTGGTCGGCATCAGCGAGCGGCTGCTCGCGGGGGGCCGGATGCGGGTCGCGGAGGGCGGCGAGTGCCCCGAGGCGGTGCTGCACGCGCTGATCGACGGCCATATCGACTTCGCGCTGGACGACCGGCCGCTGATCACCGTGCACGACCGCGAGCTGGACCGGCTGCGCGAGGCGGACCGCAAGCGGGTGCGCCAGCTCCAGCGGCAGTACGTCGAGCTGTGGGTGGAGGTCGTCCGCCAGGTCCACCCCGGGCCCTCCGAGTCCCAGGCCCGCGCCGCGGTGCACGCCGTCTTCGGCCTGCTGAACTCCACCCCCCACCTGGGCCGCCCCGGCGCCCTGCCGGGCCGTACGGAGATGGCGGAGCTGCTGCACCGGCTGGCGCTGGGGGCCTTCGGGGCGGTGGCCGACGAGTCGGCGAGCGGGGAGTCGGTGGCGCTGGGGGTGCCGGGCGCCTAGGGCGCGCCCCGGCCCGCACGGGTTTTCGTTGACCTCTGGACAGCTTTGGTGACCGGCCGGTAGCTTTCGCTGAGCAAGCGCTTAGATACAGGCTTTGGCCGGTGAGCTGGAGGAGGCGACGCAGATGCGCCGTACGGTGTTCAACGAGGACCACGAGGCGTTCCGGGAGACCCTGCGCGCCTTCATCGAGGCCGAGGTCGTCCCCGTCTACGACGAGTGGTTCGCCGCGGGCCAGGCGCCGCGCGACTTCTACTACAAGCTCGCCGAGCTCGGCGTCTTCGGCATCCGCGTCGGCGAGGAGTACGGCGGCGCGGGCATCGACTCGTACAAGTTCGAGGCCGTGATGTACGAGGAGACCGCGCGGGCCGGTGTCTCCTTCGGCGGCTCCGGCGTGCATGTGCTGCTCGGCCTGCCGTACATCAAGATGCTCGCCTCCGACGAGCAGAAGAAGCGGTTCCTGCCGAAGTTCGTCTCCGGTGAGGAGATGTGGGCGCTGGCGATGACCGAGCCGGGCACCGGATCCGACCTCGCGGGCATGAAGACCACCGCCAAGCTTTCCGAGGACGGCACGCACTACGTCCTCAACGGCGCCAAGACCTTCATCACCGGCGGCGTCCACGCCGACCGCGTCATCGTCTGCGCCCGCACCGCCGCCCCGCGCGAGGACGACCGCCGCTTCGGCATCTCCCTCTTCGCCGTCGACACCAAGTCCGAGGGCTACTCCGTCGGCCGCAAGCTGGACAAGCTGGGCCTGAAGGTCTCCGACACCGCCGAGCTGGCGTTCGTCGATGTCAAGGTGCCGGTCGAGGACCTGCTGGGCGAGGAGAACAAGGGCTTCTCCTACCTCGGCCTCAACCTGGCCTCCGAGCGCTGGGGCATAGCCTTCGGCGCCTACGCGCAGGCCGCGGCGGCCGTCCGGTTCGCCACGCAGTACGTGCAGGAGCGCACCGTCTTCGGCAAGCCGGTCGCCGCCTTCCAGAACACCAAGTTCGAGCTGGCCGCCTGCCAGGCCGAGGTGGACGCCGCGCAGGCCGTCGCCGACCGCACCCTGGAGGCCCTCGACGCGGGCGAGCTGTCCCCGGCCGAGGCCGCCAGCGCCAAGCTGTTCTGCACCGAGGTCGCGCACCGCGTCATCGACCGCTGCCTGCAGCTGCACGGCGGCTACGGGTTCATGAACGAGTACCCGATCGCCCGCCTCTACGCCGACAACCGGGTGAACCGCATCTACGGCGGCACCAGCGAGATCATGAAGTCGATCATCGCCAAGTCGATGGGCCTGTAGAGGTCCCCCGCACGTGAACGACGCACTGCAGTCCCTGCTCGGTCTGCTCGCCCTGGAGCGGATCGAGCAGGACATCTTCCGCGGGCAGTCCCAGGCCTCGGTCGTACCCCGGGTCTTCGGCGGCCAGGTCGCCGCCCAGGCCCTGGTCGCGGCCGGGCGCACGGTCGTCCCCGCCGACCTTCCCCGAGCTCGCGGCTCCGCTCGAGCAGGGGAGACCCCGACGCCGCACTCCCTGCACGCGTACTTCCTGCGCCCGGGCGATCCCGGCGCGCCCATCGTCTACACCGTCGACCGCATCCGTGACGGCCGGTCCTTCACCACCCGCCGGGTCGTCGCCGTCCAGCACGGCCAGCCGATCTTCCACCTCTCCGCCTCCTTCCAGGTGCCCGAGGAGGGGATGGAGCACCAGGAGCCGATGCCGGCGGCACCGGACCCGCTGGAGCTGCCCACCGCCGCGGAGATGCTGCCCCGCTACGCCGACCGGTTCGCCGGCCCGGGCGTCGTCGACCGGCTGCTGGAGGCCCGGGCCGCGATCGATCTGCGGTACGTGGGCGAGCCGCCGTTCGGCACCGTCGGCGAGGTGCGCGAGCCCCGTTCCCAGGTCTGGTTCCGCACCCACGGCAAGCTGGCGGACGACGGGGAGATCCCCCGCCCCCTGCTGGACATCTGCCTGGTCACCTACGTCTCCGACATGACCCTGCTGGACTCCGTCCTGCTCGCCCACGGCCGGGGCGGCTGGGCGGTCGGCGACGTGGTCGGCGCGAGCCTGGACCACGCGATGTGGTTCCACCGGCCGCTGAGCGCCGACGAGTGGCTGCTGTACGACCAGGAGTCCCCCACCGCCCAGGGCGGCCGGGGACTGGGCAAGGGCCGGATCTTCACGGCCGACGGCCGGTTGGCGGTCTCGGTGATCCAGGAGGGCGTGATCCGGGTTCCGCGCTAGGGCCTGACCCCTCGGACAGGCCCTGGGGGGTGTCCGCCGTGGCACGTGGTGAGCGGCCGGTGGGCACGGCGCCGAGACGGCAGCGCGGTGCCCTGCCCCGGCCGCCGTCGTCCCTCGCGCGTCGCCCGTCGTCCCTCGCGCGTCGGCCCGTCACCCCTTGCAGGTCGTATGGCCCTTGCAGCCCAGCTTGGCGCCGGTCAGCCGGGCGCCGTCCAGATAGGCGCCGGAGAGATCGGTGCGGGTGAGGTCGGCGTGGGTGAGGTCGGCCTCGACGAGGACGGAGCCGGTGAGGTCGGCGCCGGTGAGGTCGGCGCCGGAGAGTTCGGCGTGGCGCAGGTCGGCGCCGCGCAGGCGGGCACCGGTGAGATCGGCGCGGCGCAGGTCGGCGTGGGGGAGGTACGCGCCGGCGAGGGCCGGCCTGACGCCGGGATGCGTCCTGCGCCAGTTGTTCCACTCCGCCACGCCGCGCTTGAGCATGGCGATCTGGGCGGCGTCGGCCGGTGGCTCGTCGGCGGCCCGGGGAGCGGGGGCACGGTGCGCGGTGGCCGCGGGGCTCGGGGTGGGGGTGCCCAGCACACAGGCGGCCGCGGCCAGGGCGACGGCCGCGGCCCGCAGGCCGGTGGGGGGAAGCGCGCGCATGGCTCAACCTTTCTGCCGGTGAAACACGGACAGTAAGATGGGATCACACTCCGCTGCCGATTTCTCGTCGGGCCGGTCGGCCCGGACGACGACCGGGGGACCCCCGGACAACGACCGGCGGGGTCCCACGAGCCCGGCCCCCTCGGCCCGGTGTCCCCGCGCCCCGGCCGCCTCAGCCCAGCAGCCCCGCCGCGCCCAGCAGGTAGGCGGTCAGCGGGTCGTAGTAGCGCGGGCTGCGGACGTGGTCGTCCAGGGGGATGGTCACCTGCAGCGTGCCCTCCGCCTCGGCGAGGAACAGCGCCGGATCGTTGCAGTCCGCGAAGCCCACTGCCTCAAGGCCGCGCTGGCCCGCGCAGCCCGCCCAGCCGTGGTCGGCCATCACCAGGTCCGGCTGCGGCCGGCCCTCGCGCTCCAGCCCGTCGAGGATCGCGGCCATCGGCTCGGGGGAGTGGGTGTGCCACAGCGTCGCGCCGCGCTCCAGCATGGCCACGTCGCCGAACTGGAAGACCAGTCCGTCGTCCGCCTGCAGCCCGTCGGGAATGACGACGATCTCGCAGCCGGCCGCCCGCAGCGCCTCGGCCGTCGCACGGTGCACATCGAGCAGCCCGCCCGGGTGGCCGGTCGCGAACAGCACGCTCTGCCGGTCGGCCGCCGCCTTGCGCAGCACCGCCGCCGTACGGTCCAGCGCGTCCACCGTCAGCTCCGGGTCGATGGTGTCCTGGCCCTGCCGGTGGTGCGGATCGTCGCTCACCCCGCAGCGCTCCGCCATCACGGCCAGTACGTCCTGCTCGTCCGACCACCGGTCGCCGAACTCCAGGCCGAACCAGTAGTGGCGCTCGCCGTTGGCGAGCCTGCGGTAGTGGGAGAGGTTGTTCTCGCGGGGAGTGGCGACATCGCCGGCGATGCGGGTGCGGACGAGATGGTCGACGAGTTCGGCGCGGGAGGGGACGGCGGCTGTGGAGGCTATCGGCATAGCGCCATTGTGCCCGGACGGGTGATCCGGGGCGGGGCACTTCCACACCCCGGACGGTGCGGGCGGCCGCCGGGCGGGCGCACCGGGGCCCGGACGCCCGGACGCCCGGGCGGGCGAGGGGCGGGGAGCAGCGGAGCCGCTCCCTGTCCAAAACGTCGAACGCGATCGGTCTCACTCCCGCAAATGTCCATGGGCCGGATCGGTGCCCGTCCGTAATCTCACCCTCATGACCACCGCAGCCAGCGCATCCCACGAGCCCGTCGGCCCCGTCGACTCCTCCCGCATCCCCCGCTACGCCGGGCCCGCGACCTTCGCCCGCCTGCCGCGCCTGGACGAGGTCGGCGGCCGCGCCGACGTGGCCGTCGTCGGTGTCCCCTTCGACACCGGTGTCTCCTACCGGCCCGGCGCCCGCTTCGGTGGCAACGCCATCCGCGAGGCCTCCCGCCTGCTGCGCCCGTACAACCCGGCCCAGGACGCCTCCCCCTTCGCGCTCGCCCAGGTCGCCGACGCCGGCGACATCGCCGCGAACCCGTTCAACATCAACGAGGCCGTCGAGACCATCGAGGCCGCGGCCGACGACCTGCTCGGCACCGGCGCCCGCATGATGACCCTCGGCGGCGACCACACCATCGCCCTGCCGATCCTGCGGTCGGTCGCCAAGAAGCACGGCCCGGTGGCCCTGCTCCACTTCGACGCCCACCTGGACACCTGGGACACCTACTTCGGTGCCGAGTACACCCACGGCACGCCGTTCCGCCGCGCCGTCGAGGAGGGCATCCTCGACACCTCCGCGCTCTCGCACGTCGGCACGCGCGGCCCGCTGTACGGCAAGAAGGACCTCGACGACGACGAGAAGATGGGCTTCGGCATCGTCACCTCCGCGGACGTCATGCGGCGCGGGGTGGACGAGGTCGCCGACCAGCTGCGCCAGCGCATCGGCGACCGCCCGCTGTACATCTCCATCGACATCGACGTGCTGGACCCGGCGCACGCGCCCGGCACCGGCACCCCCGAGGCGGGCGGCCTGACCTCCCGCGAGCTGCTGGAGATCGTGCGCGGACTGTCCTCCTGCAACCTGGTCTCGGCGGACGTGGTGGAGGTCGCTCCGGCGTACGACCACGCCGAGATCACCTGTGTGGCCGCCTCCCACACCGCGTACGAGCTGACGACGATCATGTCGCGGCAGATCGCCGCCGGCCGCCAGGGCTGACGGCCCACCGTGCCGCCGCGTGCGGACACGCCTTAGTACGGTACGACGACGGCACGACGACGGCTCGCCACGGAACGACCGTGGCGGGCCGTCTGGTTGCGTCACCACGCGTGTCGCAACGGGTGTCACAGCGTGTCGAAGTTGTCCGGGTCGAGGACGTGCTGCCAGGGTGCGGACTTCCCCGCCGCGGGGGCTGTCGTCGCGCCCCGCGGAGCGTCTGAGGCCTCGTCCGGTGTCTCGGTCGGGGTCTCGGGCGGGGTCCCGGTCAGGGCGTTCCACCGGTGCCGGGCGCCGCTGCTTCCCGCGCTCTCCACCAGGGCCGAATGTCACCGAGGGGCGCCGGCGTCACCGGGCGGGCCGGCGTCCCGGTCGAGGCAGCGCAGCGCGAACCACAGCTCCATACGGACGTCGGCGTCGTCCAGGTCGGCGTCCAGGAGCGTGCCGATACGGGCGATGCGCTGGCGGACGGTGTTGCGGTGGATGCCCTGGGAGTTCGCCGTGCGATCCCAACTGCCGTGCAGCGAGAGCCAGGTGTGGAGGGTGTCGAGGAGAGGCGGGGAAGCGTCCAGTGGGGCGAGCAGGGTCTGGGCGTGCTGACGGGCGTCATCGGGGGCGATGAGGGAGGTGAGGCCGTGGGGGCCGGGGGTGTGCTGGCGGACGAGGGAGGCGCGACGGGCGAGGGCGCGGCGCAGGGCGGTGGCGGCGTGCCGGTCGGCGGCCGGCAGCTCCTCGACCGGTACGGGTTCGCTGACGCCCAGCGTCCAGCCGGGCTGCGCGGAGATGTCGTGGCCGGCGGGGAGCAGGGCGCGCAGGGCGGGAACGCCGGCATCAGGGGCCGGGGCGACCAGTGCGGTACCGAGCGCGGCGGCCAGTGAAGCCGCCGACTCCGTCGTCTCCCGGCGGCGCTCGGCATGGACGACGGTCCACAGGGGATGGCCCAGGAGCGGGGCGACGTCGGCCGGGCGGGCGCCGAGGAGCAGGCGCACCAGGGCCGCGGAGTGCTCCCCGCCGGCCCCGCCGCCGGCCGCGGCGGGGCCGGTGATCAGCGAGAGCAGGACGGCGGCGACGCCCGCGATGGTGTACGCGGGCGGATCGTGCGGGTCCGCGGCGACCACGAGCGCGAGCGCCTCCGGGCCGGTGGTGCGCCCCGTCAGGGCGTACGCGGACAGCTGGGTGCCGGGCAGCGCGTCGGTGGCCGAGGACGGGCCGCCGGCGCCGACGACCCGCGCGAGCCGGTCGGCCGCGGCGCGTACGGCGCCGGCGGGGCGGGGGCCGGCCGCGCCGTGCTCCGTGCCGTCCGGTGCGAGCAGCGCCGTCCAGCCGTGGACATGGCGGGCCAGGGCGCGCAGCACGGCGCCGGCCGGCTCGGGGCGGGCTGCGGCCGTGGCCAGGGCGCGCTGCGCCTCGCTGAGCCGGGTCAGCTCGCGGTGCCGGGCCTCGGTCACGGCCTGCCACACGGCGCTCTCCACGGCGGTGAACGGGGTGCCCGCCGGGACCTCGACCAGCGGCAGACCGTGCCGGTCGCAGGCCGCCACCAGGGCGGGCGGGACGGTGTCGTGCACCGGCGCGATCCCGAACCCGAGGGCCGCGGCGCCGGCCGCGACCGTACGGGCCGCATAGCCGTCGAGATAGGCGTCCCGGGCGCCCCCGCTCACCTCCGCCAGATGCACCCCCGCCGTCAGCAGCATCTCGCCGCCCAGGAGGTAGGGCACCGGGTCCGCCATCTCCGAGGTGTGCACCCAGTGGATCGCGACGCCCTCGCGGGGGCCGGCGATCTGGCGCAGGCCCAGGTCCGTCCGCGCCAGGAGAGCCGCCAGCGGCACCGGCGGAGTGGAGGGCGGGGTGGACTGCGGGATGGACGGCGGGGGTGTCGGGTGCGGGCTGTGCGACATGTGCGAACCATCCACGTCATGGGGCGGCGAGTGGAGGAAACGTACACTTCAGCGTCGCCTTCCCGCCTCCTAGGGTCAACCTCCAGACGCGGCGCCCGCCCGGGACCCCCGCCCGCCGGGCGCCCGTCTCTCTCCCCCCGCAGCAAAGCCCCACCCCCGTACCCCCTCTCCCCTCGGCGCAGCTGGAAGGGATGGCCCATGGCTGTCGACTACGCGGTGATCGTGCTCTATCTGGCCGGAATGCTCGCCATGGGCTGGTGGGGGATGCGGCGCGCCAAATCCAAGAGCGATTTCCTGGTGGCGGGGCGGCGCCTCGGCCCCGTGATGTACTCGGGAACCATGGCGGCGATCGTGCTCGGCGGCGCCTCCACCATCGGCGGGGTCGGCCTCGGCTACCAGTACGGCCTCTCCGGAGCCTGGATGGTCTTCACCATCGGCCTCGGGCTGCTCGCACTGAGCGTCTTCTTCTCGGCCCGGATCGCCCGGCTGAAGGTCTACACGGTCTCCGAGATGCTGGACCTGCGCTACGGCGGCTCCGCCGGGCTGATCTCCGGCGTCGTGATGTGGGCGTACACACTGATGCTGGCGGTCACCTCGACCATCGCCTACGCGACCATCTTCGATGTGCTCTTCGGCCTGGACCGGTCGCTGTCCATCGTCCTGGGCGGGGCGATCGTGGTCGCCTACTCGACGCTCGGCGGCATGTGGTCGATCACCCTCACCGACATGGTCCAGTTCGTCGTCAAGACGATCGGTGTGCTGCTGCTCCTGCTGCCCATCGCCGTCGTCAGGGCGGGCGGCTTCGCCGCGATGAAGGCGCAGCTGCCGGACGACTACTTCGCGCCGCTGGGCATCGGCGGGCAGACGGTCTTCACCTACGTGCTGATCTATTCGTTCGGCATGCTGATCGGGCAGGACATCTGGCAGCGGGTGTTCACCGCGCGCGGCGACAAGGTGGCGCGCCTGGGCGGCACCGCGGCCGGGACGTACTGCCTGGCGTACGCGCTCGCCGGTGCGGTCATCGGCACCGCGGCCAAGGTGCTCTACCCGCACCTGGGCAGCCCGGACGACGCCTTCGCGACGATCGTCAAGGACGCGCTGCCGATGGGCGTGCGCGGGCTGGTGCTGGCGGCGGCGCTGTCCGCGGTGATGTCCACGTCCTCGGGGGCGCTGATCGCCTGCGCCACGGTCGCCAACAACGACATCTGGGCCCGGGTGCGGGGCGCGGTGCGCGGGCCGGAGGCGGCGGGCGAGGCGGCGCACGACGAGGTGCGCGGCAACCGGCTGTTCATCCTCCTGATGGGCGTCGCGGTCATCGGCATCGCGATCGGCCTGAACGATGTCGTCGCGGCCCTCACCGTCGCCTACAACCTGCTGGTCGGCGGGCTGCTGGTGCCGATCCTGGGCGGGCTGCTGTGGAAGCGCGGCACGGCGGCGGGCGCGCTCGCCTCGGTCGCGGTGGGCGGCCTGGCCGTCGTCGGCCTGATGGTCTCCTTCGGCGTCCTGGCCAACGAGCCGATCTACTACGGGCTGATCGCCTCCCTCGTGGCCTATGTGGCGGTGAGCCTGGCCACCAGGCCCACGGACGCGGCGGTACTGGCCGCCTGGCGGGAGCGGCTGGCCGCGAAATCAAGCCTGACCGGCGTTTGAGGACGAGCGGCCGGCAGGCCGCGAACGAGCACAACGAGACGGAGAGCCGACAGAAGATGAGCAGCACCCCAGCCACCCGCACCGGAGGCGACCTGGTCGTCGAGTCGCTCACCGCCCTCGGCGCGAGTACCGTCTTCGGCCTCCCCGGCCAGCACGCCCTCGGGATGTTCGACGCGCTGCGCCGCTCCGCGCTGCGCTACGTGGGGCTGCGGGTGGAGAACAACGCGGGCTTCGCCGCCGACGCGTACGCCAGGACCACCCACGGCGTCGCGCCGCTGCTGGTCTCCACCGGCCCCGGTGCGCTGATGACGCTGCCCGCGCTCCAGGAGGCGGCCGCGGCATCGGCCGCCGTACTGGCCATCGGCAGTCAGGTGCCGCTGGCCGGTATCGGCGGCGGACGCCACGGCTATCTGCATGAACTCACCGACCAGAGCGCCTCGTTCCGGGGCGTGGTCAAGTCCGTCCACACGGTGCGCACCGCCTCGCAGATCCCCTCGGCGGTGGCCGCCGCCTGGGAGTCGGCCCTGAGCGCCCCGCACGGTCCGGTCTGGCTGGAGATCCCGCAGGATGTGCTGCTGGCCGAGGTGGACGTGCCGCCGGTGGCCGGACTCGACGTCGCGCCGACCAAGCCGGCGCCCCGCCCCGAGCTGATCGCGGCGGCGGCCGACCGGCTGACGCGGGCCCGGCGGCCGGTGATCCTGGCCGGCGGCGGAGTCGTACGGGCCGGGGCCGAGGCGGAGCTGCTGGCGCTCGCCGAGCGGTTGCGGGCGCCGGTGGCGACCACCTTCGGCGGCAAGGGCGCCTTCCCGTGGGAGCATCCGCTCTCCCTCCAGTCCTGGCTGGAGGACCGCCACACCACGTCCTTCCTGGAGGACGCGGACACCCTGCTGGTCGTCGGCTCCGGGCTGGGCGAACTCTCCTCGAACTACCACACGTTCCGGCCGCGCGGCCGCGTCGTGCAGATCGAGGCGGACCTCGGCAAGCTGGAGTCCAACCATGCCGCGCTGGGTATCCACGCGGACGCCCGGGCGGCCCTGGCCGCGCTGGTCGAGGAGGTGGCGGCGCGCGGTGAAGCGGGCGCCGGCTCCGCCGCGGCCCCGGGCCCCGCGGCGCATGACTCCGTGGCGTACGACCCCGAATCCGCCGTCCGCGGCCTGCTCGCCCGCGTCCGCGACCGCCTCGCCGGTCAGGAGCTCGACCTGGAGCAGCAGGTTTTGGCCGCGGTGCGGCAGGCGCTGCCGGACGGCGCGGTCAGCTGCTGGGACATGACGATCCTCGCCTACT
The DNA here is from genome assembly GCF_055576575.1 of Streptomyces sp. NPDC033270. NCBI lineage: Bacteria > Bacillati > Actinomycetota > Actinomycetes > Kitasatosporales > Streptomycetaceae > Streptomyces > Streptomyces sp. NPDC033270. Next base: position 86,075 of record NZ_JBVIRA010000008.1, read on the forward strand.
GGGCCTGGTCGGCCTTCGATGCGCGGGGCACCAACGCGCTGCACTCCGCGCAGGGCGCGGGCGGCCTGGGCTACGGCTTCCCGGCGGCACTGGGCGTGGCCGCCGCCGACCCGGCCCGGCCGGTGCTGGCGGTCTCCGGCGACGGCGGCGCGATGTACTCGATCGCCGAGCTGGCCACCGCCCGGCAGTACGACCTGCCGGTGACCTGGCTCATCGTGGACGACGGGGGCTACGGCATCCTGCGCGAGTACATGACCGACGCCTTCGGCGCGGCCACCGCCACCGAACTCGCCCGCCCGGACTTCGCGGCGCTCGCCGGGTCCTTCGGCGTCCCCGCGGTCACCACGAGCCCCGAGCACCTGGCCACGGACCTGTCGGCCGCGCTCGCCGCCCCCGGCCCGTCGGTGGTCGTACTCCCGGCCCGGCTGCGGATGTTCGCCCCGACCCACCTGGCGGCTGACGCCCAGGGCCGGTCCGATGGGTCAGGGTCGCAAGCGTTCTAGGCGTGCTGTCCGGGGGTGTCTCCCCGGACCTCGTGGGGCGGCCGCGTCCCCACCCGCCCCTGCACCAGCCGCGACAGCGACGCGTGCACCTCCTCGACCGACCGGTCCGGCTGGAAGGACAGCCAGTCCAGGGCCGCGACCAGAACCATGCCGAGGAGGGCGGAGGAGGTCAGGGGGATGTCGAGTTCCTCGGAGAGTTCGCCGGTGCGCACCGCGTCGCGCAGGACGGACTCGACGACGGTCAGCGCGCGGCCGCGTACCGACGCCACGGTGGCGCGCCAGCTGCGGTTGGTACGCCACAGCTCGGCGACGTAGAGCTGGGTGAGGGCCGGGGAGCGGGCGATGAAGTCCAGGCCCGCGCGGATCATGGCGTCGAGTGCGTCGACCCGGGTGCCGCCGCGGCCCGCGGTGGTGTCGGCGGCGTGCTGGAGGGCCTCGGCGAGCTGGTCGAGGCCGTCGCGCAGCAGCTCCTCGTAGAGGACGTTCTTGCTGGCGAAGTTGTAGTAGACGGTGCCCTTGGCGACGCCCGCGCGGTCGGCGATCTCATCGACGGTGGTGGCGGAGAAGCCCTGTTCGGCGATGAGGGTGACGGCGGCGTCGAAGAGCCGCCGGCGGGTGGCCGAGCGGCGGGCGTTGGGGGCGCCCCCCGGGGGGGGGGGGGGGGGGGGGGGGGGGGGGGGGGGGGGGGGGGGGAGGGGGGAGGGGGGGAGGAAGGAGAAGCAAGAAACGGAAGGGTA
>NZ_JBVIRA010000008.1:87324-210759 GCF_055576575.1 Streptomyces sp. NPDC033270
CCTTTTTGGGGGGGGGGGGGGGGGGGGGGCGAAAAAGACCTGTCGGGGGGGGGGGGGGCGGGGGGTGGGGTGCCCCCCCCCCCCTCCCCCCCCCCCCCCCCCCCCCCCCCCGGGACCCGGGGGAAGGCTCACAGGCTGAGTTCCGGGTGCAGGTCCTTCATCCGTACGACCTGCCGGCCGCGCGCCGCGAGGGCGGTGAGCGCCAGCGCGCCGAGGGTGAAGGCGCCAAGGACCGCGCAGCCCTGCCAGACGACGGCGAGGTCGCCGCCGGTGATCAGGCGGCGCAGACCGTCGACGACGTAACTCATCGGCAGGAAGGGGTGGATGGCGGCGAAGAACCCGGGGCTGGTCTGCACCGGGTAGGTGCCGCCCGCCGAGGTCAGCTGGAGCATCAGCACGACCAGGGTCAGCACCCGGCCGGCCGGGCCGAAGAAGGCGCTCAGCAGCTGGATGATGGCCGTGAAGCAGGCCGTGGCCAGCAGCAGGAAGCCGATGGTGCCGGCCGAGCGGGCCATCTCCAGGCCGAGGGCCCAGTGCAGTACGGCCATCAGGGCAAGCACCTGCACGACGCCGACGGCGAAGGCCGGCAGCCAGGAGCCGAGGGCGATCCGCCAGCCCGGGGCGCCCGCGGCCAGTGCGCGCTTGCCCAGCGGCTGGAGCAGCATGAACGCGACCATCGCGCCGACCCAGAGGGAGAGCGGGATGAAGTACGGCGCCAGGCCGGTGCCGTAGTTGGGCGCCTTGTGCAGGGACTTGGCGGCCAGCTCGACCGGGTCGGCCATCACCTCGGTGCGGGCGTCGCGGTCCTTCTTGTCGTAGTCCGGGATCTTGGCGACGCCGCTGTGCAGCCCGTCGGCCAGCTGGTTGGCGCCGTCCTTGAGCTTGTAGATGCCGCCGTCGAGCTTGATCACGCCGTCCTTGGCGTCGCCGATGCCGTCGTGCACCTGGCCGGCGCCGTCGGCGATCTTCCCCGCGCCGTCGGCCAGCTTCCCGCTGCCGTCGGCGAGCTTGCCGGTGCCGTCGGCGAGCCTGCCGCTGCCGTCGGCGAGCTTGCCGGTGCCCGCAGCGAGCTGCTCGGCGCCCGCGGAGATCTTCTGCGCACCGTCGTTGAGCTGATTGATCTTGGCGACGGCGGTGTTCATCTTCTGCTGCGCGGTGGGAGCCTCCTGGGCGACCACCGTGGCGAGCCGGTGCAGCTCCCGCAGCTTGCGCTGCATGTCCTTGATGGCCGAGGTGTTCTCGCTGACCGTGCCGTTGGCCTTCTCCACCGTCTCGGCGGTGCGGGCGAGCCCGTCGGCGTGGGCCTTCAGTCGCGGGCAGTTGGCGGCGGGCGTAAGGCCCTCGCAGCTCTCCTTGTACACCGCGGCGGCCTCATCGGCGCTCTGGCGGGTCTGCGTCGCGGCCCTGGACATGTCGCCCGGCAGCCGGTCGAGAGCGTCGGCGATCTCCTGGGAGACCTCGGCGGCGACCCGAGCCTTCTCGCCCAGCTCCTTGCCGCGCCCGTCGACCAGCGGGTTCGCCTTGTCGGCCAGCTTGTTGGCCGTGTCGGCGAGCTCCTGAGTGCCGCCGGCCAGCTGGCCCATGCGCCTGCTGAGCTCCTGGACCCCGGAGTTGGCCTTTCCGACGCCCTCGTCGAGGTCCTTGGCCCCCTTGTCCACGCTCCCGGCGCCCTGGGTCAGCTCGCCCGCCTTGTCGTGCAGCGTGCCCGCGCCCTTGCTGACGTCGCCGGAGCCCTTGTCCAGCTTGCCCAGGCCGTCCTTGAGCTTGCCGGTGGCGTCCTTGGCGCTGCCGAGCCCGTCGTCGACCTTGCCGGCTCCGTCGGCCGCCTCGGCCGTCTTGTCGTGCAGGTCGGAGAAGGACACGAAGATCTTGTCGAGCATGGCCCGGGACGACGTCGCCGAGGTCTTCGCGCGCAGCTCGGAGAAGACCGTCTTGGAGATCGAGCCGACGATGTAGCTGTTGGCGTCGTTCGTACGGACCTTGAGCGCACCGGTCTGCGGGTCGTCGCCGGAGCTGGAGGCGATCCGCTCGCTGAAGTTGTGCGGGACCGTCAGGGAGAGGTAGTACGTGCCGTCCTCGACGCCCTTGGCGGCGTCCGCGGAGCTGACCTCCTGCCAGTCGAAGGTGTTGCTGTCCTTGACCTTCTCGGCCAGGTCGTCGCCGGCGGTGATCTTCTTGCCGTCGGCGGTGGCACCCCGGTCGTCGTTGACCAGCGCCACCGGGATCTTGTCCAGGCGGTCGTAGGGGTCCCAGAAGGAGCAGAGGTACAGGGCCCCGTACAGCAGGGGGATCAGCATCAGGGCGACCAGCCCCAGCCGGGGCAGCTTTCCCCTGCCGAAGCGCCTGAGCTCAAGCGCGGCCAGTTTCGGCGAACGCATGCGCCGCTTCCTCCTCGGTGGTGTGTGCGGTGGCCGGGACGTCCTGGCCGGGTGCCGGGTCGGCGGGTGCCGCGGCGGCCGCGGTGCGGACGATCAGTGCGTCCGCCGGTGCGTCGCTGCCGGCGGCCACGACGGTGGTGCCGGCCAGTGCGAGGTCCCGCAACAGCTGCCAGGCCTGGTCGCGTTCGGCCGCGGAGAGCTTGAGGTCGACGTCGTCGACGGCCAGCAGCCGCGGGCCGTGCATCACCGCGAGCGCGATCGACAGCCGCAGTGCCTCGATGCGCTCCAGGTCGCGGACGGCGGTGCCCAGGCCCTTGGGGAGTGCGTCGGTGTCGAGCCCGGCGGCCGTCAGCGCGGCGTCGATCCGGGCCCGGGTGGCGGCCTTGTGCTGCTTGCCCCAGGGCAGCGAGCCCTTCAGGCGCCGCCCCAGCAGGGCCTGTTCCTTGAGGTGTTCGCCGACCGTGAGGGCCGGTTCGAGGTCGGCGACGCCCGGTACGTGGGCGATGGCGGTGCGGGCGCGCACCGTTCCGATCCGCTTGGGCAGCGGGAATCCGGCGACCGTCGCCGTGCCCTCGGTGATCCGCATCCGGCCGGTGAGGGCGAGCAGCAGGCAGGTGCGCCCGGAACCCGAGGGGCCCTGGACGGCGATCAGTGAGCCCGGGTCCGCGGCGATGTCGACGCCTTGGAAGGCCCACCCCCGTGGGCCCCGCACTCCGATCCCCTTGGCGCTGACCGCCGCCCCCTGACGGGTGGTGTTCACAAACCCCTCCCCTTTTGATCTGACTGGTCAGTCTAAAAGTGTGCCGCAAGTGTGGCGCTTTGACCAATCGGAGCACTTCGGGCCGAGCGCGCCGGCGCGTCGATACGACCAAGTCCGTGACCCGGACGGCCTATTCGTCCTAAGGTGCGGGGCAGGCGGGGGCCTGATGATGTTCAAGGTGAAGTCCGTGTCGCGGGCCGCGGCGCGGACCGCGTACGTACGACGGAGAACCATGGAACACACGGCAGCTTCCCCCGCGGACCGCTCACCGCAGGGCCCGGACCGGCCGCGCGGCGGGCCCGCCGCCCGCCGCTCCCGCACACTCCTCGCCCCGATGCTCGCCACCGCGCTGGTCGCCGTCCTCGCGCCCATATCGGCGTCCGCCGCGCCGCCCCGGCCACACTCCGACGCCGCGGCCTCCCAGGGCCCCTGCGAGCAGGGCGACGGCTGGAGCGCCACGGCCACCACGATCGACCCCGAGGACGGCTACCACGCCTACGTCGGCAACGGCTACCTCGGACAACGGGTGCCGCCCAACGGCACCGGCTACGCGGCCCCCGGCGGCAAGACCGGCTGGCCGCTGAAGACCCCCGCCTACGACGGCTCCTTCGTCTCCGGGCTGTACGCCAAGGGACCCAAGAACGTCGAGGGGCGGCAGGCCGTCGCCGCGATCCCCACCTGGACCACCCTCGACGTCACCACCGGCGGCGAGCGCCCCGACACCTTCTCCTCCGCCACCCGGCCGGGCCGGATCTCGCACTACCGCCAGACCCTCTCGCTGCGCTGCGGATTCGTCCGTACGTCGCTGACCTGGACGGCCGCCGACGGCCGCCGCACGGACCTGGTCTACGACGTGCTCGCCGACCGCGACGACGCGCACACCGGCGCCGTACGCCTGCGGATGACGCCCCACTGGAGCGGCGCCGCCACCGTCACCGACACCCTCGACGGACGCGGCGCCCGCCGGGTGCAGCCGTCCAGGGCCCCCGCCGGCGGCCCGGCCGGCCCCGGCACGATGGACGTCGGCTTCCGCGCGGACGGTACGAAGACCGAGGGCGCGGTGGCCTCCACGCTGCGCACCGGTCCGCAGGTGCGCCCGGAGCGGCCCCGGCCGGAGCCCCGGGCCGACGGGCTGACCAGCCGGCAGCGGGTGACCTTCCCGGTCCGCGGCGGACGGACGTACGAGCTGACCAAGTACGTCGGCGTGGACACCGCGCTCACCTCCCGCGCCCCGCGCGCCGCCGCCCGCGCCGCCGCGCTGCGGGCCGCCGGCCGCGGCTGGCAGGACCTCTTCGCCCGGCACACCGCCGCCTGGCAGCGGCTGTGGCGCGCCGACATCGAGGTCCACGGGCAGCCCGAGCTGCAGTCCTGGGTGCGCTCGGCACAGTACGGGCTGCTGTCCGCCACCCGCCCCGGCAGCGCCAACAGCATCGGCCCGACCGGTCTGACCAGCGACAACTACGCCGGCGAGGTCTTCTGGGACGCCGAGACCTGGATGTATCCGGGGCTGCTCGCGAGCCACCCCGAACTCGCCAGGTCGATCGTCGACTACCGCTACCGGACCCGGGACCGGGCCCGCGCCAACGCCCACAAGCTCGGCTACGACGGGCTGTTCTACCCCTGGACCAGCGGCAGCGACGGCGCCCTGTGGAGCGAGTGCCACAGCTGGGACCCGCCGCACTGCCGGACCCAGAACCACCTCATGGGCGACATCTCCCTGGCCGCCTGGCAGTACTACCTCGCCACCAAGGACACCGCCTGGCTGCGCTCCCGCGGCTGGCCGGTCCTCAAGGGCATCGCCGAGTTCTGGGCCTCGCGGGCCACCCGCAACGCCGACGGCAGCTACTCGGTCAAGAACGTCGCCGGGCCGGACGAGTACAGCAACGGCGTCACCGACGGCGTCTTCACCAACGCCGGCGCCGCCACCGCGCTGCGCCACGCCACCCGCGCCGCCGCCCTCCTCGGCGAGCCGGCACCCGCCTCCTGGACCACGGTCGCCGACCACCTGCGGATCCCCTACGACAGCAGGAACAAGGTCTTCGAGCAGTACGCCGGCTACCGGGGCACGACCATCAAGCAGGCCGACACCGTCCTGCTGATGTATCCGCTGGAATGGCCGATGACGCCCGCACGGGCCGCGCGCACGCTGGACTACTACGCCGCGCGCACCGACCCCGACGGCCCGGCCATGACGGACTCGGTGCACGCCATCGACGCGGCCGGGATCGGCGAGCCGGGCTGCTCGACGTACACCTATCTGCTGCGCTCCATCAAGCCGTTCGTGCGCGGGCCGTTCGCGCAGTTCTCCGAGGCGCGCGGCAGCAAGGCCGGCGCCTCGGACCCGCACGCGGGGCAGCCCGCGCAGGACTTCCTCACCGGCAAGGGCGGCTTCCTGCAGACCTTCACCCACGGGCTGACGGGCCTGCGGCTGCGGGAGGACCGGGTGCGGCTGGACCCGATGCTGCCGCCGCAGCTGTCCGCCGGCGTCACCCTGCGCGGTCTGCGCTGGCAGGGGCGGACGTACGACGTGGCGATCGGGGCGCACCACACCACCGTGCGGCTGACCTCCGGGGCGCCGATGACCATCGAGTCGCCCCAGGGCGAGCAGCTCGTCAGCCGGGGCGTGCCGGCCGTCCTCAAGACCCGCCGCCCCGATCTGGCCGCGACCTCGAACGCCGCCCGGTGCACCCCGGCCACGGCGACCTCGCAGGAGCCCGGGATGTACGCGGCCGCCGCGGTCGACGGCAACGACACCACCGCCTGGGTCCCGAACGCCGCCACCGGCACCCTCACCGTCGACCTCGGCCGCACCCTCCGCGTCGGCCAGATCACCCCGCACTGGACCGCCACCCGCCCCAAGGCCTATCGCGCGGAGGTCTCCACGGACGGTGAGCACTGGACGGGGACGGGGTACGCGGGCCGGAGCCCGGCCCGGTACGTACGCGTCGTGGTGGAGGGCGACCGGACCCCGGCGCCCGACAAAAAGCCCAGGCCGCACCCGGGGATCACGGAGCTCACGGTGCAGCGTGTGAAGTGATCACGAACTGGATTGTTACGACGGGATGAAAATCGCACCCCGCGGCGTTGGTGCCTGGCGACAGGCGTCGACGGGCGGGAGGCATGGGGTGGCGGGCGCGGATACGGACACGGTCCGGGTGGGCTGGGCACGGCGGCTGACCCGGGACTGCTGGCAGTACAGGAAGGACGTCCTGTTCGCGCTCGGCTCCTCGCTCGCCGGGATGGGCGTACTGGCGCTGGTCCCGCTCGTGCCCAAGCTGATCATCGACGACGTCATCGTCCGGCACGAGCGCTCCCTCGCCCTGTGGTCCGGCCTGCTGATCGCGGCCGCCGTGGTCGTCTACGTCCTGACCTACCTGCGCCGCTTCTACGGCGGCCGGCTCGCCCTGGACATCCAGCACGATCTGCGGACCCGGATGTTCGCCGCCATCTCCCGCCTCGACGGCCGACGGCAGGACGAGCTGAGCACCGGCCAGGTCGTCGGCCGCGCCACCAGCGACCTGCAGCTGATCCAGAGCCTGCTGTTCATGCTGCCGATGATGATCGGCAGCGTGCTGCTCTTCGTGGTCTCGCTGGTGGTGATGGCGGTCCTGTCGCCCCTGCTGACCGTCGTCGCGCTCGCGGTCGCCCCCGCCCTGTGGTTCATCGCCCGGCGCAGCCGGGTGCGGCTGTTCCCGGCCACCTGGTACGCCCAGAGCCAGGCGGCCGCGGTGGCCGGCGTCGTCGACGGCGCCATATCCGGTGTCCGGGTCGTCAAGGGCTTCGGCCAGGAGGAGCAGGAGACCGGCAAGCTGCGCGAGGTCTCCGGCCGGCTGTTCGCCGGGCGACTGCGCACGGTCCGCCTCAACGCCCGCTACACCCCCGCGCTGCAGGCCGTGCCCGCCCTCGGCCAGGTCGCGATGCTCGCCCTCGGCGGCTGGATGGCCACCCGCGGGCAGATCACCCTCGGCACCTTCGTCGCGTTCTCCACGTACCTGGCGCAGCTGGTCGGACCGGTCAGGATGCTGGCGGTGATGCTGACCGTCGGACAGCAGGCGCGCGCCGGCGTGGAGCGGGTCTACGAGCTGATCGACACCGAACCCTTCATCCAGGAGCGGGCGGACGCCCACGAACTGCCCGCGAACGCCCCGGCCACCGTCGCCTTCGACCGGGTGACGTTCGGCTACGCACCGGCACACGACGGCGACGGGGTCGGCCCCGCCCGCCCCGTCCTGGAGGACTTCTCGCTGCGCATCGAGGCGGGCGAGACGGTCGCCGTGGTCGGCACGTCCGGCAGCGGCAAGTCCACCGTCTCCCTGCTGCTGCCCCGCTTCTACGACGTCACCGCCGGCCGCGTCCTGGTCGGCGGCCACGACGTGCGCACGCTGACGCTCGAGTCGCTGCGGGCCGCCATCGGCCTGGTCCCCGAGAGCAGCTTCCTGTTCTCCGACTCGGTGCGCGACAACATCGCCTACGGCCATCCGGAGGCCACCGACGAGCAGGTGCGCGCCGCGGCCCGCGCCGCCCAGGCGGACGGCTTCGTCTCCGCGCTCCCCGAGGGCTATGACACCAAGGTCGGCGAGCAGGGGCTGACCCTGTCCGGCGGCCAGCGGCAGCGCATCGCGCTGGCCCGGGCCATCCTCACCGACCCCCGGCTGCTGGTGCTGGACGACGCCACCTCCGCCGTCGACGCCCGGGTCGAGCACGAGATCCACGAGGCGCTGCGCGGCGTCATGGCGGGCCGTACGACCCTGCTCATCGCGCACCGCGCCTCCACCCTGGCGCTCGCCGACCGGGTCGCCGTCCTCGACGGCGGGCGGCTGGTCGACGTCGGCACCCAGGACGAACTGGCCGAGCGATGTCCCCTCTACCGCAGACTGCTGACCGACCCCGAGGAGCTGGGCGGCGTCGAGCGCGACCCGGCGGGCGAGCCGGCCGGCGCCCCCACGGCGACCGGGCTGCTGGAGTTCACACCCGACGGCGGCGGACCGGACGGGCTCGACGGCCTAGACGGCGAGGCGGACGGCGAGCGGGGCCGGCCGGGCCCGGCGGCCGGAGCCGTCACCCCCGAGCTGTGGGTCCGCCGCGAGCAGGACGCCGAGGCGGGCGGGGCCGGCGTCGCGCCCCGCGCGGCCGCGGCCGGACCCGGCCTGGGCGCCGCGACGGCCGGGACACCGGCCACGCCCGAGCTTCTCGCCCAGGTCGCCGCGCTGCCGCCGGCGAAGGACAGCCCCGGCATCGACGAGGACCGGGCGGTGCGCCCCGAGCGCTCCTACGGTCTGCGCCGGCTGCTGCACGGCTTCGGCGGACCGCTGGCCCTCGCCCTGGCGCTGGTCGCCGTGGACGCCCTCGCCGGGCTGATGCTGCCGGTCCTGATCCGCCAGGGCATCGACGAGGGCGTCCGCCGGGGCGCGCTCGCCGGCGTCTGGGTCGCCGCCACGCTCGCCCTGATCGTGGTGCTCGCCCAGTGGGCCGCGCAGATCGGCGGCAACCGCATGACCGGGCGCACCGGCGAGCGGGTCCTGTACTCCCTCCGCCTGAAGATCTTCGCGCAGCTGCAGCGCCTCGGGCTCGACTACTACGAGCGCGAGCTGACCGGCAAGATCATGACCAGGATGACGACGGACGTGGACGCGCTCTCCACGTTCCTGCAGACCGGACTGGTCACCGCACTGGTGTCGATGCTGACGTTCTTCGGCATCCTCATCGCGCTGCTCGCCATCGACGTCCAGCTCGCCCTGGTCGTCTTCGCCACCCTCCCGCCGCTGATCATCGGCACGTACTTCTTCCGCAAGCAGAGCGTCAAGGCCTACGAGCTGGCCCGCGAGCGGATCAGCACCGTCAACGGCGACCTCCAGGAGAACGTGGCCGGGCTGCGGATCGTCCAGGCCTTCCGGCGCGAGCGGCGCGGCCAGGAGCGCTTCGCCGCGCGCAGCGACGACTACCGCCGGGCCCGGGTCCACGGCCAGTTCCTGATATCCGTCTACTTCCCGTTCGTCCAGCTGCTGTCCTCGGTGGCGGCCGCCCTGGTGCTGATCGTCGGCGCCGGCCGGGTCGGCTCGGGCACTCTCACGGCCGGCGCCCTGGTGGCGTATCTGCTCTACATCGACCTGTTCTTCGCCCCCGTCCAGCAGCTCTCCCAGGTCTTCGACGGCTACCAGCAGGCCTCCGTCTCGCTCGGCCGCATCCAGGAGCTGCTGCGCGAGCCGACCACCACCCCCGCCGCCGAGCGCCCCCGCGAAGTACCCGCACTGCGCGGCGAGATCGTCTTCGACGATGTGCACTTCCACTACGGCAAGGGCCAGGAGCCGGCCCTCGCGGGCATCAAGCTCGCCATACCGGCCGGCCAGACCGTGGCCTTCGTCGGCGAGACGGGCGCCGGCAAGTCCACCCTCGTCAAGCTGGTGGCGCGGTTCTACGACCCGTCCTCGGGCGCCGTCCGGATCGACGGCACCGACCTGCGCGAACTGGACCTGACCGGCTACCGCCGCCGCCTGGGGGTGGTCCCCCAGGAGTCCTACCTCTTCGCCGGCACCGTCCGTGACGCCATCGCCTACGGCCGCCCGGACGCCACCGACGCCGAGGTGGAGGCCGCGGCCCGGTCCGTCGGCGCCCACGAGATGATCGCCACGCTCGACGGCGGCTACCTCCACGAGGTCGCCGAGCGCGGACGCAACCTCTCCGCCGGCCAGCGGCAGCTGCTGGCGCTGGCCCGCGCCGAACTCGTCGACCCGGACGTGCTGTTGCTCGACGAGGCCACCGCGTCCCTCGACCTGGCCACCGAAGCCGTCGTCAACCAGGCCACCGACCGCCTCGCCGGCGCCCGCACGACCATGATCGTCGCCCACCGCCTGACGACCGCCGCCCGCGCGGACCGCGTCGTGGTCCTCGACCAGGGCCGCATAGCCGAGGACGGCAGCCATGCGCAACTCCTCGCGCGCAACGGGCGGTATGCGCAGCTGTGGCGCACCTTCACGGGCGAGGAGGAGGAACTGGTGGCCTGACGGCCCCGCGGCGCGGCGCCCTCCCCGCGCCGCTCGGCGGAGATCCACCGGATGGCGCCGGGGGCTGGTGGCACCCCCGGCGCGCCGATAGGTTCAGCCCCACCTTTGCTATCCCAAGGGGAGGGTGCATGCGCAAGGCCACCAGATGGCTGCTGTCGCTCGCCGTGCTCATAGGCACGGCCACAGCCGGCAGCGCCTCGGCGGGAGCGGCCACCGCCGCCGAGCCGAAGACCGAGGACATCAAGGACCGGATCCTGGCGATCCGGGGGATGAGCCTCGTAGAGGAGAAGCCGGTCGACGGCTACCGCTACTTCGTTTTGAACTACACCCAGCCGATCGACCACCGGCACCCCTCGAAGGGGACCTTCCAGCAGCGGCTGACCCTGCTGCACAAGTCGGTCGATCGCCCGACGGTGTTCTTCACCTCGGGCTACAACGTCAACACCACGCCGTCCCGCAGCGAACCCACCAAGATCATCGACGGCAACCAAGTATCCCTGGAGTACCGCTACTTCACCCCGTCACGGCCCGCGCCCACGGACTGGCAGAAGCTGGACATCCGGCAGGCCGCCAACGACCAGCACCGCATATTCCAGGCGCTGCACAGCATCTACGGCAAGAACTGGATAGCCACCGGCGGCAGCAAGGGCGGCATGACCGCCACGTACTACCGTCGCTTCTTCCCGCACGACATGAACGGCACCGTCGCCTACGTCGCGCCCAACGACGTGCGCAACGACGAGGACGCCGCCTACGACCGGTTCTTCCAGACCGTCGGGACCGCGCAGTGCCGCACCGACCTCGCCGCCATCGAGCGCGAGGCCCTGGTGCGCCGCGAGGAGATGGTCGACCGATTCCAGGCCTGGGCCGACAAGGAGAAGCAGACCTTCAAGACCGTCGGCAGCGCCGACCGGGCCTATGAAGTCATGGTCACGGACCTGGTGTTCGGCTTCTGGCAGTACCAGCCCGCCGAGACCGCCTGTGCCGAGGTGCCCAAGCCGACCGTCTCCACCGACGAGCTGTGGAAGTGGATGGACAAGGTCGGCGGCTTCGACAGCTACACCGACCAGGGCATGGAGCCGTACACGCCGTACTACTACCAGGCCGGCACCCAGCTCGGCGAGCCCGGCTACGCCTACCCGAACCTGGCCGGCCTGCTGAAGTACCCCGGCATCAACAACTCCCGCAGTTTCGTCCCCCAGGACATCCCGATGCGCTTCGACCAGCGCGCGATGCCCGACGTCGACCGCTGGGTGCGCCACCACGCCGAACGGATGATGTTCGTCAACGGCGAGTACGACCCGTGGAGTTCGGAGCACTTCGAGCTCGGCGCGGGCGCCCGTGACGCGTACCGGTTCACCGTCCCCGGCGGCAACCACGGCGCCAACATCGCCAAGTTGAAGGAGGCGGACCGCACCAAGGCCACCGCCGCGCTCCTGGACTGGGCCGGCCTCCCCGCCCCGAGCGGCCGGGCCACCCCGCTGGCCCCGTACAACAAGAAGCTGGACCAGCAGGAGATGCGCCGCATGCCGATGCTGCGGCCGTGACGCGCTGAGAGCACGCCACGGCGCGCTCCCCGCGAGCGGGGGAGCGCGCCGTGGCCGCCGCCGGGGCGGGTCAGGGATAGGCCAGACCGTGGCCGATCGGGAACAGCTCCTGGCCGGGGGCGTCGGCGCGCATTATCGCCACCGGCAGCCGGCCCGCCGGGTCCCGCCGCCCGGCGATCACCCGGGCCGCCGCCCGCAGCTCCACATCCGTCCAGGAGTAGCTCGCCAGAGCCGCCCGGACGCCGTCGAGCTGGGCGATGTCGTAGGGGTTGCGGACCGCCAGCTGCACCACCGGCTTGCCGGTGCCCAGCAGCGCGGCGACCAGCTTGCGCTGGGAGGACCCGGCGGAGACGTTGTACGTCGCCACCACCACCGCGTCCCGCTCGCCGAGCGCCGCCACCGCCTCGTCGATCCGCCGCTGGTCCGGCGTCGGGCCCGTGGCCAGCGCATGGGCCGTGAAGCCCAGTTCGGTCAGGGCCTTGGCCAGCACCGCGGTCGGCGGGCCGCCGGTGCCCGACGGCGCGGCCGCGTCCACCCCCACCACCAGTACCCGGGGCTGCCGGCGCCGCGACAGCGGCAGGATGCCGGCGTCGTTGCGCAGCAGCGTGGTCGTACGGCCCGCGATCCGGTCCGCGGCGGCCAGATGCTCGCGGGTGCCGACCACCCGGTCCACGTCCCGGTGCGTGGTGTACGGGTCCCGGAACAGCCCGCGCCGCTCCTTGAGCAGCAGGATGCGCATCAGCTTGGCGTCGATGTCGCGCTCCGTCAGCTCGCCGTCCGCCATGGCCTGGACGACCGCTGCGTGCGCCACGGACAGATCCGGCGGGTTCAGCAGCTGGTCGACGCCCGCCTTGAGCGCCAGGACCGGCACCCGGGCGTCGCCGTACTTCACCCGTACGCCCTCCATGCCGAGTGAGTCCGTCACCACCACACCGTCGTAGCCGAGCCGCTCGCGCAGGATGCCGGTGAGGATCGGGCGGGAGAGGGTGGCCGGGTCCTCGCTCGGGTCGAAGGCGGGCACGACGATATGCGCCGTCATGATCGAATCGATGCCGGCCTCGATCGCCGCCTTGAACGGCGGCGCGTCCAGCCGCTCCCACTCCTCGGCACTGTGGTGGATGTACGGCAGCCCGACATGGCTGTCGGTGTCGGTGTCGCCGTGGCCGGGGAAGTGCTTGGCGCAGGCCGCGACCCCGCCGTCCTGATAGCCCTTCACCTGGCTGCCGACCATACGGGCCACGGCCTGGGGGTCGGCGCCGAAGGAGCGGACGCCGATCACCGGATTGGCGGGATTGACGTTGACGTCGGCGACCGGCGCGTAGTCCTGCCGGATGCCCATGGCGTACAGCTCCCGGCCGGCGATCCGGCCCGCCGTACGCGCCCTCGCGGCGCTGCCGCCCGCACCGAGCGCCATCGCCCCGGGCAGCAGCGTCGCGGGGGCGCCGACCCGGGCCACTATGCCGTGCTCCTGGTCGGTGGAGATCAGCAGCGGCACGGGCACCCGCTGGGCGGCGGCGGCCTTCTGGATGCCGTTGGACAGGTCGGCGATCTGATGCGGCTCGCGGGTGTTGTGCGCCCAGCCGAAGTAGATGATGCCGCCGACGTGGTACTTGGCGATCAGCTCCGCGGCGTTGGCGACGCCGATCTCCTTCTGGTTCGCGGCCACGTCCGCCGGGTCGGGGTCGGTGGCGGAGTGCCCGTAGACACGCATCACGAAGAGCTGGCCGGCCTTCTCCTCCGGCGTCATACGGGCGATCAGGCGGCGCAGCCGTGCCCGGGTGCCGGAATCGGGGACGGGCTGCTGCCCGGCGGCGGGTGGGGCGGCGCCGGCGGGCACGGCGCCGGCGGCAGCGGCGGCCGCGGCGGCCGCGGTGGTCAGGACGGTACGTCTGGAGTGCATCTGCGCTCCTTCCGGGGGGCTTCCTCGACTGGTTGAAGGAAACTTCCAAGGAGACACGGATAGCCGGAAAACTATTGTCGGTCAATGACTCCATCCGAGGCGGCGCCCAGCTCTTGCGGGGCGGGCCCGGGTGTGTGAGGGGGCTTCAGAACGCGCGCGGCGGACCGGGGCGGGCCGGTCAGGGAGCGGCGGCCTCCAGGAGGCGCTGGAGGTATGCGCGGCCCGGCGCCAGCAGGTCGGGGAGGTCCGGGGCCTGGGGATACCAGCGCTTCTCGTACTCCCAGCACAGCCAGCCGCCCGGGCCCTGGCCGCCGGCGCCCTCGAACGCGTGCGCGGGGCCCTGGGTGCCCCGGACGAGCGCCGCCAGGACGGCGTCCAGCGGCACGGAGCCGGCCCCGAGCGGGACGGGAGTGGTGTCCTTCGCCGAGACGACGTCCTTGACCTGGACATAGCCCAGCTGCGGGGCGAGCGCGGCGTGGGTGTCGGCGGGCTCCTCGCCGCCGAGCCAGCTGTGCAGCACATCCCACAGCGCGCCGATGTGGCGATGGCCCACGGGGCCCAGGATCCGGGCGGCGGCCGCGCCCGTGCGGTGCGAGTCATGGGTCTCCAGCAGGACCCGGACGCCCCGCTCGGCCGCGAGCGGAGCCACCGCGGCGAGCCGCCGGGCGGCATCGGCCTCCGCCTCGGCCGCCGGCCGCCCGCCGCCCCCGGGGAACACCCGCACGAAGCGCGCACCCAGATCGGCGGCGAGCCACACCAGCTCGCTCAGCTCGTGCGCCAGCTCCTCCTCGCCCGCCGTGTCCCGCGCGGCGGCGACCTGCGCGTATCCGGCGACGGCCAGGACCTCGACACCGGCGTCGGCGAACTGCCCGCGCACCGCGGCCCGTTCGCGCATCCCGAGCAGGGGGTGCACCGGCTCCTCCGCATGGGCGCGCAGCTCGACCCCCTGATACCCGGCGCGGGTCGCCAGCCGCAGGACGTCGGCCACGGGCATGCCGGGCACCCCGAGAGTGGAGAACGCCCATCGCATCGCCGTCACAGCCTCAGCCTCCAGTCCTGGCCGACCAGGTCGCGCCCGAAGCTGTGGTGCGGCGACTCGGCGACCAGCTCGAACCCCGCCTGCTGATAGATCCTGCGGGCCGAGGCGAGCACGGAGTTGGTCCACAGGACCAGCTCCTTGTAACCGGCGCCCCGGGCGAAGTCCACACAGGAGTCGACGAGTCGGCGCCCCAGGCCGTGCCCCCGGGCGCCGGGCTCCACGAGCAGCAGCCGCAGCCGGGCGACCTTGGGCCTGCCGTCCCGTACGCACATCACCGCGCCGCCGCGCTCGCCGTCCAGCTCCGCTATCCAGGTGCGGTCCCAGAGCGGGTCGAAGTTCTCGGCGTACTCCGCGACGATCCGGGCCACCAGCGCCTCATAGCTCAGATCGAAGCCGTACTCGGCGGCGTAGAGCGCGGCGTTGCGCTCCACCATCCAGCCCAGGTCCCCGGGGCGGGAGGTGCGCAGCGCGACCTGGGGCGCGGGCGCCCGGCCACCCGTCCGGCCCTGCGGTGCCGGGGCCGGACGCACCGCCTCCGGCGCGTTCAGGGGCGACGGCGCGCCCTGCTCGTCCTCGGTGCCGTCCCCCGCCTCCGCGGCCTCGCCGAGGAGGGCGCGGATCGTCCGCATCGAGGCGACCACGCGGGCCCGGTCCGCCGCCGGAAGGTCCCGCAGCAGCGAGCCCGCGGCGTCCTGCGAGCGCTCCTCCAGCAGGCCGGCCGCCTCCCGGCCGTCCTCGGTCAGGGTGATGCGCTGCCGGCGGGGATCCCGCTCGGACCGGCCGCGGCTGATCAGCTCGCGCTGCTCGAACTTCCCCAGCAGCCGGCTGAGATAGCCGGCGTCCAGGGACAGCGAGGAGCGCAGGTCCGCGGCGTCCACCCGCTGGTGGTGGGCGAGCTCGTAGAGCACCCGGGCCTCGGTGAGGGTGAAGGGCGTGTACAGATGCCGGCCGTAGTCGAGCGCGCCGATCAGGTTCGTGTAGAAGCGGTTGAATCTGCGCAGCTCGCGGATGTCGGCCGCGGAGCGGGACGCTGCGCCGGGCGCCGTATCGGATGCCGTACCGGTTGTCATCGTCGACCACCTCACCCTTGACTCAGTCAAGGGTACGCGGGTGGGGCCGGTCCGCGCACCCCCCTTTCTCCGTTTGGCCGCCGGCGCAGACCGGTACGTACGACCTGACAGCGCACGCACACCCCCGCTCACACGATTCGCATCCTGAGAGAGGCCGGGCCGTGACACGCACGACCGTACGCATCGCCATGAACGGCGTGACCGGACGCATGGGGTACCGCCAGCATCTGGTCCGCTCCCTCCTCGCCCTGCGCGAACAGGGCGGCCTCGAACTGGCCGACGGCACGGTGATCTGGCCGGAGCCGGTGCTCGTCGGCCGCTCCCCGGACAAACTGCGGGCACTGGCCGAACGCCACGGCCTGACGGAGTGGAGCTGCGACCTCGACGCCGTACTGGCCGACGACGCCATCGCCGTCTACTTCGACGCCCAGGCCACCGCCGCCCGCCCCGAAGCCGCCAAGAAGGCGATCGCCGCCGGAAAGCACCTGTACGTCGAGAAGCCCACCGCCCGCGACCTCGCGGGCGCACGGGAACTCGCCCGGCTGGCCCGGGACGCCGGCGTCAAGAACGGCGTCGTCCAGGACAAGCTCTTCCTGCCCGGCCTGCGCAAGCTCCGCCGCCTCGTCGAGGGCGGCTTCTTCGGCCGCGTGCTGTCCGTGCGGGGCGAGTTCGGCTACTGGGTCTTCGAAGGCGACTGGCAGCAGGCGCAGCGCCCCTCCTGGAACTACCGCGCCGAGGACGGCGGCGGCATCGCGGCCGACATGTTCCCGCACTGGGAGTACGTCCTGCACGAGCTGTTCGGCCCGGTGCGCACCGTCCAGGCGCGGATCACCACGCACATCCCGCGCCGCTGGGACGAGTCGGGCGCCCCCTACGACGCCACCGCCGACGACGCCGCATACGGCATCTTCGAGCTGGCCGGCGGCGTCGTCGCGCAGATCAACTCCTCCTGGGCGGTACGGGTGCACCGCGACGAGCTGGTGGAGTTCCAGGTGGACGGCACCGAGGGATCGGCCGTCGCCGGACTGCGCCGCTGCCGCGTCCAGCACCGCTCCACCACCCCCAAACCCCTGTGGAATCCCGATGTCGCGGCGTCCGAGTCGTTCCGCGACCAGTGGCAGGAGGTCCCCGACAACGCCGCCTTCGACAACGGCTTCAAGGCGCAGTGGGAGCTGTTCCTGCGGCACGTCGTCCGCGACGAGCCCTGGCGCTGGGACCTGGCCGCGGGCGCCCGCGGCGTCCAACTCGCCGAACTGGGGCGCCGCTCCTCGGCGGAGGGGCGCCGCCTGGACGTACCGGAGCTGAGCCTGTGAACGCGCCGGCCGCCGACCGGCCCCGCCCCGCGCCCACGGCCGGCGCGACCCCGTCCGCGCCCCCCGGCGGGGCGCCGCCCGCGCCACCCCCGCTGCGCTCCCGCACCGTCTACGCCGCCGCCCACGTGGTCGCCGATCCGCTCGCCGACACCCACCCAGGCGGCCCGGCCGCCCTCGACTGGGACGCCACCCTCGCCTTCCGCCACCACCTGTGGTCGCACGGCCTGGGCGTGGCCGAGGCGATGGACACCGCGCAGCGCGGCATGGGCCTGGACTGGGCCGGCGCCGCCGAGCTCATCCGCCGCACCGGCGCCGAGGCCCGGGCGGCCGGCGGCCTGCTCGCCTGCGGGGCCGGCACCGACCAACTGCCGCCCCAAGGAGCCACGCTGCCCGACGTCCGGGCCGCCTACGAAGAGCAGCTCGCCCTCGTCGAGGACGCCGGCGCCCGGCCGGTCCTCATGGCCTCCCGCCAGCTCGCCGCGGCCGCCACCGGACCCGACGACTACCTGGAGCTCTACGGCGGCCTGCTGCGCCAGACCACCCGGCCGGTGATCCTGCACTGGCTCGGCCCGATGTTCGACCCGGCGCTGCACGGCTACTGGGGCAGCACGGATCTCGACGCCGCCACACAGACCCTCCTCGACCTCGTCACCGCACACCCCGGCAAGGTGGACGGAATCAAGGTCTCCCTCCTGGACGCCGGCCGGGAGGTACGGCTGCGCCGCCGCCTCCCGGGGGCCGTGCGCTGCTATACGGGCGACGACTTCCACTACCCCGAGCTGATCGCCGGCGACGACCACGGCTTCAGCCACGCCCTGCTGGGCGTCTTCGACCCGCTCGCCCCCCTGGCCGCCGACGCCGTACGCCGCCTCGACGCCCAAGGCCCCGAAGCCACCGCCGCGTTCCGCGCCGCCCTGGACCCGACCGTCACCCTGGCCCGCCACCTCTTCCAGGCGCCCACCCGCTACTACAAGACCGGGGTCGTGCTGCTGGCCTGGCTGGCGGGCCACCAGTCGCACTTCACCATGGTCGGCGGCCTGCAGTCGGCCCGCTCACTGCCGCATCTGCGCCGCGCCCACGAACTGTCCGACGCGCTGGGCCTGTTCCCGGACCCGGAGCTGGCCGCCGCCCGGATGCGCGCTCTGCTCGCGCTCCACGGCGCCGACGACCCGGCCGCACGCACCGTCAGGCCCCTATGACCCCCGCCGCCGCCCCCGCCCCCCTCGACCGCCTGAGCCTCAATCAGGAGACCGTCCGGCAGTGGTCGCTGCCCGACCTGGCCAACGGCTGCGCACGCGCGGGAGTACCGGGCGTGGGCCTGTGGCGCGCCCCGGTGCGGGAGTACGGGGTGGCCGCGGCCGCCCGGCTCGTACGGGACGCCGGGCTGCGGGTCACCAGCCTGTGCCGGGGCGGGTTCTTCACCGCGGAGGACCCCGGTGAGCGGGCCGCGGCGCTGGACGACAACCGGGCGGCCCTCGACGAGGCGGCCGCCTTGGGGACCGGCACGCTCGTCCTGGTGTCCGGCGGGCTCCCGGCCGGCAGCCGGGATCTGCCCGGCGCCCGGGAACGCGTCGCCGACGCGCTGGCCGAACTGGCGCCGTACGCCGCGGAGCGCGGCGTACGGCTGGCGATCGAACCGCTGCACCCCATGTACGCGGCGGACCGCTGCGTGGTCTCCACGCTCGCGCAGGCGCTCGACCTCGCCGAGCGGTTCCCCGCCGACCAGGTGGGGGTCGTCGTGGACACCTACCACCTGTGGTGGGACGACACGGTCGGCGCGCAGATCGACCGCGCGGGCGGCGGCACGGACACCGACGGCACGCGGACGGGCGCCGAGGAGGCCTGCGGGACGGGGACCTGTGGCACCGCGGGCACACGGATCGCGGCCTTCCAGCTCGCCGACTGGGTCACCCCGCTGCCCGAGGGCGCCCTGCTGGGACGCGGGCAACTCGGCGACGGGGCGGTGGACCTGCGGTGGTTTCGGGAGCGGGTCGAGGCGGCGGGCTACCGGGGGCCGATCGAGGTGGAGATCTTCAACCCGGCGCTGTGGGCCCGGGACGGCGCCGAGGTGCTGGCCGAGGTGGTCGACCGCTTCCGGACGCACGTCGTCAGGTGAACGTCCGGCATACAACTGGTGACGGTGAAATAACTCTGCGGATGCGCGCAACCGTTGGCGGCCCCTGTCGGTCATAGCTGACGCTGGCCCCGACCAGGGGAGGGATCCGGGGGGATTCAGGGACCGGCGCGGAGGGGGAATCGAGGGGCCCGGCCATCGGACGGGCCCCTCGATGGAGCCCGGCTTCTTCGACCGCGTTCGGGGCGAGGTGGCGCCACGCGCGGTGTCAGACCCCGGCGGTACGGTCGGGTCATGGTCAACGCAGCCGTGGTCGAAGGGGTCCTGGAGCGGATCACCTACGCCAACGAGGAGAGCGGCTACACCGTCGCGCGCGTCGACACCGGCCGCGGCGCGGGCGATCTGCTGACCGTCGTCGGCGCGCTGCTCGGGGCGCAGGTGGGGGAGTCGCTGCGGATGGAGGGCCGCTGGGGCTCGCACCCGCAGTACGGCAAGCAGTTCACCGTGGAGAACTACACCACCGTCCTGCCCGCCACGATCCAGGGCATCCGTCGCTACCTCGGCTCCGGCCTGGTCAAGGGCATCGGCCCGGTCTTCGCCGACCGCATCACCCAGCACTTCGGCGTGGACACCCTCGACATCATCGAACACGCGCCGAAGCGGCTCATCGAGGTGCCGGGCCTCGGCCCCAAGCGCACCAAGAAGATCGCCGACGCCTGGGAGGAACAGAAGGCCATCAAGGAGGTCATGGTCTTCCTCCAGGGCGTGGGGGTGTCCACCTCCATCGCGGTGCGGATCTACAAGAAGTACGGCGACGCCTCGATCTCCGTCGTCCGCAACCAGCCCTACCGCCTCGCCGCGGACGTCTGGGGCATCGGCTTCCTGACCGCCGACCGCATCGCCCAGTCCGTCGGCATCCCCCACGACAGCCCCGACCGCGTCAAGGCGGGCCTGCAGTACGCCCTGTCGCAGTCCACCGACCAGGGCCACTGCTTCCTGCCCGAGGAGCAACTGATCGCGGACGCGGTGAAGTTGCTCCAGGTGGACACGGGCCTGGTCATCGACTGCCTGGGCGAGCTGGCCGCGGACCCGGAGGGCGTGGTCCGCGAGAAGGTGCCCGGCGAGGACGGCGCGGCGGTCACCGCCGTCTATCTGGTGCCCTTCCACCGCGCCGAGATCTCGCTGGCCGGCCGGCTGACACGGCTGCTGCGGACGGACGAGGACAAGATGCCGGCGTTCGGGGACGTCGACTGGGACAAGGCGCTGGCGTGGCTGGCGCGGCATACGGGCGCCGAGCTGGCCCCCGAGCAGCAGCAGGCGGTGCGCCTGGCGCTGACGCGGAAGGTCGCGGTGCTCACGGGCGGTCCGGGCTGCGGCAAGTCCTTCACGGTCCGGTCCGTGGTCGAGCTGGCCCGCGCCAAGAAGGCCAGGGTGGTGCTGGCGGCGCCCACGGGCCGGGCCGCCAAGCGGCTCGCGGAGCTGACCGGGGCGGAGGCCTCCACGGTCCACCGCCTCCTGGAGCTCAAGCCCGGCGGGGACGCCGCCTACGACGCCGACCGGCCGCTGGAGGCCGATCTGGTGGTCGTCGACGAGGCGTCGATGCTGGATCTGCTGCTGGCCAACAAGCTCGTCAAGGCGGTCCCGCCGGGCGCCCATCTGCTCCTGGTGGGCGACGTCGACCAACTGCCGTCGGTGGGCGCCGGCGAGGTGCTGCGGGATCTGCTGGCCGAGCCCGGCCCGGTGCCCGCCGTCCGGTTGACCCGGATCTTCAGGCAGGCCCAGGAGTCCGGCGTGGTCACCAACGCCCACCGGATCAACTCCGGCGTCCCCCCGCTCACGACCGGGCTGGCCGACTTCTTCCTGTTCGTGGAGGAGGACAATGAAGAGGCCGGACGGCTGGCCGTCGATGTCGCCGCCCGCCGGATCCCGGCGAAGTTCGGTCTGGACCCGCGCCGGGACGTCCAGGTGCTGACCCCGATGCACCGCGGCCCGGCCGGTGCGGGCGCCCTGAACGGCCTCCTCCAGCAGGCCGTCACCCCCGCCCGCCCCGATCTGCCCGAGCGCCGCTTCGGCGGCCGGGTCTTCCGCGTCGGGGACAAGGTCACCCAGATCAGGAACAACTACGAAAAGGGCCGCAACGGCGTCTTCAACGGCACGGTGGGCGTGGTCACGGCCCTGGACTCCGACGAGCAGCGGCTGACGGTGCTCACCGACGAGGACGAGGAGGTCCCTTACGACTTCGACGAACTCGACGAACTCGCGCACGCCTATGCCGTGACGATCCATCGCTCGCAGGGTAGTGAGTATCCAGCGGTGGTGATTCCGGTCACCACAAGTGCCTGGATGATGCTGCAGCGCAATTTGTTGTATACCGCCGTGACCCGGGCGAAGCGCTTGGTGGTGCTGGTCGGCTCCCGGAAGGCCCTCGGGCAGGCCGTACGCACGGTATCCGCCGGTCGGCGGTGTACGGCTCTGGCTCACCGCCTCGCCGGGGCGATGTGATGTCACTCCTCTTTCCCAATCGGGGCGAAAGGGAGCAGGATGGACACTCACGCGGCACTGAGTGCCGTAATGAGGCCCTATGGCCGACCCCGAGTGCACATCCAAGGTCCAAATGGGGGAAGGTATAGGCAGTCAGGGCACCTCGAAGAAGAGGCACAACGTCGGTGAGGGATGACGTGAGCGACAACTCTGTAGTACTGCGTTACGGGGACGGCGAATACAGCTACCCGGTCGTCGGCAGCACCGTCGGCGACAAGGGCTTCGATATCTCGAAGCTGCGCGCCCAGACCGGTCTGGTGACCCTGGACTCCGGTTACGGCAACACCGCGGCATATAAATCCGCGATCACCTATCTCGATGGTGAGCAGGGAATTCTTCGTTACCGCGGGTATCCGATCGAGCAGCTCGCAGAGCGCAGCACGTTCGTCGAGACCGCGTACCTCCTGATCAACGGCGAGCTGCCCACCGTCGATCAGCTGTCCGCCTTCAAGCAGGACATCACGTACCACACCCTGCTCCACGAGGACGTCAAGCGCTTCTACGACGGCTTCCCCCGCGACGCCCACCCGATGGCGATGCTGTCGTCGGTCGTCAGCGCGCTGTCGACCTTCTACCAGGACAGCCACAACCCGTTCGACGAGCAGCAGCGCCACATCTCCACGATCCGGCTGCTGGCCAAGCTCCCGACGATCGCGGCGTACGCCTACAAGAAGTCGGTCGGCCACCCGGTCGTCTACCCGAGCAACGACCTCGGGTACGTCGAGAACTTCCTGCGGATGACCTTCTCGGTGCCGGCCGCCGACTACGAGCTCGACCCAGTCGTCGTCAGCGCCCTGGACAAGCTGCTGATCCTGCACGCCGACCACGAGCAGAACTGCTCGACCTCCACGGTCCGCCTGGTCGGTTCCTCGCAGGCGAACCTCTTCGCCTCGATCTCGGCCGGTATCAGCGCCCTGTGGGGCCCCCTGCACGGCGGCGCCAACCAGTCCGTGCTGGAGATGCTGGAGGGCATCCAGCGCGAGGGCGGCGACGTCGACTCCTTCATCCGCAAGGTGAAGAACAAGGAAGACGGCGTGAAGCTCATGGGCTTCGGGCACCGCGTCTACAAGAACTTCGACCCCCGGGCGAAGATCATCAAGGCGGCGGCGCACGATGTCCTCTCCGCGCTCGGCAAGTCCGACGAGCTGCTGGACATCGCCCTGAAGCTGGAAGAGCACGCGCTCTCCGACGACTACTTCGTCTCGCGCAAGCTCTACCCGAACGTCGACTTCTACACCGGCCTGATCTACCGGGCCATGGGCTTCCCGACCGAGATGTTCACCGTGCTCTTCGCGCTCGGCCGGCTGCCCGGCTGGATCGCCCAGTGGCACGAGATGATCAAGGAGCCCGGCTCCCGCATCGGCCGCCCGCGGCAGATCTACACCGGCGCCGTCGAGCGCGACTTCGTGCCGGTCGAGCAGCGCTGACGGCCGCCGGCCGCCGCTGCCCCGGATAGAAGAAAGCGCCCCGCCTCCGGATCCCCCCACGGGTCCAGAGTGCGGGGCGCTTCCCGTATCCCGGTTGGATTCCCCCCACGGGATCCGTCCGGGCGCTCCGGGTTGCACCGCGCTCTGCCGGGACGCGCACATCGGGAGGGCCGCTCAAAGCTCCCCGGGCACGTCGCCCCGGCCACGCGTAGCCGGGCGCGATCCCCCAAGATCGGCACGGCTGTCGCAGTGCAAGCCCCGCCGGGGTGCCTGCACTGCACGGTTAGACTCGCGACCCCCCTCAATGGTTACGTTCCGATGAGTGTGATCTGGGTCTCTTGCCATAAGGGGGCGAATGCGGTCAAGGACCGCGATCTGGAGATCGGGTCCCGGGGGTATGGGTGTTGTGCCCCGAGGTGGGGGCGTTGTGCCAGTTGTAAAGGCTGTGTGAATGTTCTTGATCGCGGACCGGGGTGGGAGCCGCCGCTGACGGTACTCGAACCGTCAGCGGCGATCAGGCGTCAGACGCCCGGCCCCACGAGCTGATAGCCGGCCTCGTCGACGGCCGCGCGCACGGCCTCCTCGTCCAGGGGGGCCTTGGAGGTCACGGTCACCAGACCGGTGGACGCGACCGCCTGCACCGAGCTGACGCCGGCGATCTCGCCGATCTCGGACGACACCGCACCCTCGCAGTGGCCGCAGGTCATGCCGGTGACCTTGTAGGTGGTGGTCACCTCGCCGACCTGGACGTCGGTGCCGCCGGAGTGGCGGGAACCTTCCGGGGTGCAGCAGGAGCTGTTCTCGTTCATGGGGGTTCTCCTTGTGTGCCGGTGTCTGGTGCGGGTGTCTGGTGTCGGTTTGCGGTGCCGGGTCGTGGTGCCGAGGTCTGCCTGTGCCGCCGACCGCCGGAGTGTCACATGGTGGCGCACGGGCCCCGGCGGACGCCGGTGTTCCCGACCCTGAGTACTGTATACCCCTAGGGGGTATCGATCCAGTGTCTCGCCACGCCCACCGCGTTGCCGAGTGCCCCACCCCGCGTCAGCCTTGGGTTACGGACTCGGGGCGGATCCGAGGAGGCGGCCGGATGGACGTACTCGCCCTCTACGGCCTGCTGGTGCTCACCACGCTGCCGCCGCTGGTACCCAACTCCGCCCTGCTCGTCTCCGCCGGCGTGCTGGCCTCCCGCGGCGAGCTCTTCCTGCCCCAGGTGCTGCTGGTCGTGGCGGGCAGCGCCGCACTGGGAGACCTGCTGATGTACCTCGCCGCACGGCGGTTCGGCGAACCCGTACGCACCTGGATGCGCCGCAAACCCCGCCGCCGGGCGCTGCTGGAGTGGACCTCCCAGCAGATCCAGCGCTACGGCGTGCCGTTCGTGATCGCCGTGCGGTTCCTGCCCAGCGGCCGGATCGCCGGGGCGCTGGCCTCCGGGGTGCTGCGCTATCCGCTGCGCAAGTACGCGCTCGGCGCCGGCATCGCCGAGGCGACCTGGGCGACGTACTCCGTCGGCCTCGGCTACGTCGGCAGCGCGGTCGCCCACAACCGCCTCTACGCCGCCGCGATCGGCCTGGGCGTCTCCTGCGCGGTCGCCGCGGTGGGCACCGCGATCCAGTGGGCGGCCCGCCGCCGGGCGCTGCGACAGCGGCCCGAGGGGGGCGGCGAACGGGACGGCGAGGGGCGCGACGACCGGACCTCGTCGACCGCGGCGGCCTGAGCGCCGCGGCCTGAGCGCAACGGCACGGTGCCCGCGGCTGCGCGGCGGAGCGATTGTCGGTGGCCGGTCGTACAGTTCAGACATGGAGCAATTACGGAGAGTAATGAAATGGGTGCGGGAGTTGCGTGGCGCTCTCCTGCCATCGGCTCGTCACCCGACCGGCCCATCGCCGGGGCGAGCGAGACGACCCCGAGGTCGCTCACGCGTCCAAAGCCACCGGGCCGGCCGTGCCGCGGACGTCCGCGACGGCGACCGGCTCGCCGGACCGCCGCGAACGCTCGCAGGCCTCGGCGACATACAGCGCCTCCAGGGCCTCCGCGGGCGGGCAGGGGTTCGGCGCCCGGCCCGCGGCGACCTCGGCGAACACGCCCAGCTCGGTGACGTAGGCGTCGTGGAAGCGCTCCATGAAGGTGGCGTAGGGGGCGGCCGCCCGCTGCCAGGACAGCTTCGGCTCCGCGGACGGCAGCGGCGCACGGTCGTCGAGGCCGACGAAGCGGGCGCCCTCGGAGCCGCAGACCTCCAGCCGGACGTCATGGCCCGCGCCGTTGTAGCGGGTCGCGGTGACGGTCGCCAGGGTGTCGTCGTCGAACCGCAGCAGCGCCGCGCAGGTGTCGACATCGTCGCCGTCGGCGAAGAAGGACGCGCCGCGGTTGGCGCCCTGGGCGTAGACCGAGACCACCTCGCGGCCGGTCAGCCAGCGCAGGATGTCGAAGTCATGGATCGAGCAGTCCCGGAACAGCCCTCCGGAGGTGGGGATGTACCCGGCCGGCGGCGGGGTCCGGTCGCTGGTGCAGGCGCGCAGCGTGTGCAGCCAGCCCAGCTCGCCGGACCGCAGCGCCGCGCGTGCGGACCGGTAGCCCGCGTCGAAGCGGCGCTGGAAGCCGATCTGCACGGGCACGGTGCCGGCCTGCGCCCGCTCCACCACACCGACGGTGCCCGGGACGTCCAGCGCGACCGGCTTCTCGCAGAAGACCGGTACGCCGGCGTCCAAGGCCTGGTGGATCAGTGCGGCGTGTGCGCTGGTGGCGGCGGTGATCACCACGCCGTCCAGGCCTTCCACGTACATCTGCGCGATGCTCGCGGCCGCGCGTACGCCGAGGGTGTCCGCCAGCGCGGCGGCCCGCGCGGTGTCGACGTCCGCGACGATGAGGTCGGTGACGCCCGGGACGTTCTGGAGGGTCGCGGCGTGGAACGCGCCGATACGCCCGGTGCCGATGAGGCCGATCTTCATGCCCGGTCCTTCCAGGGAGGGGGAGAAAACCATGGGAACGGGCATTGGAACGGTCCAATGCTCGCCGTTCCGGGCACCCTGCATGTCCGGATGTCCGCATGTCAACCCTTGTGCCGAGCTTCAAGGGGGCGCAGGGGCGTGCGCATTGACGCCTCCCCGCCCCGATGGAAGGATTCCCCTTCATGGAACGGTCCAACGGGCCCGCCGACGGACGAGGCGGACGGCCCCCGACGATCCGCGGTGTCGCGGAGCGCGCGGGCGTCTCCAAGTCGCTGGTGTCGCTGGTGCTGCAGGGCTCCCCGCGGGTCAGCGACGCCAAGCGGCAGGCCGTGATGGCCGCCATCGACGAACTCGGCTACCGCCCGAACGCCGCCGCCCGCAGCCTGGTCGCGCGCCGTACCCACACCGTCGGCGTCCTGCTGAACGACATGCGCAACCCCTGGTTCGTCGAGGTCCTCGACGGCCTCGACTCACTGCTGCAGGCCCACGGCCTGCGGATGCTGATGGCCGACGGCCGACTCGACCGACGGGCCGGACAGGACTTCGCCCGCACCTTCCAGGAGCTGAGGGTCGACGGCATCGTCGTCGTCGGCACCCTCCCGGACACCGACGGGCTCGCCGAGGTCGCCGAGCGACTGCCCACGGTCGTCGCGGGCAACCACGAACCGCGGCTGCCGCGCGTCGACATCGTCGCCAA
Source organism: Streptomyces sp. NPDC033270 (assembly GCF_055576575.1). Lineage (NCBI taxonomy): Bacteria > Bacillati > Actinomycetota > Actinomycetes > Kitasatosporales > Streptomycetaceae > Streptomyces > Streptomyces sp. NPDC033270. Next base: position 114,014 of record NZ_JBVIRA010000008.1, read on the forward strand.
CGACGACGAGCGCGGCGCCCGCCTCGCCACCGAGCACCTGCTCTCCCTCGGCCACCGGCGGATCGCCCATATCGCCGGGCAGGGCCTGGTCGGCGAGCTGCGCCGGCGCGGCTTCGAGGTCGCCCTGCGCGCCCACGGCCGGGCGGCGGGCGCCGTCGTGGAGCACGGCGACGGGACCGAGGAGGGCGGCTACCGGGCCGCGGTGCGCTTGCTCAAACCCTCGCGCGGGGCCGAACGCCCCACCGCCGTCTTCGCGTTCAACGACATATCCTGCGTCGGCGCGCTCTCCGCCGCCCAGGAACTGGGCCTGTCCGTGCCCGCCGACCTCTCCCTGGTCGGCTACGACAACACCTACCTCGCCCGCATCCGACACCTCTGGCTGAACTCGGTCAACAACGCCAGCCACGAGGTCGGCCGCCGGGCGGCGCGCTGCCTGCTGGACCGGATGGACCGCCCCGACACCCCGGCCGCCCACCAACTCGTCGCACCGGCACTGGAGATCAGAGGCTCCACGGCGCCACCCCGCACCTAGGGCCTGACCCATCGGACACCCCCTAGGGCCCGTCCGGCGGAGCGGGCGCGGCGGGCGCGGCGGACGGCGGGCCGCCGTCCCGGGCCGGACGCTCGCCCCGCAGCTCGCGGTCCACCGCCCGCAGCAGCGTCAGCAGCATGCCGTTCAACGGCGTCGCGATGCCGTGCCGTTCGCCCGCCCGGACCACCGCGCCCGTGATGAACTCCTGCTCCATCGGGCGGCCGGCGAGCCGGTCGTAGAGCATCGAGGAGCCGCCGTCCGCAGGCGCCGTGGCGTACAGCTCCAGGGTCCTGGTGATGTCCTCGTCACCGATGTCCGCGCCCTCCGCCCGGGCGACGGCGGCCGCCTCGGACAACAGGTCACGGGTGAGCGCGGCCATCTCGGGGTCGGCGAAGATGCCGATCCGCTGCTGGAGCAGGGCGGTGATCGGGTTGGCCGCGAGGTTGGTGAACAGCTTGCGCCAAGCGGCCGTGGCGAAGTCGCGCACCGGGTGCACCCGCAGCCCGGTGCCGGCGAGCGCGGCGGCGAACCGGTCGCCCAACGGGCCCTCGGGGACGTGCAGTTCGCTGGCGACGTGGTGCAGGACCCGGCCGGGCGCGGTGCGCTCCGCCGAGATGTAGACGACGGTGGGCAGGATGCCGGTGCCCCTGGGCACGAGCGGAGCGACGCGTTCCTCCTGATCGATGCCGTTCTGCAGCACCGCGACGGCGGTCCCGGGGCCGCACAGCCGCCGCAGCCAGCCCCCGGCGCCCGCCGTGTCCTGCGCTTTGGTGGTCAGCAGCACCCAGTCGACCGGCCTCACCTGCGCCGGGTCGGTGACGATCCGCACCGCCGCGGCCCGCACCTCGCCGCCGCTCTCGACGGTCAGACTCTGCAACGGGCTGCGTACGCACAAGGTCACATCGAGGCCGGCCCACCCGGCGAGGGCGGCGGTGTAGCCGCCGATCGCGCCGGCGCCGATCACCGCGATCCGGGCGGGCGCCGCGGGCCGGGCATTGAGGGGCATACCACGATCGTAGAGCCACGGCACGCGCCGGGACACGCGCGATCCGGGCCCCGGCACCGGGCAGGGCACCGGGGCCCGGGGGCCTGTCAGGCGGCGTCAGCGCCGGCCGCGCTGGCCGGGCCGCTGGGCCACCCATGCTCTGACCGTGTCGGCGAACCAGTACGGTCTCCCGCCCTCGACCAGATCCGGTTCCGGCAGCAGCCCGTGCTTGCGGTAGGAGCGCACGGTGTCCGGCTGCACCTGGATGTGCGCGGCGATCTCCTTGTACGACCAGAGCCTGCGGTCGGTCATGTCCGTCACCTCCTGAGCGCCGTACGCAGGGGCGGCCCGGGGGAGCCGTCGGGGGCCGCGTACGGCCTGGTGATCACTCACCCTGTGCCCGGACAACGACACCGAGTGACCGCCGGGGAGGGGCTGTTGATCGACTGTGACGGAAGGCCCGCGCAACGGTGACAGCCGTGACGGCGCGCGGACGGCTGTGACGAGGCACGGACCCCGTCGTCAGCGGGCAGAGGCCCCCGGGACCGCCTCCTCAGCCCCCACGTCCCCTTCGGCCTCTTCAGGCTCCTTGACCTCCTCGGCCTCCCTGACCTCTCCAGCCCCCGCCGCCCGCCGCAGCTCATGCTCCAGATCCTCCAACGCCAGCCCCTTCGTCTCCGGCGCGTACCGCTTGCAGAAGACCAGGGACACCACGCACATCGCGCCGAAGAACCAGAAGGTGAGTCCGGCGCCGGCCAGATCGAGCAGCACCGGAAAGACCAGCGCGACCGCGAAGTTGACCACCCACATCACGAACACCGCCGCGCCCATGGCCAGTCCGCGGACCCTGAGCGGGAACATCTCGGCGAGCAGCAGCCACACACCGGTGTTCAACGTGGCCTGCATGAAGGCCATGTAGAGCACCATCAGGCACAGGACGAGGGCGCTGACGGCGGTGGAGTGCGGGAGGTGGAAGGACGCCCCGAGCAGGGCGAGCGAGACGGTCATCCCGGCCAGGCCCGTGATCAGCATCGGTCGCCGCCCGACCCGGTCGATCAGCGACATCCCGATCGCGGTGGCAACGACGGAGATCACCCCGACGGCGATGGTGGCGGTGATCGCGGCGCCGGTGCCCAGCCCCGTAGACGCCAGGATCTTGGGCGCGAAGTACACCACGGCGTTGACGCCGGTGATCTGCTGGACCGCCGCCAGCCCTATGCCCACCAGCAGCAGCCGCCGCACCCAGGGCGTACGCAGCTGCTGCCAGGCGCCGCGCCCAGCACCCGCCTCCAGGCTGCGGGCCCGGTCGATACGGGCCAGCTCGGCGGGGACGTCGTCGGCGGGCAGCGTACGGCGCAGCACCCCGGCCGCGTCGTCCTGCCGCCCCTTGCTGATGTACCAGCGCGGGGTGTCGGGCAGGAAGAACAGACCGACGAACAGCGCCACCGCGGGCAACGCGGCAAGACCCAGCATCCAGCGCCAGGCCTCCCACCGCGCCAGCACGGCGTTGATCAGGTAGGCGAGCAGCTGACCGCTGACGATCATCAGCGAGTTGAAGGAGACCAGCCGGCCGCGAATGTGCGGGGGCGCGATCTCGGAGAGGTAGAGCGGGGTGATGACGGAGGCGCTGCCGACGGCGAGGCCGAGGACGAAACGCGCCGCCGTCATGACGGCGACCGTGGGGGAGAGCGCCACCGCCAGCGCGCCACCGATGAACACGGCGCCCGCCCACAGCAGGGAGTCGCGCCGGCCCAGCGCGTCGGACATCCGGCCGCCGATCAGCGAGCCGAAGGCCGCGCCGATCAGCAGCGCGCTGGTGATGACGCCCTCACCCAGGGACGTGAGGCCGAAGTGGACCTCCATGAAGGGGAGGGCACCGGAGATCACTCCGGTGTCGTAGCCGAAGAGGGCGCCGCCGAGCGCGGCGATGGCGGCGATGGCGACGATGAAGCGTTTGGCGCGGCGGGACCGCGGGCCGACATGCGGGTCGGCGGAGGCCGCCTGGCTGGTCGGAGCGGCCATCGTCAGCTCCGGCCCGTCCGGGCGGTCAACCCGCCGCTCGGGGAGGGCGGTTCGGGCACCGGGCGGGCGCCGGGGACCGGTATGGAGCGTCGTCGCGGGTCGGCGCCACGGCCGAGGTGCACGGTGCGGCTACGGCGAAACGGAACGGCGTCCGGCGCGGAATGCATGTGCGGGGGCCTTTCAACGGATCAGAAGCGAGCAGATACGTGACGAGGCGAGCAGATACGTGACGAGGAACGGGCGGCGCAACACGCCTCGGCAGCACGGGACGGCACGGCACACCGCGATGGGCACCACGATGTGCGCCACGACGGGCATGCCGTGCGCCGCCACCGGCCCCTACCGGTACAGCGCCGGCCGCTCGATCAGCTCGACCGCCACCCGCTCGCCGCCGGCCTGGGCGAGCACGCCCGCCTCGCACACCGCGGCCGCCGCATAGCCGTCCCAGCAGCTGGGGCCCTCGACCTCGCCACGCCGGGTGGCGTTCACCCAGCGCTGCACCTGCCGGTCGTAGGCCTGCTCGAAGCGTTCCACGAAGCCGGGGGTGATGGCGCCGCCCCAGTGGCCGGCGGCGTTGGTGAACACCCCGTGGTCGTCGCCGATCCGGGCGGTTCCGTTCTCGCAGACCGCCTCGCAGCCGACCTGGTAGCCGAAGCCGCAGTTGACGAAGATCTCGGTGTCCACGACCTGGCCGCCCGCGGTCTCGAAGAGGACCAGCTGCGGGTCGCTCAGCCCCTCCGGCGCGTTCCCGGTGGGCGCCGGACGCAGCACCCGTACCGCCGTGATCTCCTCCTCCAGCAGCCAGCGGGTCACATCGATCTCGTGCACCACCGAGTCGTTGATCATCATCGCGTTGGTGAAGCCGGGCGGGGTGTCGGCGTTGCGGTGCTTGTTGTGCAGCATCAGCGGGCGCCCGTAAGTCCCCTGGTCCAGCAGGGACTTGAGGGCGCGGTAGTCGGCGTCGTAGCGGCGCATGAAGCCGACCTGTACGCGGCGGTGGCCCAGCGCCTGCTCGGCTTCCAGGACGCGCAGCGCGGAGGCGGCGTCCGGCGTCAGCGGCTTCTCGCACAGGACGGGCAGATCGCGCGCGAAGGCTTCCAGGAGCGCCGCCTCGTGCGCGGGGCCCGGGGAGGCGATCAGTACGGCGTCCACCGAGGGATCGTCCATGGCGGCGGCGGGGTCGGTGTAGGGGGTGCATCCTTCGATGCCGTCGGCGAGGTGCTTGACCCGGGCCGGGTCGATATCGACCACCGCCGCCACCCGGGCGCCGCTGATCACCTCGTTGATCCGGCGTACGTGGTCGGCTCCCATCCGGCCCGTACCGATGACCGCCACACCGAGCGTTCCGTACGAAGTCATGTCGTCCTCAAGTCCTTACGTGCTTTCAGAGTGCTACAGAGTGTGATGTACTCTGGGAACTGATTACTCTCCGTAATCGTTGCCGGAGATGTGAGGAGGCGTCGCGAGGCGAGCACGGCAGGCGAGCGCAGCAAGCGAGTGCACCAGGCGGGCGCAGCAAGCGAGTGCAGCAGGCGAGTGCAGGCGAGTACAGGCGGGCACAGGCGACTACGGGGGAACTCGGGCGCCGACCCGCTCAGGCGCCGCAGGAGCGCAGGAAGCGGCGCGTGCGCTCGGCGATGGGGAACGGCTGGTCGGGCGGGCAGGGGTACATGTCCTGCTCGACGATGGCGAAGAGGTCGACGTCCAGCTCCTGCGCGGCCTCCAGGACGGGCGGCAGGGCGGGCACGCCGAGCGGCGGTTCGCACATCACGCCTTGCTGGACGGCCGGGCCGAACGGCGTGCCCTTGGCGACGACGTCGCTGAGGATGTCCGGGTCGACCTGCTTGAGGTGGAGGTAGCCGATCCGCTCGCCGTAGGTGCGGATCAGCTTGACGCTGTCCCCGCCGCAGTAGGCGTAGTGGCCGGTGTCCAGGCAGAGGTTGACCAGCTCGGAGTCGGTCACGTGCAGGAGCCGCTCGACGTGCTCCTCGGTGTCGATGTGGGTGTCGGCGTGTGGGTGTACGACGATGTCCAGCCCGAACTCGTCCTGTACGCGCTTGCCCAGCCGCTCCATGCCGGTCGTCAGGTGCTTCCACTGCTCGACGGTCAGCTCGCGCGGTTCGAGCTCCTCGGCGGTCTTGTCGTCCCGCCAGAAGGAGGGGATGACGACCAGGTGCTTGGCGCCCATGGCCTGGGTGAGGGTGGCGACCTCGGAGACGTGCGCCCAGGTCTTGTCCCAGACGGACGGGCCGTGGTGCATCGAGGTGAAGATCGTGCCGGCCGAGACCTTCAGGCTGCGGCGGGCGATCTCGTCGTGCAGGACGGCGGGGTCGGTGGGGAGGTAGCCGTACGGGCCGAGCTCGATCCACTCGTAGCCGGCCTCGGCGACCTCGTCCAGGAAGCGCCGCCAGGGGACCTGCTGGTCGTCGTCGGGGAACCACACTCCCCATGAGTCGGGGGCGGAACCGATGCGGATGCGGTCCAGAACGCGGGGGGCGGCATGGGGAACGGTCATGCTGCGGCTCTCCTCTCGCCGGTCGACGGTGACCGGGAGGCGCTGGGTGGGTTGTGGGGCACAGCCTCTCTGGCGCCCCGGGGAGTGTCAAGACTTCGTCCTGACATAAGGACTTAAGGACTTTGTTGTGGCGGGCGTGCGGGGGTGTGGGGGGAGTGTGGCGGGCGGGATGGGTGTCTCGCGGGCGCCACGGGGGCGCCCCGGGCGTGCCTCGAGAGCGCCTCGGGGGCGTCTCCGGCGCGCCTAGCGGGTGGCTTCTGGGATTCTTGACGTCAGAATGTAAGGACAAACTGTTGACAGGGTCTGATGCTCACCGTTAGACCTTTCCTCAGAGTCGAACCCGCCGAACCCGAAGCCCGGCGAACCCGCCGAACCCGCCGCACCCGCCGCGCCGGCCGACCCGAAGGGGCGCATATGACCGAGCCGTACGACCTGATCACCATGGGTCGCATCGGAGTCGACATCTATCCGCTGCAAACCGGTGTGCCGCTGGCGCAGGTGGAGACGTTCGGGAAGTTCCTCGGTGGTTCGGCCACCAACGTCGCGGTGGCCGCCGCCCGGCTCGGGCGCCGTACCGCGGTCATCAGCCGCACCGGGCGCGACCCGTTCGGGGACTACGTCCATCAGGCGCTGCGCGGGTTCGGGGTGGACGACCGGTGGGTGACCCCCGTCGAGGAGTATCCGACGCCGGTCACCTTCTGCGAGATCTTCCCGCCGGACGATTTCCCGCTCTACTTCTACCGTCGCCCCAAGGCCCCCGACCTGGTCATTCACCCCGAGGAACTGGATCTGGACGCCATCGCGGCGGCCCGGATCTTCTGGATCACCGGTACGGGGCTGTGCGAGGAGCCCAGCCGCGGCGCCACCCTCGCCGCGCTTCAGGCCCGGGCCAAGACCGGCACGACCGTCTTCGACCTGGACTGGCGGCCGATGTTCTGGGGCGGCCAGGGCGGCGCCTCCGGGGACGGCGGGGCGAGCGGCGCCGCGGCGATGGCCACCGCCCGCCCGTATTACGAAGCGGCCCTGCGGCACGCCACCGTGGCGGTCGGCAACGTCGACGAGGCCGAGGTCGCCACCGGAGTGCGCGAGCCGAAGGAGTGCGCCCAGGCGCTGCTCGAGAGGGGCGTCGAGCTCGCCGTCATCAAGCAGGGGCCCAAGGGCGTGCTCGCCGTCCACCGCGACGGCCGCACCGCCGAGGTCCCGCCCACCCCCGTCGAGGTCGTGAACGGGCTCGGTGCCGGCGACTCGTTCGGCGGGTCGCTGTGTCATGGGCTGCTCTCCGGCTGGGAGCTGGAGCCGATGATGCGGTACGCCAACGCCGCCGGCGCCATCGTCGCCTCCCGTCTGGCCTGTTCCTCCGCCATGCCCACGGCCGACGAGGTCGAGGCGTTCCTCGCGGGGCGGTAGCCCCAGGGCCGCGGCCTTGCCGGGCTGCCGTCGGCAGCCGTCGACGGCGCGGCCCCGCGCCACTCCCGCCCCACCTGTGCACTCAAGAAGGTGAGTTGAGCCTTGACCCCTCGGATCAGTGACCTCGCGACGCTGCGGGCCCGGCAGCCCGGAGCCGTCGCGGAGGCCGCCGCGCGCCGCGCCCGTCGCCCGCTCCTCGGTGACAGCGGCCGGCTGATGATCGTCGCCGCGGATCATCCGGCCCGCGGCGCGCTCGCCGTAGGTGACCGGCAGCTCGCCATGGCCAACCGTCTCGACCTGCTCGAACGCCTGGTGCTGGCGCTGTCGCGGCCCGGTGTGGACGGGGTGCTGGCCACCGCGGACATCCTGGAGGACCTGCTGCTGCTCGGCGCCCTCGACGGCAAGGTGGTGATGGGCTCGATGAACCGGGGCGGCATCGCGGGCTCCTCGTTCGAGATGGACGACCGGTTTACCGGCCACCGGCCGCAGGACCTCGCCCGGCTCCGCTTCGACGCGGGCAAGCTGCTGCTGCGCATCGACTACGACGACCCGGGCTCGCTGACCACCATGGAGGCCACCGCCCGCGCCATCGACGAGATGGCCGCGCGGGGACTGCCCGTCTTCGTCGAGCCGTTCCTCTCCTCCCGGATAGACGGCAAGGTCCGCAACGATCTCAGCCCCGAGGCCGTGACCCGTTCCGTCGCCATCGCCTCCGGCCTCGGCGGCACCTCCGCGTACACCTGGCTCAAGCTGCCGGTCACCGACGACGCCGATGCGATGGCGCGGGTCTGCGAGACCACCACCCTGCCGACCGTGCTGCTCGGCGGCGACATCGGCAGCACCGTCCAGGACCAGGAGGCCGCCTACGAGAAGTGGCGCAAGGCGCTGCGGCTGCCGACCGTGCAGGGCCTGGTCGTCGGGCGCTCCCTGCTCTACCCGGCCGACGGGGACGTCGCGGCGGCCGTGGACACCGCCGTGGGCCTGCTGTGAGGCGGGGGGACCTCCCGGCTGCCGGTGCACCGGGGCGGAGTCCGGGGGAGACCGACGAGGTACTGCAAACGCCGCGATTTCCGCAGGAGACTCGATCCATGAGCAATGTGAGCACGGAATTCCACCTGAGGGCCGGTGAGGCGGCCGCGGGACCGTACGCGCTGGACATCGACCCCGAACGGGCCGGCTGGGGCTACTCCTCGCTGCGTGTGCTGGACCTGCCGCCCGGTGGCCACCACTCCTTCGCCACCGGCGACAGCGAATGGATCGTGCTGCCGCTGTCCGGCGGCTGCACGGTGCTGACCGACGGCGGCGACGGCGGCGAGTGCTTCGAACTCATCGGCCGGGAGAGCGTGTTCAGCGGCGTCACCGACTTCGCCTACGTCCCCAGGGACGCGCAGGTGCAGATCGCCAGCGGGGCGGGCGGCCGCTTCGCACTGACCGGGGCGCGCTGCGAGCGCCGCCTGCCCGCCCGCTACGGCGCCGCCTGCGACGTCCCCGTGGAGCTGCGCGGCACCGGCAACTGCTCCCGCCAGGTCAACAACTTCGCCGCCGCGGCCCCTGCCGGAGACGAGCGCCCACCAGGTTTCGAGTGCGACCGGCTGATCGCGGTGGAGGTGCTCACTCCGGGCGGCAACTGGTCGTCCTATCCGCCGCACAAGCACGACGAGTGCCGCCCGGGGGAGGAGAGCGAGCTGGAGGAGATCTACTACTTCGAGATCGCGGCGGCGCACGGCACGGACGGTGTGGGCTACCAGCGCGTCAGCCCGTCGGGGCGCGGCCGCGGTACGGACGTGCTCGCCGAGGTCGCGAGCGGTGACGCGGTGCTGATCCCCGACGGCTGGCACGGCCCGTCCATCGCCGCCCCCGGCCACACCATGTACTACCTCAACGTCATGGCCGGGCCCGGCGAGACCCGCGAGTGGCTGATCTGCGACCACCCCGACCACGGCTGGATCCGCGGCACCTGGCCGGACCAGCCCGTCGACGCCCGCCTCCCCCTCTACCAAGCGCCCGCAGGAGACGCCCGATGAACGCTCCCACCACGCGCCGCCGCACGGTCGCGCAGGCCCTGGTCGAGTTCCTCGCCCACCAGTACACCGAGCGGGACGGCCGCCGGCACCGGCTGATCAACGCCTGCTGGGGCATCTTCGGCCACGGCAATGTCGCCGGGATCGGGCAGGCGCTGCTGGAGTCCGGTGCGGCGCTGCCGTACCTCCAGGGCCGCAACGAGCAGGCCATGGTGCATGCCGCGGTCGGCTACGCCCGGCAGCGCGACCGGCTCGGTGCGCAGGCCGTCACCACCTCCATCGGCCCCGGCGCCACCAACCTCGTCACCGGCGCCGCGCTGGCCACCGTCAACCGCCTGCCGGTGCTGCTGCTGCCCGGTGACACCTTCGCCACCCGGACGGCAGACCCCGTCCTGCAGCAGCTGGAGGTCCCGCATGCGGGCGATGTGTCGGTCAACGACGCGCTGCGCCCGGTGTCGCGCTACTTCGACCGGGTCACCCGCCCCGAGGCGCTGATCCCGGCGGCGCTGCAGGCCATGCGGGTGCTCGCCGACCCCGTCGACACCGGCGCGGTCACCCTGGCGCTGCCGCAGGACGTACAGGCCGAGGCGTACGACTGGCCGGAGGAGTTCTTCGCCGACCGGGTCTGGCGCATTCCCCGGCCCGCCCCCGACGTCGGCGCCCTGGCCGAGGCGGTACAGGCGATCCGCGGGGCCCGGCGGCCCCTGCTGATCGCGGGCGGCGGGGTGCACCACTCCGAGGCGGAGGAGGCGCTGCGGGCCTTCGTCGACACCACCGGCATCCCGGTGGCCTCCACCCAGGCGGGCAAGGGCTCGCTGCGCCACGACCACCCCGCCGACGTGGGCGGCATCGGTCACACCGGTACCGCCACCGCCGACGGGCTGGCCCGCGAGGCGGATCTGATCATCGGTGTCGGGACCCGCTACACCGACTTCACCACCGCCTCCCAGACGCTCTTCGCCGCGCCGGACGTCCGCTTCGTCAACCTCAACATCGCCGCCTTCGACTCCCACAAGCTCGGTGCCCTGTCCCTGGTGGCCGACGCCCGCGCCGGGCTCGAAGCGCTCACCCTGGCGCTGTCCGGGCACCGCGTCGAGGAGGGGTACGAGGCGGCCTACGGGGTGGCGAAGGCGGACTGGGAGCGGCGGGTGGATGCCGCGTACGGCGCCCCGGACGCCTCCGTGCGCCCCTCGCAGACGCAGGTCCTCGGCGCGCTGGACGCCCTCGTCGACGACACCGACGTGATCATCAACGCGGCCGGGTCCCTCCCCGGTGACCTGCACAAACTCTGGCGCGCCCGGTCGCCTCGGCAGTACCACCTGGAGTACGGCTACTCCTGCATGGGCTATGAGATCCCCGCCGCGATCGGGGTCCGGCTCGCCGCGCCGGACCGGCCGGTGTGGGCGCTGGTCGGCGACGGTACGTATCTGATGAACCCCACCGAGATCGTCACCGCGGTCCAGGAGGGCGTCAACATCAACATCATCCTCGTCCAGAACCACGGCTATGCGTCGATCGGCGGTCTGTCCGAGCAGACCGGCGGCGAGCGCTTCGGAACGGCGTACCGTTTCCGTGACAAGGACGGTACGTACACGGGCGCGCCGCTGCCCGTCGATCTGGCCGCCAACGCCGCCTCGCTCGGTATGCGGGTCCTGCGTGCCGGCACCGTCGCCGAGCTGCGTGGCGCGCTCGCCGAGGCGCGGAGCTCGAACCGGCCCACATGTGTCTATGTCGAGACCGAAACGGCCGACACTGTGCCGGGCGCGCCGGAGGCGCAGGCCTGGTGGGATGTTCCTGTTGCCGAGACCGCGACACGTCCGGCGGCGGTCGCCGCCCGCGAGGCGTACGACCGGCAGGCCGCCGGGCGTCGCCGCCACCTCTGACCCTGACCCTGTTCGAAGTCGTCACCCCAGAAAGGCCCCTCGCATGAAGACCATCAGCCACTGGATCGGCGGCAAGCCCGTCGAGGGTGTCTCCGGCAACTTCGGCCCGGTCTACAACCCGGCCACCGGTGTCCAGGACAAGCAGGTCGCCTTCGCGTCGGTCGACGAGGTCGACGCGGCGGTCCGTGCCGCCAAGGAAGCGTTCGGCACGTGGGGCACCAGCTCGCTGGCCAAGCGCACGTCGGTGCTGTTCAAGTACCGCGAGCTGATCGACGCGCACCGCGAGGAGCTGGCCCGGCTGATCACCGCCGAGCACGGCAAGGTGCACGCCGACGCGCTGGGCGAGGTCGCCCGCGGTCTGGAGATCGTCGAGCTGGCCTGCGGTATCCCGGAGAAGCTCAAGGGCGAGTTGTCCACCCAGGTCTCCACCCGGGTCGATGTGGCGGCGATCCGCCAGTCGCTGGGTGTGGTCGCCGGCATCACGCCGTTCAACTTCCCGGCGATGGTGCCGATGTGGATGTTCCCCCTCGCCATCGCGTGCGGCAACACCTTCGTGCTCAAGCCGAGCGAGAAGGTTCCCAGCGCCGCCTTCAAGCTCGCCGAGCTGGCCGCGGAGGCGGGGCTGCCCGACGGGGTGCTGAACATCGTCAACGGTGACAAGGTGGCGGTCGACGCCATCCTGGAGCACCCCGATGTCGCCGCGGTCTCCTTCGTCGGCTCCACCCCCATCGCCCGCTACATCCACACCACGGGTACCGCCAACGGCAAGCGCGTGCAGGCGCTGGGCGGTGCCAAGAACCACATGCTGGTCCTGCCGGACGCGGACCTCGACCTGGCGGCGGACTCGGCGATCAACGCCGCGTACGGCTCGGCCGGCGAGCGCTGCATGGCGATCTCGGTGGTCGTCGCGGTCGGTGAGACCGCCGACCCGCTGATCGGCAAGATCAAGGAGCGGGCCGACAAGCTGCGGATCGGTCCCGGTGACGACCCGGCCTCCGAGATGGGCCCGCTGATCACCAAGGTCCACCGCGACAAGGTCGCCTCGTACGTCACCGGTGCCGCGGCCCAGGGTGCCGATGTCGTCATCGACGGCACCGGCTACACCGTCGAGGGCTACGAGGACGGCCACTGGATCGGGGTGTCCCTCCTGGACAACGTCACGCCCGAGATGGACGCCTACCGGGACGAGATCTTCGGCCCGGTGCTGTCGGTGGTCCGCGTCGAGACCTACGACGAGGCCATCGCGCTGATGAACAACTCGCCGTGGGGCAACGGCACCGCGATCTTCACCCGCGACGGCGGTGCCGCCCGCCGCTTCCAGCTGGAGGTCGAGGCCGGCATGGTCGGTGTGAACGTGCCGATCCCGGTTCCGGTCGGCTACCACTCCTTCGGCGGCTGGAAGGACTCGCTCTTCGGCGACCACCACATCTACGGCAACGACGGCGTGCACTTCTACACCCGCGGCAAGGTCGTCACCACCCGCTGGCCCGACCCGTCCGACGGCGGCATCAACCTGGGCTTCCCCAGCAACCACTGAGGTCACCGCCGACGCACGGCCCTGCCGGACGCGCTGACCGGACCCCCTGCCGAATCCCTTGCCGGACCCCCTCGGCAGGGGGTTCGGCCCGTTGCTACCGTGCATCCTCGCCGCACACCAACTCCATCGGGGGAAGCAATGCACCAATCCATGGCGCTCGCCAAGGGCGCCCGTATCACCGGCGGGGCGTTCTGCCTGCTGTTCTTCCTCTACACGATGTACTGGCTGGCCGTCGACGTCGGTGAGTTCGGCCTCGTCGGCCTCTGGGACTCCTGGACCTTCCAGAGCCGCGGCGGCACCAACCAGGTCACCGGGCCGTTCCACCTCGGTCTGGCCGTGGTGCAGCTGGCGGCGGCGCTCGCCGCCTTCGCCGGGCAGCGGGTGGCCGGCGGGCTGCTGGCCGTCGCCACCACCTTCACCTGGGCCACCGCCCTGCAGGCCGCGGTGAGCGTCGGCAGCCACACCAGCGACGACAAGTGGTTCCTGCACGCCGAGACCTCCACCTCGACGTTCGACGGCGTCTTCATCAGCAGTGTGCTGCTGTTCCTGGTGACCGTCGTCGCCGGCATCGTGCTGCTCGCCGGCATGCGGTCCTGGCCGCGCACCTCCCCCAGCGACCCGCCGATGCGCCCGGCGCCGACGGCGGGCGTGGTGGCCGGCCTGCTGCTCGGCGCGATGGTCCTGTGCAACGTGGCCTGGCACCTCTACATGCTGGTGGAGGGCGGCACCGGCTCCTTCGAGATGCTCTACCTCGGCCGGGGGGTGCTCAGCTCCCTGCTGGCCATGTCGCCCGGCTGGTCGGCCCTGGTGTTCCTCGTGCTGACCGCGCTGGCCGGGCTCAACAGCCTGATGCGGGGCGGCGCGGCCCGTGGTCTGGCCATCGGGCTGTCGATGGTGACGCTGCCCAGCGCCCTGCTGACGGTGATCGGGCTGGCCGGCAACGGCGCCCTGTTCAAGCTGAGCGACAGCATGCCGGGCCTGAGCATCATCGGCGACATCGAACTGCTGCTCGACCTGCTCGGCTCGGTGGCGCTGCTGGTGCTGATGAGCCGGGGCGAGCCGGTCGCCCCGGCCTGGTATCCGCCGGCCCAGGCCCCGCAGTTCGCCGTGCCCGGCTTCGTCCCGCCGCCGGCCCCGCAGATGCCGCCGCCCGGCCCGCAGGTCCCGCCGGCGCCGCCCGCCTGGCAGCCGCCCGGCAACCCGCCGCCGCCCCCGCAGGGCGGATTCGGTCCGCCGCAGTACTGATACGACGGCCGCCCGGCACCCGCGAAGAGCGGTGTGCCGGGCGGCCGCCGTTCGGACCCCGCCGTACCGCGTTCGTGGTACGCGGCCGGCGCACCCTACTCCCCGGGGAGAGGGCCGGATTCAGTCCGGGGTACCGGCCGCCCGCCGCGGCCGGTACCTAGGATTTCCGGTATGGATCTCCGAGGTCTCAGACTGCGCGGGCGACGGCTGTACGCCACGGTGGGCGCGCTGGCCGTGCTGGCGGGAGGCGGCACCTGGGCTGCCGCCTCCTCGGGCGCGGCGCCCGCCGTCCACCGCGAGGACCGGCTGTTGACGATGCCGCGGACGCCCGGCGGCACGAAGGAGGTGCGGATCGACACCTCCTTCTTCACCGCGCGGCAGGGCTCCGGCGGGCGGCGGCCCGCGGTGCTGCTCGGCCACGGCTTCGGCGGCAGCAAGGCCGATCTGCGCCCGCAGGCCGAGCAGTTGGCCCGGGACGGGTACGCCGTGCTGACCTGGTCGGCGCGCGGCTTCGGCAGGTCCACCGGGAAGATCGGGCTGAACGCCGCGGACGGCGAGGTCGCCGACGTCAGCCGGCTGATCGACTGGCTGGCCGAGCGCCCCGAGGTGCGGCTCGACAAGGCCGGCGACCCCCGGGTGGGCGTCGCCGGGGCCTCGTACGGCGGGGCGATCTCGCTGCTGGCGGCCGGCCACGACCGGCGCGTCGACGCCATCGCCCCGCAGATCACGTACTGGAACCTCGCCGACGCCCTCTTCCCGCACGGGGTGTTCAAGAAGCTGTGGGCGGGGATCTTCTTCACCACCGGCTCGGCGGGCGCCCCCACCGGCGCGCCCCGCGCCGCCCCCACGACGTCCGGCGGCTGCGGGAGGTTCGAGCCCGCGCTGTGCCGGATGTACGAGCGGGTCGCCCAGAGCGGCGTACCGGACGCCGCGGCCCGGCGGCTGCTGGCGGACCGCAGTCCGTCCGCGGTCGGCGACCGCATCAAGGTGCCGACCCTGCTCATGCAGGGCCAGACCGATTCGCTGTTCCCCCTCGACCAGGCCGACGCCGCGCGCAAGGCGATCCGGCGCAACGGGGCGCCGGTGGACGTCGACTGGATCTCGGGCGGCCACGACGGCGGGGACCGCGAGAGCGCCCGGCTCCAGGCACGTACGAAGGCCTGGTTCGACCGCTACCTCAAGGGCGACAAGGGCGCCGACACCGGGCCGGCGTTCCGGATCAGCCGGACCGGCGCGGTGGACTCGACCGACGGCACGGTGCGGCTGCGCGGCGCGAGCGCGGAGCGCTACCCGGGGCTCGCGGGCGAGGTGCGGCGCATCCCGCTCTCCGGCCCCGCGCAGACCTTCCGCAATCCGGCCGGCGCCGGTCCGCCCGCCCTCTCCGCGGTGCCCGGCGTCGGCGCGCTCGGCGATCTCTCCGCCCTGGGCACCGGCGGTCTGTCCCTGGACTTCCCCGGCCAGTACGCCCGCTTCGACTCGGCGCCGCTGACCGACTCCGTCCGGCTCACCGGCAGTCCCACCGCCACGGTGCGGGTGCGGTCCGGGTCCCCGGACGCGGTGCTCTTCGCCAAGCTCTACGACGTCGCCCCCGACGGCCGCCGCCAGGTGCTGCCCGCCCAGCTCGTCGCGCCGTACCGCGTCGTCGGCGCCCATGAGGGCCGGACCGTCCGGCTCCGGCTGCCCGCCGTCGACCATGACTTCGCCGCCGGGCACCGGCTGAGGCTGGTGCTCTCGGCCACCGACCTCGGTTACGCCTCACCGGCCGAACCCACCCCCTACACCGTCGCGTTGCGGGGCGGCGGCGCGCTGAGCGTGCCCACCGCGCCCGAGGTGCGCAGCGCGGCCGCCCCGCTGCCGGCCTGGACCTGGGCGCTGCCCGCCGCGGCCGCGGTCGTCGCGGCGCTGCTGGTGCTCACCGCCCGCCGCCGTACCGCGGCGCCCGCCCCCGACCCGGCGCTCGCCGATGTCCCGCTGCGGATCAGCGGGCTGAGCAAGCGCTACGCCGGGTCCGCGGACCGCTATGCCGTACGGGAGCTGTCCTTCCGCGTGGAGAAGGGGCAGGTGCTCGGTCTGCTCGGGCCCAACGGCGCGGGCAAGACCACCACGCTGCGGATGCTGATGGGCCTGATCACACCCGACGACGGGGAGATGAGGATCTTCGGGCAGGCGGTCCGGCCGGGCGCCCCGGTGCTGTCGAGGGTCGGCGCGTTCGTCGAGGGCGCCGGTTTCCTGCCGCATCTGTCCGGCCGCGCCAACCTGGAGCTGTACTGGCAGGCCACCGGCCGGCCCGCCGCCGACGCGCACCTCGACGAGGCGCTGGCGATCGCCGGCCTCGGCGACGCGCTGCAGCGCGCGGTGCGCACCTACTCCCAGGGCATGCGGCAGCGCCTGGCCATCGCCCAGGCCATGCTGGGCCTGCCGGATCTGCTGATCCTCGACGAGCCCACCAACGGCCTGGACCCGCCGCAGATCCGCGAGATGCGGGACGTGATGATCCGATACGCCGCCGCCGGCCGCACCGTCATCGTCTCCAGCCATCTGCTGTCCGAGGTCGAGCAGAGCTGTACGCATCTGGTCGTCATGGACCGCGGACGGCTGGTGGGGGCCGGGCCGGTCGCCGAGATCACCGGCTCCGGCGACACCCTGCTGGTCGGCGTCGCGGAACCGGTCGGCGACGCCGTCGTGGAGAAGGTCGACGCGCTGCCGGGGGTCGCCTCGGCGGTACGCGCCGAGGGCGGCCTGCTGGTACGGCTGGACGGCACCCTTGGCACCACCGGGCTGCTGACCGAGCTGCTGCGGCTGGAGATCGCGGTGGACCGGCTCGGCCCGCACCGGCGTCTGGAGGACGCCTTCCTCACCCTGATCGGAGGCGACCGATGACCGCGACCACCACGGCGCGGGCGCCGGGCTACCGCCCGCGCCGCACCCTCCCGCTGCGCGTCGAGGCCCGCCGCCAACTGCGTCGCCGGCGCACGCTGGTGGTCGCCGCGATCCTGACGCTGCTGCCGTTCGTGCTGGTGGCGGCGTTCGCGATCGGCGGCGACCCGAGCGGCCGCGGCAACGGCCGGATCACCCTGATGGACAGCGCCACCGCCTCCGGCGCCAACTTCGCCGCCACCGCGCTGTTCGTCTCCGCGGGCTTCCTTCTGGTGGTCCCGGTGGCGCTGTTCTGCGGCGACACGATCGCCTCGGAGGCGAGCTGGTCCTCACTGCGCTATCTGCTCGCCGCGCCGGTGCCGCGGGCCCGGCTGCTGCTGAGCAAGCTCACCGTCGCGCTGGCGTTCAGCGCCGCCGCGATGCTGCTGCTGCCGCTGGTCGCACTGGGGGTGGGCACCGCCGCCTACGGCTGGGGGCCGCTGCAGCTGCCCACCGGTGGCGCGTTGCCGGCGGGGGAGGCGGCGGCGCGGCTGGCGGTCGTGGTCGGCTATGTCTTCGTCAGTCAGCTGGTCACCGCGGCGCTCGCGTTCTGGCTGTCGACGGTGACCGACGCGCCGCTGGGCGCGGTCGGCGGCGCCGTCGGGCTGACCATCGTCGGCAACGTCCTGGACCAGGTCACCGCCCTCGGCGGCTGGCGCGACGCGCTGCCCGCCCACTGGCAGTACTCCTGGGCGGACGCCCTGCAGCCCCGGATGGAGTGGTCCGGGATGATCCAGGGCTCGGCGGTCTCGGTGTCGTATGCGCTGGTGCTGGGCGCGCTGGCGTTCCGGGGGTTCGCCCGCAAGGACGTGGTGTCGTGACGGCGGGGTGAGGGCGGGCGGGCCGGGCGCGGGGGGCAAGCATGCGGCGCGGCGGGGCCGGGCGCGGGGCCGGGCGTCGGGGCGCAACCATTCGGCGCGGCCGGGTGTCTGTGTGGGCACAGCGTCGACATACCCGAAGTTTGAGGACATCCCATGCTCCGTACCGCTTCGCGTACCACCGCCGTCGCCGCGGCCTGTGCCGCGGCCCTCGGCCTGACCCTGACCCTCGCCGCCTCCGGCCCGGCCGCCGCCCATCCGCGCACCGGCCCGCCCGCGAGCGCCGTCCGCCCGGATGCCGGCGGCCGGCACACCGCCGCCGAGATCCACCGCTTCCTGACCGCCTTCTACGGCCACCACGGGCCCAGCGCCTACTCCCGGGAGCACCAGGTCTCCGCCTACCTCAAGGACCGGGCCGCCCACACCGAGGGCTACGACCTGCTGCTGTGTGCCCAGAACGTCCCGCGGGAGATCACCGTCGGCAGGGTGACCACCGCCCAGTCCGCCGGGGTCGGCTGGGCGACGGTCACCACCGTGTGGGGCGGTGGGAGCCGCGACTCCTTCACCGCCTATGTGGGCCTGGACTCCCGCCCGATCGAGCTGCAGGACGTCGACTGCGGCGGGTGACCCGGAACCCCGCCACGTCCCGGGCCGGCCGTCGCGCTCAGGCGGTCGGCCCCTGCATGTGCGCGCTGACCCAGCGCATCGTGCCCTCGCCGAGGCCCCGCACGTACGTGGCCGCGCTGTGCGTGCCGCCGGGGACGATCTGCAGCCGGGTGCGCACCGGTCCGCGCCCGTACTGCGCGATGAACCTGTGGACCTTCGGCAGCACCGTGTGCTCCTGGGAGCCGTCCTGGAAGGCGAGGTAGACCGGCGGTCCGCCGCGTGCGATCAGCCGGCGGGCCAGCACCTCGGGGTTGTTCTCCCGCTCCTCGCGGGCGTGGCCGTTCCACAGCGGTGAGTCGGGCACGATGTCCGGCCCGTTGGGGATCGCCACCTTGAAGGTGTCGGGGTGTTGCAGCACGTTCTTCAGCGCCGCGAACCCGCCCGAGGAGGAACCCATGATCGCCCAGGCGTCGCGGGTGTCGAGGGTGCGGAAGTTCTGCCGTACGAGGTCGGGCACGTCCTGGCTGAGCCAGGTCCCGATCTTGGGCCGGCCCGGTATGTCGCTGCCGTCGTAGTACTGCTTGTTGTCGGGGTTGAGCACCGGCATGACGACGATGAACGGCAGGCTGGTGCCGTCCTTGGACCACTGGGCGAGGTTCTCCTGCAGCTTGAGGTCGGAGCCGATCCAGTAGTTGACGGGGTAGCCGTAGGCGCCGGGCAGCGCCTCCATGACCGGGAAGCCCTTGTCGGCGTTGCGCTTGTCGTAGTACTCCGGCGGCGCCCACACCCATACCTTCCCGGTGAAGCCGGACTTCGGGCCGTGCAGGGTGGTCATGCCGATCGGGGTGTTCTGGCCGGCGCCGCCGACCCGGCTCTGCTCGGTGAAGGTGATCGGGCGGGTGGGCCACCGCACCAGCGAGTGCCTGCCCTTGGTGCTGGCGTGCAGCGCGGCGCCCGCCTTGGGGTCGTCGCCGAACCGTACGGGGGAGGGCGGCGCGGCGTTCGTGCCGCAGCCGGCCATGGCGGCGAGCACGGTGAGGGTGATCAGCGCGATCACCGGACGGAACAGGGCTGTGCGCACGGGGCCTTCTCCTTGCCGAACCTGCCGGGAGCCCTCCCGGCCGCCCGGGAGTCGTCCCGGACACCGGGCAAGAGGGGGCCGCGGCGGGTGCGGGTTTCCCCTGCGGGGTGTCGGGTTGCTCGCACCACCCGCACCGGAATCCGGGAATCCCCTTGTGACCTGGGATGTTTTACGCGGGGCGGAAGGTGGGTTTGCCAGGATTTTTCCCGGCGGGCGGCGGCCGGGACGCGCGCGGACGGACCCCTGCCCGCCACGGCGGAACCGCCACCCCTGGCCCGTATCCTGCCGCTATGACCTGGTCGAGTGCGCTGAAGGAAGCCGCCCGCTCCGGGCTGACCATCGAGCGGACCAAGCTCACCCCGCTGATCGCCGTCCGCGGCTCGGCCGGTGTCGCCATCGTCATCGGGCTGTGCCTGTGGCGGGGCGATCCGACCCTGGCGGTCTCCTCCGCCTTCGGCGCGTTCGCCTCCGGCCTCGTCACCTTCCAGCGCAGCATGCGGCCGCGTCCGGTCCTCGCCCTCGCCGTCGCCGGCGCGCTGGCGGTCTCCACTTTCCTCGGCTACCTGGCCGCCGCCCATACCGTCGCGTTCGTCCTGCTGCTCGCCGGCTGGACCTTCCTGGCCGGGATGGCCTGGGCGATCGGCCCGGTCTCGGGGCTGGCCGGCACCCAGACCGTGGCGATCATGCTGGTCACCGTCACCCTGCCGACCACCGTCCTGGGCGCCCTGGTGCACGCCGCCCTGATCTTCTTCGGCGGTCTCGTCCAGGCCGCCCTCATCGTCGTCTTCCCGGTCCGCCCCTGGGGCACCCAGCGCGACGCGCTCGCCGACGCCCTGGCCGCCGAGGCGGACTACGCCCGCCGGCTGCGGCAGGACCCCGTCGCACCCTTCGACCCGGCGCCCCTGATGGACGCCCGGCTCGCCTCCACCGTGACGCCGCGTCAGGCCAGGCGCCGCCCCGTCCAGCTGCACGGCCCCCGGGGCCTGGCCGAACGCGTCCGGCCGGTCCTCGCCTCGCTCGCCGACCCCGTCGTCGGCGCCCCTTTGGAGGGCCCCGAACGCGACCGCGCCCGCGACCTGCTGGGCGCCGCGGGCACCGTCCTGGACGCCGTCGCGCACGCCGTACGGCACGCCAAGCCCGTACGGCTGCCCCCCGAAGCGATGGCCACCCTCGAAGTGCCGGCGACCGGGCCGATGCTCAAGGGCGCCGCCCGCCGCTCCGCCTACCGCCTGATCTCCCTGCTCGCCGACGCCGTCGAGCTCACCGACGAGCCGGTCCAGGCCACCCGCCCCACCACCGAGGCGGAACGGGGGCGGGGCGGGCGGGAAGAAGGCAGTCATCTGCTGCGCCCCAGCGTCCCCAAGCTCGTGCCGGTCGCACTGCGCGCCCTGCGCCGCGAGGCCCGCTGGTCCTCGCACATCTTCCGGCACGCCCTGCGGGTCGCCGCGGTCGCCGCCGCCGGCTATCTGCTGGGCACCGCGCTGCCGTTCGGCCACGGCTACTGGGCGCCGCTCGCCTCGGTCATGGTGATGCGCCCGGACTTCGCCCAGACCTACTCCCGGGGCGTCGCCCGCTTCAGCGGCACCCTCGTCGGCGTCGCCGTCGCGGGCGCGCTGATGGCCCTGGCGCACCCGAGCGAGTACCTCAGCGCCGCACTCGCCGTGGTCTGCGTATGGCTGATGTATCTGCTGATGCGCACCGGCTTCTCGGTGACCTCGGCGTGCGTGGCCGCCTACGTCGTCTTCCTGCTCGGCATCGCCGGCGAGGGCTGGGAGCAGACCGTCCAGGAGCGCATCGTGCTCACCCTCGTCGGCGGACTGCTCGCGATGCTGTCGTACGCGCTGTTCCCCGCCTGGGAGACCCCCAGGCTGCGCGATCGCCTCGCCGAGTGGCTTCAGGCCAACGGGCGCTACGCGCTGGCGGTGTTCGACACCTACGCGCGGCCCGCCGAGCGCCGCCCGCGGCAGGTGCGCGAGGCCCTGCTGGACGCCCGCGCCGCCCGCGCGGCCTGGGAGGAGAGCGAGGCCCGGGCCGAGAAGGAGCCCGTACGCCATCGCGGTCTGTCGCTCACCGCGGCGAAGGCGGCCAGCGCCGCGCTCGCCACGATGGGCCGGGTCACGATGATCCTGGAGGCCCACCTCCCCGACAAGGACGCCGAACCCTCCGCCGGCGCCGCCGCGTTCGCCGCCGAACTGCGCCCCGCTCTGGAGCGCGCCGCGCGGGCCGTACGCGAGGAGCGCGAGATGGACTGGAGCGCACTACGCACCGTGTGGGAGCGGTGGGACGCCGAGGACGAGAGCCAGGGCGTCGCGGTGCGCGCCGCCGACCTGCTGCTGGACGCCCTCGAGGACCTGGCGCAGGCGCTGTCCCCGCCGTCGCGGGAAGGCGACCGGACGACACCGGGAACCATCCCGGGCTCTCAGTAGTCTTATTAATTGCCCGCATTGAACCCCATTGGTGGCCAATGGGGTCCTCTGCCGCGCAAAGCCGCCAATTCCACAAGCCCGAAGACGAGAAGCCGCCCGCCCCCGGGTTGCGCCCCCGTCCCCGTCCCCGTCGCGAGAGAGCACACGAACTCCCCATGGCGTCCAGCACTTCGTCCGGTACGTACGACATAGGCATCGACCTCGGCACCGCCAACACCCTGGTCTACGCCCGCGGCAAGGGCGTGGTGCTGAACGAGCCGTCCGTCGTCGCCGTCAACGCCTCCGGCGAGGTCATCGCCGTGGGCCTGGAGGCCAAGCGCACCATCGGCCGCACGCCCTCCGGGATCACCGCGATGCGCCCCCTGAGGGAGGGCGTGATCGCCGACTTCGACGCCGCCGAGCAGATGCTGCGCGCCCTGATGAAGAAGGCCCTGCCCAGCCGCCGTTTCTCCAGGCCCCGGGTGGTCATCTGCGTCCCGTCCGGCATCACGGGCGTCGAGCGGCGCGCGGTCGTCGACTCCGCCCGGGGTGCCGGTGCCCGCGAAGTGCACCTGATAGAGGAGCCGATGGCCGCGGCGATCGGCGCCGGCCTTCCGGTGGACGAGCCGGTCGGCTGCATGGTGGTGGACATCGGCGGCGGCACGACCGAAGTCGCCGTCGTCTCCATGGGCGGCCTGGTCACGGCGCAGTCCGTACGGGTGGCCGGGGACGCCCTGGACGCCGCGATCACCACCTACGTCAAGAAGAAGCACGCACTGGCCATCGGGGAGCGCACCGCCGAGGACATCAAGATCGCCATCGGCTCGGCGGCCTGGACGCCCGTCGACGTCGACGAGGACGGCGCACCGCAACGCCGCGCCTCGTACACCGTCCGCGGCCGCGACCACGTCAGCGGCCTGCCCCGGATCCAGGAGATCACCGAGGAGGAGATCCGCGACGCGCTGGCCGAACCGGTCGACGCGATCGTCCAGGCCGTCCACCGCACCCTCGACGCCTGCCCCCCGGAGCTCTCCGGCGACATCATCGAGCACGGCATCGCGCTGACCGGCGGCGGCGCCCTGCTGCGCGGCCTGGACCAGCGGCTGCGCCAGGAGACGGGCGTCCCCGTGACGGTCGCCGACGAGCCCCTGGACTGCGTGGTCAACGGCACGGCCAAGTGCGTCGACGAATTCGCCACGCTGCAAGGCCTGCTGACGGGGGCGAAGGAACAACCGCGGAAGGCGGTCCGTTTGTAGAGCAGGGCGGTCGGGTGGCCAGGGTGGTCACCGCATCCGTGGCCGGTGCCGCCCGACTCCCGAGGAGCATGCATGTCGCAGCCCGCCCAGCCGACGCCCACCTCGCCCGTATCCCCGCTCCCGGACGCGGTGCACCGCTCGGTGGAGGTCCCCGGTGGCCGCATCCACCTGGTGGAACAGGGCACCGGCCCCCTGGTCCTGATGGTCCACGGCTTCCCCGAGTCCTGGTACTCCTGGCGCCACCAGCTTCCCGCGCTCGCCGCCGCCGGCTATCGGGCGGTCGCCATCGACGTCCGTGGCTACGGCCGCTCGTCGAAGCCCCGCGAGATCCCGGCCTACCGGATGCTGGCCCATGTGGCCGACAACGTCGGGGTGCTGCGCGCGCTGGGCGAGGAGACCGCGGTCATCGTGGGCCACGACTGGGGCTCACCCATCGCCGCCAACACGGCGCTGCTCAGGCCCGACCTCTTCACCGCCGTGGCGCTGCTGAGCGTGCCGTACGCCCCCCGCGGCGCGATCCGGCCCACCGAAGCCTTCACGAGGCTCGGCGGCGCCGAGGAGTTCTACATCAACTACTTCCAGGAGCCCGGCCGGGCCGAGGCGGAGATCGAACCGGACGTCCGCGGCTGGCTCACCGGCTTCTACGCCGGCCTTTCAGGCGACGCCAAGCCCCCCTTGGAAGGGGGCGTCTCCCCGCTCTTCTCGGTGCCCCCGGGCGGCAGGCTCTCCGACCGCTTCCCCGCCGGCACCACCCCGTCCTCCTGGCTCACCGAGGCCGACCTCGACTTCTACGCCGAGGAGTTCGAGCGGACCGGCCTGACCGGCGGCCTCAACCGCTACCGCAACGTCGACCGGGACTGGGAGGACCTCGCCGCCTGGCAGGGCGCTCCGCTCACCCAGCCCGCCCTCTTCATCGGCGGCGAACTCGACGCCCCCACCAACTGGATGGCCGACGCCATCAAGGCCTTCCCCGTCACCCTCCCCGCCCTGTCCGCCTCCCACATCCTCGAAGGCTGCGGCCACTGGGTCCAGCAGGAACGCCCCGAGGAGGTCAACCACCTCCTGCTCGCCTGGCTGCGCGCCCTGCCCGCGCCCGTCGGCGCACCGTAGGCCTCACCCCCTGCCCAGAGAGGCCTCCAGACCGTCCATGATCCGCTCCAGGCCGAACTCCCAGGCCTGGTCGTGTGCGGCCCGGTCGGTCGCGCGCTGCCCAGCCCCATCGAAACCGACACCTTTGCGGGTGCAGGCCATCGGTTGCGGAACCCGGCCGCTCGCGTTCACTCGGCGCCGAGCAGGTCGGCTCCCGAGAGTTCTCCCAGCGCGGCGGTGATGTTGATGAGGGGCTCCCGCAGGGCGGACAGGGCATTGCGCATGTCGGCCGCATGCTCCCAGCTGCGTTCGTGTGCGATGACGCTCGTGGTGTCCGGCCGCGCGGCTTCGTGAATCTCCAACGCCGGGTGCCAGGTGCTGAGAAATGGGCGCAACTGGTCGTTGACGAGACCGGCCACCAGCTGTGGGAGGCGCGAGGTGGAGGCGTTGGCGCCGAGGCGGTGGAGGCCGTCCCGTGCCGTGGTGAACAGGGAGTGGAGCGAGGCGAGGGCTTCCCTGAGTGAGCCCTGGCCCTCGGCCAAGGGCTGCACTCCGACCCGCAGGGCAAGTTCGACCTGCAGGTCAAAGGCGACTGCCCGCTCCACATCGTGGGAAGAAGTCGGCGACTGGGAACGCACGGGGTACTCCTGTGCCCTCGTCGGAGTGTTTCGGTTCTCCAGGATAGGAGCCGGCCACGATTGCACCAGAGTGTGCAGCAGTGCCTGGCGCAGGTCCTCCTGTCTGGCCACGTCCTCGTCGTGACGGCGGACAGCTCGTGCGACGAGGGGGTGAACGCTCCAGGCGCGGGTGTCAGGGGACGAGGGGCGGACGATGCCCTCACCGATCAGGGTGTTGGCCCCCTCGGCCACGCGATGAGCCGCTTCTGCTGGGCGAAGGCCGTCGACCAGTGCCAGGGTCTGCTCCAGCGGGCCTTCACCGAGAGTGGCGGGGTGCACGAGGGCGAGTACCCGCAGGATGTCGTTGGCGGCAGTACGTGCCTTGATGCTGCGCGGCAGCAGCGTGGAGGACAGCGGCGCTCGCACGGTCGGCCGCTGAGGGGAAGAAGCACGTTCCCAGCGCAGCAGGACATCGGTGCTGTTGCTGTGCAGCAGCCGCCGCAGGCGCGACAGATCCTCGTGGAGCATTCGCTCGGCGACAAGGTCAAGCGCCAGGGGATGGCCACCGAGGTCACGAAGGACCTCATCGGCGACCAGACGCTCCGCTGGGTCCGTCGGACGGCGGCGCGAGGTGAGGAGTTCGTAGGCATCGGCGTCGGGCAGGGGGCCCAGGTCGAGGGCCTCGGCGGAGGAGCCGTAGTGGCGGGACCGGGTGGTGAGCAGAGTGGCGGTGACCACGTGGGGGCCGTGCAGCAGGGCCAGTTGTTCTCGGGACAGGCCGTCGGGGACGCCGTCGAGTACCCACAGGCAGGGCTGGTCGCGCTCTCCCAGTGCGACGGCCAGATGACTGAGCAGCGCGGGCAAGGAGCGCGCATGCGCTTCGATGCCGAGCGCCGAGGCCACGGTGCGCACCTGACGGAAGTAGCTTTCCAGCGCGCGGTCGGGCGCGTCGGAGCCGACGTCGTGCAGGTCGAACCAGTAGATACCGCCGGGGAACGAAGGCGCGAACTGCAGCGCGTACTCCTGCGCCAGCAGCGACTTCCCGATGCCCGGCATTCCCCGGACGACCGTGGTTCTCCCATGGCCTGCCTGGGAGACCAGCGGGGCACGGTGGCGGTGCAGTGCCGTGTGGAGATGCCACTGTTCGGCCAGCCGACCCGTGAAGCGGCGGGATCCGGACGGTATCGGAGCGGGTAGCCATCTCAGGCTCGCCGGACCCGGGGCGCCGCCCAACGGGCCCCTCAAATTCCCGACATAGGACGTGACACGATCGGCCAGCAGATTCGCGGCGGCTTCGCCCCTGACACCGGGCCAGTGTCGCGCATCGCGCAATTCCAGCGGGTGCACATGGTCGGCGGATTGCTCGGGGTTGATCACCAGGATGCGGCGCCGGGGATCTCCCTCACGCTGCCCGGCCAGGAATGCGTAGGTCAATTCCCACTGGCAGGCACGGCGGCGCGGGTACTCCTGCGAATACAGCGCGAGGAGCGCCTTCGACCTGGCCAGGGCATGGGAGATGGTGGCGGTGATGCCGGCGAAATCCTCGACTGAGGTGTCATCCACGAACACCCGCAGTCCACGGCGACGCAGAGCGGGGACCAGGGGCTCCAGCAGGTCGGCGTCGGAACGGCTGTAGCTGATGAAGACGTCCCAGTCCTCCTCGCCCGTCTGCCGATCCATCCCATTCCCTTCTCGTTACGTTGGTCCAAAGGCAGTCTGCCGGACCGATGATCCGGTCCAGTATCGTGGCGGGCCAGGCTGGGGGGCGACGTGACGTGGGGGGAATGCGTGCCGAGGAGGAAAGGCGTGGGCCGACCGGCGGAGGTGGCCGTCAAGTTCACGGTGCCGTTCGTCGGAGAGATCAGCGGCACGTGGCGCCCGGATGACGCCGAACGGAAAGCGGCCTGGGAGCTGTACGTCGAGTTGATCACACGCGTGAGCGTGATCGAACTCGGTCCGGCAGAAGGCATCCTGCGCGAAGCGCTCTCCTCGCACTACACGCTCTTCAACACCACACGCGAAATCCTGCGCCGCTACGGTCCGGACGTCGCACCCCGAAGCCGGCAAGGCGAGATCACCTTCGGCTCGCTGGCAGTGACAGTCCTCAACGCGGTCGTACGTCCCCTTCTGACACGCTGGCACCCCGCTCTCGCCGAACATGAGGCAGCCAGACCGGCCGGCGTAGCCCCTCGGACGCATGAGCAGGGGTGGGAACACGAAGCCGAGCTCCGGGAGCAGCTTCGTGTCTCCCGGCAGGCGTTGGCCGACCTGGCACGTGTGCTGGCTGAAGTCGCAGGCTCCGCAGACCTTTTGATCCCCCGCTCACCCGGGCCACAAAATCAGCCGGGGGGGGGCGTAGGAAGCGGGGAGCCCCGGTCGCCGGGCGGCGAGGAGCCTGCGTGAGGGGCCAGTACTTCTCGGGAGCTGTTGTTCCGGGCCTCTGCGGCGGCGATACCGCGAACACGGGTACGGACATCCAGCGGATGGGTACGCAGTGGGGGGCCGTACCGCGGCAAGGGCAGCGGCTCCAGCAGCGCGGGATCCGCGGGCTCGGGTGGGAGGTCCATCAGCGTGTAGAAGTGACGCCGCAGCAGTTTCGCCGAAGCTCCGGGGGCCGAGGTGGTGAACTCGGCAGGCCCGGCGAGCGGTCGGTGTCGTGCCAGCAGTTCTTCGAGCTGTTCGCGCAACGGACCCTGCGGGTTGAGCCGCGGAGCGTCTCGGACGAACGCCGTGAGCGGTGCGTCAGGGTCCAGCCGTTCCTCCCCGGCGGCCGCCAGTAGGACGGGGCAGCCCAGTGTCGCGGCGTAGTAGGTGACCGCCCCGAAATCTCCCAGGACGACGTCTGCGGCCAGGAGGGCCTGGCGCCAGGCGTGCACAGGATCGATCAGGGTCAGCCCACTGCGGCGGGCTCGGTCCAGCCACACGCGGATCTGGCCCGGGCCGTGCCCGTACCAGATGTTCGGGTGCAGTACGGCTGCGAGGCGGTACTCGTCGGCCGGCAGCTCGGCCGCGAGCCGAGGCAACAAGCTGGGCAGGACGTCTTGGTCACCGCCGTTCCCGAAGGGGCCTTCCGGGTTCCAGGTGGAGTTCAGCACGACGAGTCGCTGTCCGCGGCGCAGCCCCAGAGCGCGCCGGAACCGCTCCCGGTAGGGGCGGGCGGCCAGCATGCGGTCGAAACAGGGGTCCCCGGCGAGTACGGCTGCCTTCTCCGCTCCAGGGCATGCGCGGCGCAACCGCTCCAACTGTTCCGGATGCGACAGCACGAGCCCGTCCACGAACGGTTTGCCATCCGCCAGCAGCCAGTCCGCTGACAGCCCGAACGTCGGCTCCCGGCTCCCGGCACGCGTATCACCGGGGGATCGGACGGCCCCACTTGTCACCTCCTGTTGACTGCGCCCGCCGCACTCCGCGATCACCCTGGCCAGGCGCGGCCGGCGGCATCACTCCGGCTCCCGGGCTCTCCGGCTCGCTGCTGGCCGGCTGGGCTCTGCCGCGGCGGCGCTCTTGGCGGTGACACCGGCGACGCCCGCGAGCGCTGCGACTGCACCGGGCCGGCTCGGTCCTCGGAAGCCGGGCGCTTCATGCCGCCGGGCACGGCGAAGTTTCGGGAGGTTTTCGGGAAGAACAGCCGCCGAAACCCGCCCCGGACCGGCTCCAGCCGACCGGATCCGCCTCGTCCGCCCCGGCGTCCGACGGCCCGCCGAAGCCACCAAACACCCTCTGAACAGCAAAAAGACCCTCCCAAGAGGAGGGTCTTGCGGAGCGCCCCCGGCAGGACTCGAACCTGCGGCCAAGTGCTTAGAAGGCACCTGCTCTATCCACTGAGCTACGGGGGCCGGTGTGGGCGTGGATCACGGACCGCGGACAAGGATAGAGGTCCGGGTGCCTCGTCCCGGTTGCTTCACCTCCGTGGCACGTTGTGGAGGTTCGGTGAAGCGGTCCCGATAATCGCAGGCAGGTACGAATCCTGCACCGCTTTTGGCGTCTCGTGCGTCGGGTGTTGTGCACTCGTTATGCCTGCGTCTCGCTTGTCGCGATCGTCCCATGCGTCACTCGTCCCGTTCTGTGGGGGTTCTTGCGGCGCGCACGAGGGGGTATACGCTTCAAAAACCCAACGAAATTGGGCATTCTGCACATGTGGCGACCTTGGACGTACGACCCCGGCTGATCGACGCACTGTCCGTTCTGCGCGACCGCGTCGATGCCGCACGCTTTCCGCTGCCACTCAGGGGCGCGGCCCGTGCCCGGCGAAACCGGGACGAGCTGCTCGCCCAGCTCGACGACTATGTGATTCCCCGCTTGCACGCTCCTCAGGCCCCGCTGCTCGCGGTGATCGGGGGATCGACCGGGGCGGGCAAGTCCACGCTGGTGAATTCGCTGGTGGGGCGACGGGTCTCGGAGGCCGGAGTGCTGCGTCCGACGACCCGTACGCCGGTGCTGGTCTGCCATCCGGACGACGTCCACTGGTTCGCCGGGCCGCGGGTGCTGCCGCAGCTCACCCGGGTGTGGGTGCCCGAGCAGGACGACGGCGGTGAGGGGGAGTACGAGAGGGGGGTGGAGTACGAGAGGGAGGGGGCCGGGGCGGCGGGTGTGTATGGGGGGTATGGCGGGACGGGGGAGGAAGAAGAGAAGGGGAAGGGGGGAGGGCGGGGAGCGGCGGGGGAGGCCGGGGCGCTGACGGTGCGGATCGAGGCGGATGCGGCGGTGCCCAGCGGAGTGGCGCTGCTGGACGCGCCCGACATCGATTCGCTGGTCGCGCGCAACCGGGAGCTGGCCGCCGAGCTGATCTGTGCGGCGGATGTGTGGGTGCTGGTCACCACGGCCGCCCGTTACGCGGACGCGGTGCCCTGGCATCTGCTGCGTACGGCCAAGGAGTACGACGTCACGCTGGTGACCGTGCTGGACCGGGTGCCGCATCAGATCGCCACCGACATCTCCGGGCGGTACGCCGAACTCCTGCAGCGCGCCGGGCTCGGCCAGGTGCCGCGCTTCACCATTCCCGAGCTGCCCGAGTCGGCGGGCGGCGGGAGCGGACTGCTGCCGGCCACGGCCGTCGCGGCGCTGCGGGAGTGGCTGGAGCGGCACGCCCAGGACCCCGTGGCCCGCGTCGCCGCCGCGGAACGTACCGCCGCCGGCGTGATCACCTCGCTGGGCAGCCGGTTGCCCGCGCTGGCCGGGGCCGCCGCCGCTCAGCACGCCGCGGCGCTGAGGCTGACCGGACGGGTCGAGGAGGCGTACGAGCGGGCCGCGATGCGGGTACGGCGGGAGATCGCGGCCGGGGAGGTGCTGGCCGGGGACGCCCGTGCCCACTGGCGTGACCACGGGCTCGGCGGCCGGCCGGACGAGCTGCTCGACGCGCTGACCCATGGGCTCGCCTCGCTGCTGACCTGCGCCGTCGAGGAGGCCGACGAGCGGGCCGCGGACGCCTGGCGGCGCGATCCCGCGGCGGCGGAGGTCTCGCTGACGGCCGCCGCGGGCGCGGCGGGTGCGGCCGGGCGCCTGGGGGTGATCGTCCGTCGCTGGCGGCGGTGCCTGGAGGAGCTGGCCGAGGAGGAGACCCGTGAGGCGCGCGGCGGCCAGGCCGGCGACCGGGTCGGCTCGGTGGAGCCGGAGGAATCGGCAGCCCTGCTGGCCGCCGAGCTGCTCGGCGGGCGGCGCGCCCGTACGGCGGGCGAGAACCTCGCCGACCTGTTGGGAGCGCAGGCCGCGCTACGGCTCTGCGAGCGGGGCGGGCGGCTGCTGACCACCTATCTGGAGCGTGCGCTGGACGGTGAGCGCGAGCGGCGGCTGGCGCCGCTGGACCGGCTCACCGTCCCGCCGGAACAGCAGGCCGAGCTGATCGCCGCGGTGTCCGTATTGCAGCGGGAGCGGCAGAGGGGGACGAGGAAGCGGGGGGAGCCGGAGCAGCGGCGGGAGCGGGAGGAGATGGCGGTGGGTGCGGTGCCCGGGGGCGGGCTGGGGCTTCAGATGGCGAAGGAGGAGGTGTCGGGGTGAGCGGATCGACGGTGACGGGGCCGGGAGCGGGGATCGGCCGGGCGGCCGGGGAACAGGAGAGCGGCAGGGACGGGACCGGGGAGGAGGAGACGGGGGAGCGGGCGGGTGCGGTGAGGGCGGACGGAGAGGGTGCGCGAGGGGAGGATGTGAGAGGTGAGGAGGCTGGTGGGGTGGGGCCGGCGGGGAGAGCAGAGGGGCGGGCGTGGGATGACGGGTTGATCGCGCGGCGGGTGCGGGAGGTGGGAGTGCCCAGGCCGGGTGTGCGGCGGGGCGGGGACGAGGCCGGGGCGGAGCCGTCGGCCGACGGGCCCGCACCGGGTGGTGTGGCAGGGGGTGCGGAAGTGGGTGGTGAGTCATGCGTCGAGGCGCAGGACGCATCGGATGGCGTATCGGGCGCCGCATCGTGTGGCGCGCCGCGGGCCGGGTCGCGCGTCGGGTCCCGCGCGCTCTCGCGCACCACCTCGTCCGTCGATGCACGCGGCGGGCACGGCACGGGTTCGCCCGCCGGCTCGCGCATCGATGGGGGCGTCGGGTCAGGCGGCGTTCGTACCGCCTCGCGTGGGGCTTCGCTCGCCGGGGCGCGTATGCCGTCATACGTCGGCGCGCACGCCGGTTCGGGCGCCGGAGCATGCGCCGAGTCGGCGTCGCATGACGCGTCGTGCGACGGATCGTGGGGCCCTTCGCCCGGGGAGGGCGGGGGCGGCTACCGCTGGGTCGCCGACGGGGGGCCGCGGGCCGCCGGGGGCGGGTTGCGGGGGCGGCTGGAGGCGTTGCGGGAGTTGATCGCGTTGTCGCGGACGCGGCTGGACGGGCGGACGCTGGAGGCGGCGGGCCGGGTGCTGGAGGTGGCCGACGAGCGGTATCGGCTGTCCGGTGAGCACACCGTCGTCGCCATCGCCGGGGCCACCGGCAGCGGCAAGTCGTCACTGTTCAACGCGCTGGCCGGAGCGCACCGTTCGCAGGTCGGCCCACGGCGGCCGACGACCGCCGACCCGGTGGCCTGCGTGTGGCCGGGCGGCGGGCCGGGCGCGGAGGGCCTGCTGCACCGGCTGGGCGTGCCCGCGCACCGTCGGCACACCCCCGCGGACGGCAGCGCCGGGCTGGGCGGACTCATCCTGATCGATCTGCCCGACCACGACTCCTCGGCCACCGAGCACCGTGCCCAGGTGGACCGGATGCTGGAGCTGGTGGACGCGGTGATCTGGGTGGTGGACCCGGAGAAGTACGCGGACGCGGTGCTGCACGAGCGGTATCTGCGGCCGCTGGCGGGCTACGCCGAGGTGATGTTCGTCGTCCTCAACCAGGTGGACCGGCTGCCGGGGGACGCCGCGGACCAGGTGGTGGACGACCTGCGCCGGCTGCTGGACGAGGACGGACTCGCGCTCGGCGAGCACGGGGAGCCCGGGGCGGCGGTGCTCACCCTGTCCGCCGCGACCGGCCAGGGCGTGGGGGAACTACGGGAGGCGCTCGCGCAGTTCGTCGCGGAACGGGGGGCGGCGGACCGGCGGCTGGCGGCCGATGTCGATGCGGCGGCCGAGCGGTTGCGGTCGGTGTACGTGGCGCGCAGCCAGGTCGGGCTGACGGAGCGGGCCCGGGAGGAGTTCGACGACCGGGTGGCCGAGGCGGTGGGGGCGGTGGCCACCGGGCGGGCGGCGGAACGCGATTGGCTGCGTCACGCGGAGCGCGCGTGCGGGTCGCCGTGGGCGCGGATGCGGGGCCGGCGGGGAAGGAGCCGGGCCCCCAGGGCGGTGGTCGGCCTCGGGGCGGCCGGTGATGCGGCGGGGGACGGCCGGGCGGCGGCGCGGCCCGTGGTGGAGCAGGCCGTACGGGCCGTTGCCGGTGAGGCGGCGCACGGGTTGCCGGCGCCGTGGGCGCAGGCGGTCCGCGAGGCCGCGGAACGGGGCGCGTACGGCCTGCCGGAGGCGCTGGACAAGGTGGCCGCCGACGCCGAGGGGGCGCTGCGGGCCGGGCCGGTGGTGAAGCCGCGCTGGTGGACGGTGGCCGCCACGTTGCAGGGGATGCTGTCCGCACTCCAAGTCGTCGGGGTGTTGTGGCTGTTGGGTGCGCTCACCGGTGTGGTCGGCGCGACGGCCTGGCTCTTCGGGCTGCTGCTCGCGGTCATCGGTTCGGTGGGCGGACCGGCCCTGCTGTGGCTGTGCAAGGTGGTGGCGCGCGGCCCCGCCAGGCGTTACGGGCAGGACGCCGAGCGGCGGCTGCGCGGTGCGGCGGCCGGGTGCGGGCGGGCCCGGGTGCTGGAGCCGGTCGCCGCCGAGCTGCTGCGCTATCGGGAGGTGCGCGAGCAGTACGCGGTGGCGTCGGGCGCCTGACCCCCCTTACGGGTGGCCGAGTTGTCCACACTCGGCCGCCCGTCCACAGGCCGCCGCGGGCCGCGCCGGATCCGTGCAGCATGAGAGCAACGCAGCGCACGCGGCACAGGGCGAGCGCGCAGGACGCGGGGGAGGCGTGTTCCGTGAACGACACGATGGTGACGCTGGTGGGCAACGCCGCGACGGCGGTGGAGCACCGGCAGACGACGGCGGGCGTGACGGTGGCGAGGTTCCGGCTGGCGGCGACGTCCCGGCGGTGGGACAAGGCGCAGGAGCGCTGGGCGGACGGGGAGACGAGTTTCTACACGGTCCGGTCGTGGCGCGCGCTGGCGGACAACGTCGCCGCGTCGGTGGCGGTGGGCGAACCGCTCGTGGTCCAGGGACGGTTGCGGCTGCGCGAAGGGGAGCAGTCCGCCGAGCGGGGCGGGCAGCGCTGGTTCTCGGCCGAGGTCGACGCCGTGGCGATCGGTCACGATCTCTCGCGCGGCACCGCGGCGTTCCGCAGAGTTCCGCGCGCGGGGCGCACGGGAGGGGACCTCGTGCCGCGGAGCACACCACCACCGCAGCCGGACGAGCAGGCGCAGCCGCACCCGCCGTCCGAGTCACCTGAGCAGCCGCACCCGCGGCCCAAGTCACCTGAGCAGGCGCAGCCGCAGCCGAAGCCGCGCCCTCCGGTCCCGCGCCAACGACACCCGCAGGAAACCCCGTTGCCCGTCGGCGCCGCATCGGTTCCCCGGGATGCGGGCAATTCGCCACAGACGGCGTCAGTACCCTGAAAGTGATCAGGGATTTGTCGATAATGCCAGGTCAGGGTGCTTGATGTCGGTAACGATTGCGATTCGGATCGCTTATGAGATGCCATTAGTGGG
This sequence comes from Streptomyces sp. NPDC033270, assembly GCF_055576575.1. Classification (NCBI taxonomy): domain Bacteria; kingdom Bacillati; phylum Actinomycetota; class Actinomycetes; order Kitasatosporales; family Streptomycetaceae; genus Streptomyces; species Streptomyces sp. NPDC033270. Next base: position 148,139 of record NZ_JBVIRA010000008.1, read on the forward strand.
GACCCTGATGCGCCCGCTCCATAAGATCCGACACGTACTCACGGGGGCTCACGGGGGCTGACGTTCGGCTGCTGAGTTCTTTGGGATCTTTTCGGCGAGGCATCTTCCCCACTCGACCGCCTCGCCCAGAGGGGAAATTCATGCTTTCCATGAAGGGGCGGGGCGCAGCCCGCCTTGCCGCCGCGGTCGTGGCCTCGGGCCTGGTCGCGGCCGGTGCGATAGCCACCGCGGGCACTGCCGCGGCGGACGAGACGACCCCCGTGCATGGGGGTGCCACCGCCACGCTCGGTGGTCTGAAGACCTTCGACCAGGCGGTCGTGCACAACGAGGGCGGGGACCAGCGCGTCGGCGCCGGCCTCTTCGAGATGTCGGTCGACAACGGCGGCACCCTCCAGACGTACTGCATCGACATCCACAACCCGACGCAGCAGCAGGCGAAGTACCAGGAAGTGCCCTGGAGCGCCTCGTCGCTGCACAACAACGGGGACGCCGGCAAGATCCGCTGGATCCTGCAGAACTCCTACCCGCAGGTGAACGACCTGGCCGCGCTCGCCGCCAAGGCCGGTGCCGGGAATCTCACCGAGAAGACCGCCGCGGCCGGCACCCAGGTCGCGATCTGGCGCTTCTCCGACCACGCCAAGGTGGACGCGGTCGACCCGGCGGCCGAGAAGCTCGCCGACTTCCTGGAGAAGAACGCGCAGAACGTCGCCGAGCCCAAGGCCTCGCTGACGCTGGACCCGCCGGCCGTGTCCGGCAAGTCCGGCAGCAAGCTCGGCCCGGTCACCGTGCGCACCAACGCCGACAGCGTCACGATCTCCCCGGCCGCCGACGTGCCGGCCGGCGTCAAGGTCGTGGGCAAGGACGGCAAGCCGGTCACCAGCGCCACCGACGGCACCCAGCTCTTCTTCGACGTGCCCAAGGGCGCCGCGGACGGCAGCACCTCGCTGACCGCGCAGGCCGCCACCAAGGTCCCGGTCGGCCGTGCCTTCACCGGCATCGGTGAGCACGCCAAGAGCCAGACCCAGATCCTGGCCGGCTCCAGCGAGTCCACGGTCTCCGCGGCCGCCACGGTCTCCTGGAAGAAGCAGGGCGCCATCCCGGCGATCACCGCCGAGAAGAACTGCGCCAAGGGCGGCGTGGACGTCACGGCGACCAACAAGGGCGACGAGGCGTTCGGCTTCCAGCTGTCCGGCAAGCAGTACGAGGTCGCCCCGGGCAAGTCGCAGACCGTGACCGTCCCGGTGGCCGAGGACCAGCCGTACGAGATCACGATCAAGGGTGCGGGCGGCTTCAAGAAGACCTTCACCGGTGTCCTGGACTGCAAGACCGCCGGTAGCGGCGGCGGCAAGCCCTCCCCGCAGCCCAGCCCGGCCTCGGTCGGCGGCAGCACCGGTGGCGGCCACGGCGACCTCGCCGAGACCGGCTCCAGCAATGCCACGCCGATGATCGCGGGCATCGCGGCCGTCCTGGTCGTGGTCGGCGGCGCCGCGGTGTTCTTCCTCCGTAAGAAGAAGACCGGCACGCCCGCCCAGTAACAATCGGCGACCGTCCGGTGACCGGGCGGTGGTCGAGGAACATCCCGTGGCCCCGGAGCGTTGTACGGCTCCGGGGCCACGGGCGTCCACCCGATGGCACCCGTTTCCTTCCAGGGATGGACGTACGGCAAGATGGGGTGTATCTGCCCTCCCTCGGCCCTGTCCTACGAAGGCCCCGGGCGGTGCCGCTCACAAACCCTTTTCGATCCAATCTGCCGGACGGTTTCTCTTGGCTGAGTACATCTACACGATGCGCAAGGCGCGCAAGGCGCACGGCGACAAGGTCATCCTTGATGACGTGACGCTGAGCTTCCTGCCGGGCGCGAAGATCGGTGTCGTGGGTCCCAACGGCGCCGGTAAGTCCACGGTGCTGAAGATCATGGCCGGTCTTGAGCAGCCGTCGAACGGTGACGCCTTCCTCTCCCCCGGCTACACCGTGGGCATGCTCCTGCAGGAGCCGCCGCTGGACGAGTCCAAGACCGTGCTGCAGAACGTCCAGGACGGCGCCGCCGAGATCATGGGCAAGCTGCACCGCTTCAACGAGGTCGCCGAGCTGATGGCGACCGACTACTCCGACGCGCTGATGGAGGAGATGGGCAAGCTCCAGGAGGACCTCGACCACGCCAATGCGTGGGACCTGGACACCCAGCTGGAGCAGGCCATGGACGCGCTGGGCTGCCCGCCCGGCGACTGGGCGGTCACCAACCTCTCCGGTGGTGAGCGCCGCCGGGTCGCGCTGTGCAAGCTGCTGCTGGAGGCCCCCGACCTGCTGCTGCTCGACGAGCCCACCAACCACCTGGACGCCGAGTCCGTGCAGTGGCTGGAGCAGCACCTGGCCAAGTACCCCGGCACCGTCGTCGCCGTCACCCACGACCGGTACTTCCTCGACAACGTCGCCGGCTGGATCCTGGAGCTCGACCGCGGCCGCGCCCACGGCTACGAGGGCAACTACTCCAAGTACCTGGAGACCAAGCAGACCCGTCTGAAGGTCGAGGGCCAGAAGGACGCCAAGCGTGCCAAGCGCCTGAAGGAAGAGCTCGACTGGGTCCGCTCCAACGCCAAGGGGCGGCAGGCCAAGTCCAAGGCGCGTCTGGCGCGTTACGAGGAGATGGCCGCCGAGGCCGACAAGATGCGGAAGCTGGACTTCGAGGAGATCCAGATCCCGCCGGGCCCGCGTCTGGGCAACGTCGTCGTCGAGGTCGAGAAGCTCAACAAGGCCTTCGGCGAGAAGGTCCTGATCGACGACCTGAGCTTCACGCTGCCCCGCAACGGCATCGTCGGCATCATCGGCCCGAACGGCGCGGGCAAGACCACGCTGTTCAAGATGCTGCAGGGTCTGGAGACCGCGGACTCCGGTGACATCAAGGTCGGCGAGACCGTCAAGATCTCCTACGTCGACCAGAGCCGCGAGAACATCGACCCCAAGAAGACCCTGTGGGCCGTGGTCTCCGACGAGCTGGACTACATCAACGTCGGCCACGTCGAGATGCCCTCGCGGGCGTATGTCTCCGCGTTCGGCTTCAAGGGCCCGGACCAGCAGAAGCCGGCCGGGGTGCTCTCCGGTGGTGAGCGCAACCGCCTGAACCTGGCGCTCACCCTCAAGCAGGGCGGCAACCTGCTCCTCCTCGACGAGCCGACCAACGACCTCGATGTCGAGACCCTGTCCTCGCTGGAGAACGCGCTGCTGGAGTTCCCGGGCTGCGCCGTGGTCGTCTCCCACGACCGCTGGTTCCTCGACCGCGTCGCCACCCACATCCTGGCGTACGAGGGCGACTCCAAGTGGTTCTGGTTCGAGGGCAACTTCGAGTCGTACGAGAAGAACAAGATCGAGCGGCTCGGCGCGGACGCCGCCCGCCCGCACCGCGCCACGTACAAGAAGCTCACCCGGGGCTGACCGTCGTGCGTCACCTCTACTCCTGCCCCCTGCGCTGGTCGGACATGGACGCGTTCGGCCACGTCAACAACGTGGTCTTCGTCCGCTACCTCGAAGAGGCGCGGATCGACTTCATGCGCCGGCTGGCGCCGGGGGGCGGCAGCCCGTCGTTCAAGGGCGGTTCGGTCGTCGCCCGGCACGAGATCGACTATCTGCGGCCGCTGGTGCACCGGCACCACCCGGTGACCGTCGAGTTGTGGGTGACGAGGCTCAGCGCCGCGTCGCTGACGGTCGGCTACGAGGTCAAGGACGAGGACGCGCTCTATGCGCGGGCCGCGACCGTCGTCGTCCCGTTCGACTTCGCCGAGGGCCGTCCGCGGCGCCTCAGCGCGGAGGAGAAGGCCATCCTCAAGGAGTATCTGGACGACGCGTCGCGTCAGGAGGGAACCGTCGCGGTATGACGGCGCTGCATCTGGCCGATGCCGGGGAGGCGGCGGACCTCGCCGCCTTCCTCGCCCGGCTGATCCACTACGACCGCGCCGCGGCGGTACGGCTCCAGGCCGGCGGCGGGGTGCTGGCCGTCTTCGGCCGCCCGCCGTCCTTCGAGGTGCTGGCGATCCGTACCGCCCGGCTCGCCGGGGACGTCGACCTGGACACCACCGTCTCGGCCGGTGAACTCCTCGAAGGCATCGAGGAGTCGGCGGGGACGCTGACCGTGCCCGCCGCCGTCACGGGTCCGCCGTGGACCGGGCTGCTGCCGCCGCGCGGCGGCTGGCAGCGGGTGCCGGGACTGCCGGCGCCCGAGGCGCTGGTGCGCGCGGTGGCCGCCGCGGTCGCCGAGTTCCGGGCCCGTGACGAGGCGCTGCCGCCGCAGCACCGCACCCGCGCCGAACGCGACCGCATCGGCCGGGAGATCTGGTCGCGCACCCTCGGCGACACCCACCTCCCGCTGCGTGCCGCGCATGCCGCCCAGTCGCTGGGCTTTCTGCGACCGGTGCGGACCGGGGCGCTGGCCGGCGGCCCCACCACCGCCGGCGCCCAGCACGAGCGGCCCGCAGCCCCGCCGCTGAGCCTGCTCTCCGCGGGCGGCTGGCTGCGGCTGAGCACCCCGTACGGATCGATCGCCGTACGGACCGGGGGACCGGCCGGGCTCACGGGCCTGTCGGGGCTCACGGTCACGCCGGTCTGAGGGGGCGGGGGCCGTCCGCCCCTCGCCGCTCCTAGGAATCCCGGTCCGCGCGCCGAGCGCCCCCGGGATCCCGCGCCTGCCCAGGTCCCTGACCAGGCACCTCCCCAGAATCCCCCTCCGCACGTCCCGCGTGGGCCGGCCGGTCCGGCCACACCCCGATGTGGTCGCTCTCCAGCTCCAGCAGGACACGATGCTCCATGCCCAGGCTGCCGGTGTACTCGGCCGGCAGCTGGAGGCGGCCCGCGCGGTCGAGCATCGCGTATTCGCGGGCGACCAGGGACTCCCGGCCCGTCGCGGCGTCCCGTTCGGTGCGCCGCAGCACCTCGGACGACGTACGGCCGTCGCGGATCGCGACCGTGCGCCGCACCTCGCTCGCCACCGCCTGGTCGTGGGTGACGATCACGATCGTGGTGCCCAGCTCCTCGTTGGCGGTGCGGAAGGCCGTGAAGACCTGCTCGGCGGTGTGCGAGTCCAGCTCGCCGGTCGGCTCGTCGGCCAGCAGTACCGACGGGGTGTTGGCCAGCGCCACCGCGATGGCGGTGCGCTGCTGCTCACCGCCGGAGAGCTGGTGCGGCCGGCGGTCCCGGCAGTGGTCCAGGGAGAGCATCGACAGCAGCTGCTCGGCGGCCTTCGTACGGGCCGCCCGGCGCCGGCCGCCGCTCAGCTGCATCGGCAGCGTGACGTTCTGCAACGTGGTCAGATACGGCAGGAGGTTGCGGGCGGTCTGCTGCCAGACGAAGCCGACGACCTCGCGGCGGTAGCCCAGCCGGGCCCTGGCGTCCATCGTCAGCAGATCGCGGCCGGCGACCTTGGCGGCGCCGGCGGTCGGCACGTCCAGACCGGCCAGAATGTTCATGAGCGTGGACTTGCCGCTGCCGGACGCGCCGACCAGCGCCATCAACTCGCCCTCGGCGACCAGCAGATCGAGCCCCTGCAGGGCCTGCACCTCGACGCCGTCGGTGGTGAAGACCCGTACCAGCCGGTCGCAGGCGATCAGCGCGTCGTGCCCGTAGGCGGGGCGTCGGCGCCGGGCCGCCGCGCGCCGCTCCAGTTCGGCGAGGCTCGCCGGCCCTGCGGGCGCCCCGGCGCCAGCCGCCGCGGAGGCGTCCTCGCCGTGGTCGGACGGTGTGGTCATCCCAGATCCCCCATTCTCCACTCGGTGCGCTCGCGTCGCCGTTCGCTCAGCCAGGCCTGGACCAGTGCCACCGCCAGCGCCAGCGCCACCACGCCCGCCGACGGCAGCAGCAGCGACGCGGGATCGGACTGCAGCCGTACGGTGTCCGGCGCGTCCCCCGTCGCCCCGGCCAGGGCGAGCGCGGTGAGGTCCATACCGGGGCGCAGCAACCGGATCGTGGCGGCGCCGGCCAGCGCGCCGCCGAGCGCCGCCAGCAGCGCCGGTGGCAGCGCTTCGAGGACCATCAGACGCCGTCCCTGAGCGGGTGTCAGGCCCATCGCGCGCAGCCGGGACAGCAGGTGGGCCTGCTGCGGGGCGGCCTGGAGGCGCGCCAGGAGCAGGGCCAGCAACGCGAATCCGGCGCCGGCCGCGACGGCGGCGGTGTACAGGCGCTGCGCGCCCTGTTGGAGGGGCGGATCGGCGAGCCGCGCGCGTTCGGCGGAGCGCAGCGCCAGCCGGGCGGTCAGCGACGCCGGGGTGTGCGCGCGGACGGTGGCGCGCAGCGCCTCGGTGTCCAGCCGGCGGCCGGACAGCAGCAGGACGGCGGGGCCGTTGGCGGGTTCGGCGTAGGTGTCCGGGTGGCGGCGCGCCACGCTTTCCGCGTTGATCAGGACGAAGTCGCCGCCGGGCTGGGCCGGGGTGTCGGCGCGCACCGCCGTGGGGCGGACGACGAGTTGCCCGAAGTCCGGCTGCAGCACCATCGGGGCGTGCCCGAACCGGGCCAGGACGCGGGGGGAGACGATCGCCGGCAGTGGCCGGTCGCCGCCGGGGTCGGCCAGCTCCCGGGCGGAGAAGGCGCCCAGTCCGGTGGCGCGGGCGAGCCGGGAGTACGCCTCGGCGTCGGCGATGACCAGGTAGAGGGGCGGGCCACCGTCGTCGGCGGCCTGGACGGCGATCCGTATCGCCACCGCGTCCTCGACGCCCGGCACCTTGGCGACGGCGCGCCCGAGGTCCCGGGGGAGGGGCCGGTCACCGACGATGCGGGCCTCGGCGCCCACCGCGGTCAGCGCCGCGTGGTCGCGGGCCGCGTCGATGCCCGCGAGCACCGAGCCGCCGAAGGACGCGGTGGTCAGCGCCACCAGGAGCGCGAGCAGGGGCAGCCCGGCGGCGGCCGGCGCGCGGCCCGCGCGGGCCAGCGCGAGAAAGCCGGTCAGCCCCGAGCCGCGGGCGGCGGGGCGGGCGGCCAGCCGCAGCGGGAGCGGATAGAGCCGCATCAGCAGCAGCGCGGCGATCACGCCGACGAGTACCGGGGCGGCGCTGACCAGGGCGTCCACCCCGCCGCCGGCCGCCGTGCCGCGGCGGCGCAGCGCCACCACCGCGCCGGCCGCCAGTACCAGCACGGTCAGTTCGGCGACCGTACGGCGCCGGGAGGGGCGGGCGTGCGCCAGGTCGGCGCGTTCGGTGGGGCGCGGGCGCCGGTGGGCGGCGGCGGCCCGCAGCGGCAGGGCGAGCGTGCCCAGCAGAGCGGCCCCGGCCGCCGCCGCCAGCGAGGGCCAGACCCCCTCGCCGGGCAGCAGCGCCAGCGCCAGCCCGCCGCCGGCCGCCGCCGCGGGCAGCGCCACCACGGCGGTCTCCGCCGCCAGTTGCCCGGTCAGCGAGGCCAGCGAGGCGCCGCGGGCCCGCAGCAGCGCCAGCTCCGGCCGCCGCCGGGCCGCCGTCAGCGCACCGGACATCAGCAGGACGACGCAGGCGACGGTGCCGATCCCGGCCGCGGCCACCGCGATGACCGGTGCGATCGCCGTCCGCGACCGGGCAAAGCCGTCCAGCAGGCCGTCCACCGAGCTGTCGACCAGCGCGCCGCCGCCCGCCACCGCGCGCAGCCGGGCGAGCGCCGCGCCGTGTTCGAGGGAGAGCAGCCGGGCGTGCAGCAGCGGAGCGTCCTGGGCGGTCAGTGTGCTCACGTCGACCGGGTAGCGCCAGAACTTCTCCGGTGCGCCCTCGGTGGACAGCAGCGCCGGGCCGTCCTGGGGCGCCAGCAGCAGACCGGCGTGCCAGAACCTCTTCGACGGCGGCCCCGGGGACACGTCCCTGCGGGCGGCGGTCAGCACCGGGTCCACGGCCCAGTACGCGCTGTCCGGGGCACGCGGGGTGAGCAGACCCGAGATCCGCAGGGTCAGGTCGTCCAGATGCAGTTCGCTGCCGACGCGCAGGGCCAGCGTCCGCGCGGTGGCGACGGTCACCGCCGCCTCCAGGGTGTGCGCTCCGGGGGCCGCGCCCCGCGGCAGCCGGCCCTTGGTGGGCGTGGCGTGCCGGGCGAGACCGGATACCGCCCGGAGCGAGAGGGCGGGGGCGACGCCGTCCGGCCGGGGCAGCCGGGGATCGTGTGCGGTCAGCGGCTTGGTGGTGCGGACACCGTGGACGCCGTCGCCCGCCGTGATCCGCAGCGGGGCGGCGAACTGCCGTTGGAGCGCCCGGTCCTGGCGGTCGGCCTCGGCCGCGGCGAAGGCGGCCGCCGGGTCGGTGCCGGGCACATCGGCTGGCGAGACGGAGATCTCCACCGTCCGGTCGCCGGGCGGCGCCGAGCCGATCGCATGGCGCACCCCGCGCGTCTCGTACGCCTCGACCCCGCGCGGGAAGGCGGCCGCCAGGAACGCCGTCACCAGCACCAGCGCCCCCAGCGCCGTCGCCGCCGCGCGCGACGTCCGCAGCCGGACGCGCAGCCAGGCCGTCCAGGTGAGCGCGTTCACCGGCCCTCACCCACCGGCCGCCGTGTCCCCGTCCCCGTGCTCGTCCTCATCACGCTGCTCCTTGGCTGCGCAGGGCCCGTACCGGGTCGCCGCGGCGCAGCCCGAGGGCCGCGACGATCAGCAGCGGCACCGCGGCGACCGCCGCCAGCAGCGCGACCACCTGGCCCGGCGGCAACTCCACCAGTACCGGCGGCACCGGGCGGCCCGCCTCCTGGGTCAGCACGACCAGCGGGACCACCGCCCGGGTGAGCACCGTCCCCAGCGCCACGCCGACGGTCAGCGCAAGCGCGATCAGCACGCCCTGCTCGGCGGCGATCATCCGGGCCAGCTGCGGGCGCGGCGCACCCAGGGCCCGCAACACGGCGAACTCCCTGGCCCGTTCGCGGACCGACCCGGCGGCGCTGACCGCGAAGCCGACCGCCGCCAGCGCCACCGCGACCGCCGCCGCGGCCATCAGCGCCGTCTGCGGGCCGAGCCCCAGCGGATCGTCGTGCAGCTGCCGGGCGATCTCGTCCCGGACCAGGACCTGGCCCGGATCGATGTCCGGGCGGGCCCGCAGCGCGCTCGCGGCCTTCGCAGCTGCACCCGGCTCAGGGCGCAGCCACCACTCGGTCGCGGTCAGCGGCGCGGCACCGCGATCGGCCAGCGCCTCGTTGACGGCGCCGAAGTCCACCAGCAGCCCGGTGGTGGCCGGACCGCCGTCCGCCCCGGCCGGCAGTGCGCGCACCGCCGCCACGATCCGCGCCTTCAACGGCTCCCCGTTGACCGGCACTTCAACGGTGGCGCCGGTCTTCGAGCCGCTGTCGCGCAGAAACGCCTCGGTCGCGACCGCGGCGAGCGGCGGCCGCTTCGGATGTGCGGCGGTGATCCGCACCGTCGTCACCGCGGCGCTCCACGCGTCCGGCCGGGCGCCGGTGTCGTACGTCTGGGACAGCAGACCGCCCGCGGGCACCTCGGCCCGGCCCGCCTCGCCCCCGGACTCCTCGCCCGCGGAGCCGCTTCCGCCGGTGATCTGCGCCCGCCAGGCCAGGGCGGCGGGCGCGGCCACGGGGCGGTGACGGCCCGATGCGGTGACGGCCTGGGCGCCGGTGACGGTCAGCCGCTGACGGTGGGAGAGGGCCGACTGCTCCATGTCGGCGACCAGACCGGTCAGCCGCAGGGGGCCGGCCGGGCGTCCCGCCGGGGCGCCGGCCGCGGCGGCGAGGTCCGCGCCCAGGGTGTGCGGGGCGCCGTCCGCGGCGAGTGTGCCGAGCGGCAGGGTGGACGGGGCGCCGAAGCGGTCGGTGACGAGGGCGGAGAGGGTGGCGGGCACCGGCCCGGTGCCGTGCCCGGTGGCGTCCGGCCCGGACGGCAGCTCCTTCAGGGAGCGCAGAGTGACGGTCAGCCGTAAGCGGTCGGTGTCCGCGGGGAGTTCGAGGCCGACCGGTGTGCCGTCGTGCGGTGCCACCGCCCGCAGTACCCGGTCCGCGGCCCGGCCCGACCTGTCGTCGGGACCGCCGCCCATCAGGTCGCCGCGCGGCAGCAGCGCCCCCACCGACCCCCGGGCGTCCAGGGCGAGCAGCGAGGAGGTCCGGCCGCCCGACAGGTTCAAGGCGGCCTGCCCGGCGGGCAGCGCCGCGGCCACCCCCGGCACCGTCGCATACGCCCCGCCCTGTCCCCACTGCGGTGTCCTGCCGGCCAGTACACGCACCGCCGCGCCCGCCCGGAAGTCGGCCTGGTCGTCCTGCGAGCGGTCCCAGGACGCGCGCTGACCGATCGCCAGCATGCCCAGCGCGGTGGCCAGCACCAGAAGCAGCACCGGGCCCGCGCCGCGGTGGGGGCGGCGGCTGATCTGCCAGCCGGCCAGGGCCGTGGCCAGGCCCCGGCCGCGGGCCGCGCCCCGCTCGGCGAACCGGGCGGCGAGGGGCAGCAGCCGCAGCGTCAGCACCGTTCCGGCGAGCAGCGCCAGCGCCGGGGCGGCCACCAGGACGGGATCGATACCGAGCCGGCCGGCGGTGTCGCCGGTCAGCACCCCGCCGCCGCTGCCGCCGCCGTCCGGCCCGTCGCCGCCCGCGGTCCGCCGCTGAAGCTGCCAGTACGCGACCCCGGCCAGCACCAGCAGCCCGAGGTCCGCGCCCGTCCTTCCCCAGGCCCGCCACTCCGTCCGCCCGGGGGAGCCCCCGAGGGCGCCGGGCAGCGCCCGCCGCCGCGGCGGACCGTCGCCCCCGCCGTGCAGCAGCGCGGGCGCGGCGACCGCGAGCGCGCAGCCCAGGGCCACGCCGACCCCCGTCAGCCAGGTCGCGGCGGTGAGCCGGGTGTCCAGCGGCAGCCCGATACGGGCCAGCGCTCCGCCGCCGGCCAGCAGGTGCATCAGCGGGCCGGCCAGCAGCGGCGCGCCGAGCGCGGCCGGGGCGGCGAGCAGCAGCGACTCGGCCAGGGCCAGCCCCGCGATCCGCCGCCGGGAGCCGCCGCGGGCCCGCAGCAGCGCCGTCTCGCCGGTCCGCTCGCTGCTCAGCATCCGGGCGACCAGCAGCAGCGCGTACCCGGCGAGCAGGATCAGCTGCAGCGCGACGATCAGGATCGTCGAGCGGTTCACCAGCAGCGCCCGCTGCAACTGCCCCAGCGCGTCGGGCAGATCGGTGGTGGCGGTGGCCCGGCCCCCGAACGCCGGATCGGCCATCAGCGCCTTGGGGGCCCGTCCGGCGGCGGCGCGCAGCGCGTCCAGCCGGTCCGCGGTCAGCGAGCGGAAGTCGGCGGTGGCGAGCCAGCCGGCCGAGTCCTGCACCAGCGGTCCGCCACGGAACGCCGCCGGATCGGCGAGCATCGGACCGTACGTGGTGAAGTCCAGGGTGCGCACCCCGCGACCGCCGAGGTCGTCGAGCTTCCAGTACGGGTCGGTGCGGTCCTTGGGCCGGTAGACGCCGGTGACCTCGACCGTCAGGCGGGCGGGCCCGGACAGCCGGTTGTCGAGGGTCAGCCGCCGGCCGGGCCCGGTCCCGAGCCGGGCGGCCGCGGCCTCGGGCACGGCGATCGGCAGCGGCCCGTGTGCGGCGGGCGCGGGCCAGCTCCCCTTGGTGAGCGTGAGGCGGGAGCGGTCCAGGGCCGCGAGGTGGGTCAGATCGGGATCGCCCTTACGGGCCCGCGGTGGCCGGAGCGAGCGGGGCAGCGCGTACGGCCCGGAGCGGGTCAGTGTGCGCACCGTGAACGGCAGACCGCCGAAGGCCCGCCGGGCTCCCGTGTGCACCGCGCGGTCGGCCTGCCCCCGTTGTTCCGCGGGCAGTTGGGCCTTCACCTGGAGCGCGGCGGCCGCCGCCGAGCGCGTGCGCAGGGTCGTGCGCAGCCCGGCGTCCCCGACCGCGTCGGAGAAGGCGGTGAGCGTCGCCAGCACCGTGGTGGTCAGCAGCACCGACACCAGCGCGGCGGCCAGCAGCAGACGGTGCGCCCGCACCCGCGCCAAGACGAAGCCGGCCATGGTCCCCCCTGCCAGGCTCGCAGCACCCACCCCACCCACAGCACCAAACAGATGAACGGATGCTGCCAGAGTGTGCGGTGTCCGGTGAGCGGATTGCGGGAGTCCTTGACCGGATCGTGACGGGGCCGGGCGGTCGGGCGCGCGGGGGCCGCCCGATGTGACGCGTTCCTCAGTCCGCGGAGTTGATCATCGAGGCGGCCGCATACGTGAGGTAGTTCCACAGCTGCGTCTGGTGTTCCTCGGACAGCCCGAGGGAGTCCACGGCGTCGCGCATGTGCCGCAGCCAGGCGTCGTGCGCGGCCCGGTCGACGGTGAACGGGGCGTGCCGCATCCGCAGCCGGGGGTGCCCACGGCCGTCGCTGTACGTACGGGGGCCGCCCCAGTACTGCATGAGGAAGAGCGCGAGGCGCTCCTCGGCCGGACCCAGATCCTCCTCCGGGTACATCGGCCGCAGCAGCGGGTCCTCGGCGACTCCCTGGTAGAAGCGGTGCACCAGGCGGCGGAAGGTCTCCTCGCCACCGACCTGCTCGTAGAAGGTCTGCTCCTGAAGCGTGCCGCGCGGAATCTTGTTCACCCGTCCATGGTGGCAGACGCCCGGGCTAGGACTTCGGTCGTAGGACGATCCGATGCCGCAAAAGGGAGCGGGGCGTGATCAGTTGATCACGCCCCGCGTTCGCCTGGTGTGCGGCCGGCGGGTCAGCCCCGGCGGACGGTCAGCGTCGTCCAGGCGCCGACGTGCACCCGGTCGCCCTCATGGAGCGGCACCGGCACATAGGGCTGGATCGGGTCCTCGCCGAGGTTGATCGTCGTGCCGTTGGTGGAGTTCTGGTCCACCACGGCCCAGCTGCCGTCCTGCTGCTGCACCAGCAGGGCGTGCTGGTGCGAGACGCCCGGGTCCTCCGGCGCACTGCCCAGGTCGATGTCCGGGGACTCGCCGGTGCTGTTGCGTCGACGGCCGACCGCGACCTGGCCGTTGGCGAGCGGGAGCACCTGCTCGGGGGAGTACGAGGGCAGGTTGAGCCCCGCCGCCTCCGGGCCGCTGCGGCCCATCATCGCCATGAAGTACTCACGGTCCGGCGCGACCGCCACCACCCAGCCGGCGCCGACGACCGGCTGCGGACCCTGCGGCGGTGCCGCGGGACCCTGACCGGGGCCGCCGCTCCACTGCTGGTCCGGCCCGGGCCCCTGCTGTGGCGGCATCTGCTGCTGCTCGAACGGGGGCTGCGGCTGCTGCTCGTACGGAGCCTGCTGCTGCCCGTACGGGGCCTGCTGCTGCTCGTACGGCGCCGGCTGCTGCGGCGGGAACGGCGCGGGCGGCTGCTGCTCGAACGGGGCCTGCGGGCCGGGTGCGGGCGGCGGGGGCGGCGCCATGGGCGGGGGCGCGGCCTGGGCGCTCGGCGGGTTCAGCGTCCAGTCGTCGACGCCCTGCGGCGGCGGGCCGGGCTGGCCGGCCGGGCCGGGACCGGGCATGCCGGGCGGCGGGCCGGGCTGGCCGGGGAAACCACCGGGGCCGGGCTGGCCCGGGAAGCCGCCGGGGCCGGGCTGGTCGGGGAAGCCGGGCGGCGCCATGTCCTGCTGCGGGGGCTGCGGCTGCTGGGGCTGCGGCGGCGGGAAGCCGTAACCGCCCTGGCCGCCCTGCGTACCGGGTCCGGGCTGGCCGGGGCCCGGTGCGGGCGGCGGGAAGCCGTAGCCGCCGCCCTGGCCGCCGGGGCCGGGCATACCGGGCGGCGGACCCGGCTGCTGACCCTGCGCCGGGGCGTAGGACATCGGGGAGTTGGTGAGGAAGTTGTAGCGGCACTCCTCGCAGAACGGCGCCATCGCCGCACGCGGGGTACGGCACTGCGGGCACAGCTCGGGCTGGGCCTGCTGGCCGGGACCGGGCTGGCCGGGGCCGGGGCCGGGCGCGGGCGGCGGGAAGCCGTAGCCGCCCTGGCCGCCCTGGCCGGGGTCTGGTTGGCCGGGGCCGGGTGCGGGGGGCGGGAAGCCGTAACCGTCCTGGCCGCCCTGCGTGCCGGGGCCGGGTTGGCCGGGACCGGGTGCGGGGGGCGGGAAGCCGTAGCCGCCCTGGCCGCCCTGCGCGTCAGGAGCGCCGGGACCCATGCCGCCGGGGGCGGGGCCGGGGCCAGGGCCGCCGGGCGGCGGTCCGGCCTGACCCGGTGGCGGGCCGGGCTGGCCGGGCGGTGTGTTCAGGAAGCCGGCAGGCAGGGAGGGCGGCGGGGGGACAGCACCCGCCATCCGCTGGCCGCACACCTCGCACCAGTCTTCGGCCACCGACTGGTGGCCGCTCGGGCAGGTCGGCATGTCGGTATTTCCCCCTCCGTACCGTTTCTTTGGGGCACTGCTCGGTACTGATTGTGTCGGTACTGACTGTGATTCTTTGTGGCTGTTTCTCGCTGCGAAGGGTGCTTGTCGAGGGCGTTTGAAGAGTCATCTCGTCCGCCTCGGCGACCTTCGCCTTCAGTCGCACAGTACCGGTCGCCCCGTCGGCGACGCCCACCACCTTCGCAAGGAGTTTCGCCGACTCCCCGTTCCCCCGGGTGCCGGCGCGCTGTCCCCCGCGACCCGGTTGCGCCGCCCGCGCGAGAGACATCGGCCGACTCGTTCGGTTTTGGTCCGGTCAGGCCGATCCTGCCCGCATTGACGGCGCGGGGAACGGGACCAGCGCCACTGTTACGTTGTCGTGCCCGCCGCCGTCGAGGGCGTGGGTGACCAGCGTGCGGGCGCCGTGCAGGGGCCTGGTGGGGGCGTCGTGGGGCAGTACCGCGGCCATCTGCTCCGCGGACTCGGCGTAGTTCCACAGCCCGTCCGTGCACACCACCACGAGGCCGGGGCCGTCCGGCTTGAACGTCGCGGTGTGCGGCTCGACCTCGTACGCGTCGGCGCCGAGCCAGCCGGTGATGGCGTGCGCGCGCTCGTCGGCGTTCGCCTCGGCCTCGGTCATCAGGTGGTTGGCGACCATCTGGGCGGCCCAGGAGTCGTCCTCGGTGAGCCGTACGGGCGGCGCCGTGCGGTCGTCGGGGATCCAGTAGGCGCGGCTGTCGCCGACCCAGCCGACGGTCAGCAGCCCGCCGCCGACCACCGCGCCGACGAAGGTGCAGGCCGGGGCGTTCTGCTGACGGTGCTCGTCATGCGCCAGGGACGGGTCGGCGGCCAGCGAGTCGACCGCGGCGGAGGCCGCCAGGACGGCCTCGTGCATGGCCTGCTGGGGGTGCGTACCGCGCGGCAGCGACGCCAGCAGCGCCTCGCCCGCGGCCTCCGACGCCGCCTTGGACGCGTCGTCCGGGCGCGTCGCGGAGGAGACGCCGTCGCAGACCACCGCGGCCACGGCGGGCGTACCGTCCGGCAGCGTGGTGGCCCGCAGCGCGAAGAAGTCCTCGTTGCGGTGGTGCCGGTGCCCCCGGTCGCTGACCGCCGCGAGGCCCGCCAGCTCGCTCTCCATGTGGTCGCGGGCGGGGGGCCGGGGCTGCCCGCACCGCGCGCAGTCGCCGTTGGGGTCCACGGGACCGGACGGGCACGCCGGGCAGGCGGGGCCGTCCGGGGTGGGGGTGCCCTGGGCGGGGGCGCCTTGGGCGGGGGCGGGCGCCGGTGCGCTCGGCGCATCGGACCGTGCGCTCGGCGCGCCGGCCTCGGCGGCTGCTTCCGCGGCGGCGTCGGCGACCACCTCGTATCCGGCGACGCGGGGGTCGGCGGACGGCGCGTCCGCCGCCTTCGCGGCGTCGGGCGCCGCCGGGGCGTTCGGCGTCTGCCGCGCGTCGTCACCGAACGGCAACCGGGTCTGCGGATCCGGAGGCGGCGGGCCGGCGGGCGCGGCGGGGGCAGGCGGTACGGGCGGCGCCGGCGGCATGGGCGGCAGCGGTGGTACGGGCGGCGGCCCGGCGGGCGCCCCGTGCCCCGGAGGGGCCCCGTACGCCGACGGCGCGGTCGGCGCCAGGAGAGCGGCGCCGCACCGACCGCAGAACTTGTCCCCCGCATCGAGGGGTTCCTCGCACCCCGCGCACCGGGACGGCCCAGTCACACCCATGTCACACCCATGTCCTGGGGCGGAAGCGGTTGGCCCGCTCCACCAGCTCGATCCTCTTCTCACCACGCTGCGCCAGCCGCGCCAGCAGCCGGTACGACCGCTCCAGGCCGAACCGCAGGCCGCGCTCGTCCAGCGGGCTGCCGAGCAGCGCCGGCCGCCTGCCGGCGGCACCTTCTCCGTCCGGGCCGGCACCGTGGCTCCCGGAGAGTACCCAGTCCAGGGCGCTGCCCAGTACTTCGGTGCGGAGTTGTTCCCTTCGCTCGGCGTCCAGGCCGAAGTCCGCGAGGGCTTCGACCTGTTGGGCGGCCGCCCGCAGATCCGCCAGCAGCCAATCGCGCGGCGGACGCTGCCGCAGCCGGGCGCGGACCGCCGCGGTCCGCGCCGCGGTGTAGTGGATGGACGACTCCGGTACGGACTCCAGGGCCTCGACCGCGCCCCCGCGGTCGCCCGCCGCCAGCCGCACCCGGGCCAGCCCGAACGCGGCGCTGACATAGCTGCGGTCGGTCGCCCACACCAGGCGGTAGTACTCCACGGCGTTGTCCCACTGCTCCAGCAGCTCCGCGCAGACGGCCAGCGCCAGCTTCGGCGCCGGCTCGCCGGGGAACGCGTCGTAGACCGCGTCGAAGGCCAGCGCGGCCCGCTCGCGGTCCCCGGTGGCGAGCGCCACCAGGCCGCCGTGCCACACCACCCGCCAGTCGGTGCCCGGCTCCCCGAGATCCCCGGCGGCCGCCGTGGCGGGCCGCGGCCCGGCCGGCTCCGCCGTGAGCGCCTCCAGCACCGCCTGCGCGGCCGTGCGGTCGCCGGTCTCCAGATGGGCGCGCAGCTCCCGCAGCCGGACCTCCAGGCCGCCGGCGGGCGCGCAGCGCAGCGCGCTCAGCAGTTCGGCGGGGGTGGCGGTCGACAGCCCGGCGAGGAGACCGGCGTCGGGGTCGCCCGGATCCACCCGCGGTACCGGGAGCGCGAGGGCGGCGGCGGTGACGTCCAGGGGGCGAAGCAGCGGACCGATGGCTTCCGGTTCTCGGTGTGCGGGCGCCGCTCCGCGCGCGCCCAGCAGCGAAGCGTCGCCCTCGCGCGGGGCCATCAACTCGGTGTCCACGGCCCGCAGCTCGGGCCCGAACAGGGTGGACGGCGCTGGCCGCGGCTCGCCCGACTGGAGCGCCACCACCTCCCGCAGCACGCCCGTCAGCTGCTCGGACATCTCCTGCGCGGAGGCGAACTGGCGCGCCCGGTCGGGGTCCGTGGCGCGCACCAGCAGCCGGTAGAAGGACTCGTAGCTGCGGAAGACCTCGATGTTGTCCGGATCGGGCAGGGAGTCCGCGAAGATGTTCGTATAGCCCTGGAAGTCGAAGGTCAGGACGGCCAGGGTGCGCGCGACCGTGTACAGATCGGAGGCGACCGAGGGGCCCAGCTCGGCGATCTCGGGTGCCTGATAGCCGATCGTGCCGTAGATCGGGCTGTCGTGGTCGTCCATCCTGCGCACCGCGCCCATGTCGATCAGCTTGAGCTGGTCGTGCTGCTGGATGGCGTTGTCGACCTTGAAGTCGCAGTACAGAAAGCCGCGGCTGTGCAGATGGCCGAGCGCCTCCAGCGCCTCGATGCCGTAGGCGCAGGCCTGCTCGACCGGCAGCGGATCGCGCCGTCCGTGGGGCGTGCGCCGGTCGTTGGCGATGTCCTTGAGCGACTTGCCGCCGACGTACTCCATGACGATGTAGCCGTCGAGGCTGCCCGTCCCCCGGTCGAGGTGCTCCACGAAGTTGTAGATCCGGACGATGTTGGCGTGCTCGATCTCGGCGAGGAAGCGCCGCTCGGACATCGCGACCGCCAGCGCCTCCTCGTCGCCGGTGTCCAGCAGCCCCTTGAGGACCACCCACCGGTCGGAGACCGCGCGGTCGATCGCCAGATAGACCCAGCCGAGCCCGCCATGGGCCAGACAGCCCACGACCTCGTACTGGCCGTGCACCAGCTCACCGGGCCGCAGCTTGGGCGCAAAGCTGTACGGATGGCCGCACTTGGCGCAGAACCCCTCCGTCCGGCCCGCCTGTTCACCGCGTGTCCGCCCCACCGGGGCACGGCAGTCCGCGCGGCTGCAGAACCGCTTGCGCTCGGGGACCCGCGGATCCTTCAGGACCGCCGTACGCGGATCGGGCCGCGGCACCTCCGGCACCGCCACCAGGCCCGCACCCAGCCGCCCGCGCGACGACCCGGAGGACGAGCCGCTGCCCGTGCTGCCGCGCACCGACACCGCCGACCTGCCGCGCGTCGCCCCGCCGCCGGACGCGGCGCGGGAGAGCCGCGCGGACACCGAGCGCCGGGACGCCGACGAGCGGGCGGACGGCGAGGCGGAGCCGGAGCCGGCGCCCGGGCCGGGGGAGGGGACCGTCAGCAGCGCCCCGGCCGCCGCCCGGCTCGAGTCCGTGCCCGCCCGGGACCGGTCCGTCAGGCTGGTGGGTGGCGAGGAGATCAGGCCGCCCGGCGAGACGACCGGTGCCAGACCGCACCGGTCGCAGTACAGTTCGCCGCCGCCGGCATCGACGTAACCGCCCGCGCAGTCCCGCCGCTGGCAGCGCCCGCCGGCCCGCTCCGTCATGAATTCCCCCTCTCCTCCCGCTGCGGCAAAGCCAACGCCTCCGCCGCCGCCTGCTGATAGCGCCACACCGCGTGCTCGGCCGCCCGCAGATCGCACGGGGCGCTCCACAGCATCCGGCGGGCCACGTCGTACCGCTCCGTCAGCAGCGGATCGTCCGCGATGCTGTGGCGGGCCAGCTTCGCCTTGTAGGCGTCCAGCCGGCCGCGCAGCTCGGCGCGCACCGCCAGCGGCGCGGTGACCGCCGTCAACGACTCCCGGGCGCGGTGCAGTTCGTCCTCCGCGCGCTCCTCCAGGCTGTCCAGCAGCGGCGAGAGCCGGTGCCACTGCGCCCGCCTGCGGTACTCCGCGGCGGCCGCCAGCTGCTCGTGCAGCGCCGTGGACGGGCCGCTGACCGCGGGCACCTCCGACGCGGCGATCTTCGCCAGCACCTCACCGCGCGCCTGGCGCGCCTCGGTCAGCGTCCGGTCGGCGCGCGAGAGGACGTCGCGCAGCTGCATCAGCCGCTGCTCCGCGTCCTGCCGCACATCCAGCACCGCCGCGACCTCCCGCCGGATGTCCTCCAGCGCGCGGGCCGCCCGGTCGTAGCGCCCGGTGTCCGGACGGCCCCCGCCGGGCGCCGAACTCCCCGTCGACGACGACACCCAGAACGCCAGCGGATCCGCGATCACCTGGGCGCGCAGCCGCGCCAGCTCGTCGGTGATCCGCTCCAGGTCGTCGCCCGCCGGATGCTCACCGGGACGCACCCCCACCGAATGCGCCAGCGAACGGGTGCGCTGCAGCTCGGCGGAGAGCAGGTCTATCCGGGCCGGCAGCGCCGACCAGACCGCGTCGGCGGCGACGATCACATCCAGCGACCGCGCGTACAGCCCGTTCATCCGCTCGACGAGCGTCTGCAGGCTCCACCGCTCGCCCGGCCGGGTCGGGCCTCCCGGGCCGCCGTCGTGCGGGGCCGCGCCGGGCACCGCGACCTCGTCGCCGTGCAGCAGCCGCGTCAGCTCCGCCAGGTCGTCCGGGGACGGCCAGCGCCGCCGCGCCCGCAGCTCGCGCGCCGCCTCCAACGTCGCGGTATAGGTGTCGAACAGCGACCACAGCACCGTGATGGAGCGCTCCGTGGCGGCCCAGCGCTCCTTGGTCGTGCCCGCCAGATCGGCGCCCTCCAGCAACCGGCGCCCCGCGTGGTCCTGCAGCGCCAGCAGCGAGGTCTCGATCGCCTCGTACTCGGCGCCGAGCCGCGCCAGCGCGCGGTCCACCTCCTCCCGGCTCAGCACCGGGGCATCGGGCCTTCCCGGAGATCCGGGACAGGGTCCAGGGACCCCCATCGATCACCTCTCCAATACGCGTACGGTGCACGGCGATTGCTGTGACCGGGTGGCTGCTGCGGTGCGGCTCCCTCCGTTTCCCCTTCCTCTTTCCATAGTGAACGGCATCGGGCCGCTCCATGCGGCGATCGGTGAGGTACTGGGCACCTCGGGGCGACCGGGCGTGCTGCGGACGTGGTCGGGTCAGTCGCTGTACTCCGGCGACGGCGGCCCCGATATCTCCGGCATGTCGGCCCGCAGCCATGTGCGGTACGCCCGCATCCAGGGGCTGTCGGCGCTCCCGTCGCCCCGATAGTCGTCCAGCACCCTGTTGACCCGGCGCACCAGGTCCGTGTCGTCCTTGTTCATCGCCACGCCGTACGACTCGTCGGTGAACGGCTCGCCCTTGAGCTCCACCTTCGGATCCTGCGCCGCCTGCGCCGCGGCCAGCGCGTTGTCCGTGACCACCGCGTCCGCCTGGCCCAGCTGCAGCCGTACCAGGCAGTCGAGTTGGCTGGGCACCGTCAGCACCTCGGCGCCGTGCCGCTGCCGCGCCAGCTCCGTTTCACCCGTCGAACCCGCGGCCGTGCACACCCGCTTGCCGCGCAGCGAATCGTCGAACGCCTTGATCGGGGACGACTTCGCAGCCAGCACCTGCTGCCCCGCCTGGAAGTACGACGTCGAGAACGCCACCTGCCGCTTGCGCGCACAGTTGATCGTCATCGTCCGCACCACCATGTCGACCGTGCGTTTCTGCAGCGCCCGTATCCGCTGGTCGGTGGGCACCGCCTTGAAGACGACCTCCGGGTCCGGCCCCAGGATGTCCGCGGCGATCGCCCGCGCCAGGTCGATGTCGAAGCCCTCCAACGTGCCGGTGGCCGGATCGCGGTACCCCCACCGGTAGGTGTTCTGGTCGACACCGACGACCAGCCGGCCCTTGTCCTTGATCCGTGCCACCGCCGCACCCTCGACCGACGACGGCCGCAGACTCTCCGCGGCGTTGTGCGCCGTGCAGGTGGCCGCGGCCGGCTCGGCCGGCGTCGCGTCGGGCCCGTACGCCCGGTGGATCGCCGACGGCGAGGGCGCGCCGCCACTACCGGGACGGTGGGCGGCGCCGCTCAGCGCCGGCACCAGCACCGCGGCGGCCGCCGCCATCACGGCCATCCCGGCCGCGACCGGCGCCAGGACGGCACGCAGATTCCGCAGCCCTCGCGCGCGCATCCTCATGTCCCCCTCACCAGGTCCCCTCACCGGTACTCCGCCAGCCTGCGCCCGATCCCCAGCACCGCGCCCCCTGCCGCCAGCGCCGCCAGCGCCCCGGCACCCACCGGCAGCCCGTCGAGCGCCCCGCGCCCGCCGTCCGCCGCCGACCGGAACTCCCCCTGCTCGTGCACCAGCGCCTTGTGCAGCCCGGCCGCCACCCGGTCGAACGACGCACCGGTGGAGCCGTCGGCGCCGATCACCTTCGCAAGCGCCCGGTCGTAATCGCCCTTCTCGTCCGCGGCCCGCGCCTGGGCATGCCGCGCCTGCCACTGCCGTACGTAGGTGAGCGCATCGCGCACCGGCTCCCGCCCCGCATCGTCGTCCGCCAGCGCCAGCGCCGTTCCCAGCCTGCTCTTCGCCCGGGCCGCACCATGATCGCCTGCGCCGGCCAGATCCCGCATCCCCGCTCGGAAGCCGACCTCGTAGAAATCCCGCTGATCGCCGGTGAGCACCGCACCGCGGGCCACCAGCGTCAGATTCTCGTCCCCGCGCGCCTGCAGCGCGTCGATCCGCGCCTCGACGAGCACCCGCAGCGACCGGGCGCCGTGCTCGTACGAATCCGTCAGCCCCGCGCGCGCCACCGCATGCCCCACCACCAGCCACGACAACACCGCGACGGAGGCGGCCGTCGCGACCAGCAGCCCCGGATTGAACACCCGGTTGGCCCGCCGGTAGAGCCGCCGCTGCGCCCATCCCAGCGCACCGATCGCCACCACCCCGGCCGCCACCGCGCACCACGGCCACGCCTCGGCCTCGTCGTAGTCCGCCGCCAGCCGCCTTGTCTCCGCGTCGTACAACGCCCGTGCGGCGGGCAGAAGTTCCGCCCGCATCCGCTCGTTCGCGTACCGCAGATAGGCCCCGCCGAGCGGCAGCCCCTGCCGGTTGTTCGCCCGTGCCGTCTCCACCAGCCCCGTATAGCGCGGCAGCTGCCGGTTGAGGCGGGCTATCTGCGCGCCCGCGTCGTCCGAACCGCCGGCGCTCTGCGAAGCCTTGGCCAGCAGCTCCGCCGCCGTCGCGATATCGCGGTCGTAGCGGTTGCGCGCGGCCCCGCCGCCCTCCTCACCCGCCAGGAAGCCGCCGGCGGCCGTGGTGTCCGCGTCCGCCAGCGACCGGTAGATGCCCGCCGCGTCCGACGTCAGCGGCTGACTGCGCGCCACCACGTCGTCCGCGGCCGCGGCCCGGTCGGACACCTGCCAGGCCGTGACCGCGCCGAACACCACCACCAGCAGCGCCAGGGCGGCGCCGATCAGCCGCAGGCGGCCCGGTTCGGTCGTGGACGCGGCACGCAGCTCGTCCAGTCCCTCGGCCCAGGCCGGTCGGCGCCCCGAGGCGGGCGGTGCCACGCTGCTGGTCGGCACGGACGACACAGAACCTCCCCCTGGCCGCGGACTGCGGACCCGGCCCCGCGCCCGGCGCCCGGAGCGCTCAGGACAAGGACCGGTGCATGGGCAGCAGTATGTCGGCCGCCACTGACAAGCACACCGCCATTGCCCTGATCTTGTTCGGATCGCGACCCGTCTTTGCCGGGCCCGCCGCACCGCCCCGGCCGGCATTACAGTGACCGCAGAGTCATCAGACATCAGACACCGGATTCAAGAGCAGGACATCGGCACACCGGCCGACGCCGGCGCCCAGGGAGTGATCTCGTGCAAGCAGTCCGCAAGGGCAGGGTGTCGCTCGTGGAGACCGCGACCGACGAGATCCGCGCCCAGATCGTGAACGGCACCTGGCCGGTGGGCAGCCGCATCCCGCCCGAGAGCGTCCTGTGCGAAACCCTCGGCGTCAGCCGCGCCTCGGTCCGCGAGGCCGTCCGCTCCCTCGTCCACTCCGGGCTCCTCGAACCCCGGCAGGGCGACGGCACCTTCGTGATCTCCGACGACGACAGCGCGGCCGCCCTCCGCCGCCGTCTCGAACGCGCCGAGCTCAGCCATGTCACCCAGGTCCGCCAGGGCCTCGACGTGGTCGCCGCCCGGCAGGCCGCCAAGCACCGCACAAAGGCCCAACTCGCCGGTATCGAAGCCGCGCTGGCCCGCCGCAAGGCGGCCCTTGCCGCCCGCGACGCCGACGCCTTCACCGCCGCCGACGCCGAGTTCCACGTCCTGGTCGCCGAGGCCGGCGCCAACCCCGTCCTCGCCGACATCTACCGCTCCCTCAGCGCCGCCCTGCGCGAGGAACTCCGCCGCGCCGCCTGCCTGGACACCGCCACCGCGGCCGCCACCGACCCGCACCTGCGCCTCACCGACGCCATCCGTGCCCAGGACCCCCAGGCCGCCGTCGACGCCGCCGTCCTCCTTCTCGCCGGCCACGTACGCGACCTGGCCCTCCCCCTCGACGACTGAGTCCCGCCCCGGAACCTCGACGGCGCACTCCACGGCGCCGCGCGCCTCCCCCTTCACTCCCACGCGCCGCTGACTCGCACACCCCTCCATGGCTAC
Source organism: Streptomyces sp. NPDC033270 (assembly GCF_055576575.1). Lineage (NCBI taxonomy): Bacteria > Bacillati > Actinomycetota > Actinomycetes > Kitasatosporales > Streptomycetaceae > Streptomyces > Streptomyces sp. NPDC033270. The sequence continues at coordinate 171,652 of NZ_JBVIRA010000008.1, forward strand.
GCTGAGTGACGAAAGTCGAGCTCGACCTTCACTCAGCAACCGCTACGAGCGGGGACCACCCCGCACCCGGAAGTCAGGAGACCCTCATGCGCCGCCTCGGCAAATTCCTCGCCCGCGTCCTCCCCACATCCGGCCCCACTCCGCCCTTCACGCCTCCCGCCAGCGGATTCCTCACCATCGGCAGCACGACCTACATCGATCCGCACGGCATCTACCCCCTCGATCACCGCCTGACCGGCAGCCCCACTCTCGTCGTCAACGACACCGACCAACCCGTCACGATCGTCACGGAACGCAACCACGACCATCCTCCGGCCGCACCCCCGCCCCACCGCACCCCCACGGGCCTGGACCTCGTCCTGACCCCGGCCGCAGAGCTCGTGCTGGCCCCGGGCGAACGCACCGAGACGCGACGGGGGGACAGCGTGCAGGTCGTGTGAGGGGGCAGGCCGCGAGAGGGGGCGGGTGCCCAGGCCCACGCGGTGACGCCCACGCCGGCACGCCCACACCGCCACGCCCGCGCCCTCCACGCCCACACCCTCAAGCCCACCCCGCCGCAAGGCCCCTCTATTCCCTATTCCCAAGCCGCCCGCAGCCGCTCATAGGCGTCCGCCTCGGCACCCGCTCGGTCCAGGGTGTCGAGGGCCGCGCCCAGGACCGGTGGTGCGGTGACGACGTGGGGCACCGCCTTGGGGGCGCGTTCGGACAGGAGGTGGCGGACGTGGTCGTGCAGGAGGGGGTGGCGGGCGGCCAGGACGCTGCCGCCGAGGACCACCGGGGCGGGTTCGGTCAGCAGGTCGAGGCGTCGCAGGGCCACGGTCGCCATGAGGACCACCTCCTCGGCCTGCCGGGTGATGATGCCGCGGGCGACGGGGTCGCCGGAGGCGGCGACGGCGAAGAGGACCGGGGCCAGTTCGTGGCGGCGGCGGTCGGGGATGCCCCGTAGGTGGAGCGCCTCGATCAGCTCCGGCATGGTCCTCAGGCCGAAGTGGGCGGGGAGCGCGTGGGCCAGCTCGGTCGGGGCGCCGCGGCCGTCCTCGGCACGGGCGGCGTGCCACAGGGCCTCGTCGGCGAGGAAGGAGCCGCCTCCCCAGTCGCCGGAGATCCGGCCGATGGAGGGGAAGCGGGCGGTGGCTCCGTGGTGGCCGAGGCCGGCGCAGTTGATGCCGGCCCCGCACACCACGGCGACGCCCACCGGCTCCCCGTCGTCGGGCAGTCCGGCCCGTAGCAGAGCGAAGGTGTCGTTGCGGACGGATACCGTGCGGGCCCAGCCGCGACGGGCGATCTCGGCGCTGAGGGCGGTCTCCTCGACGGGGAGGTCGGCGTTGGCGAGGAAGGCGGAGAGGTGGCCGACGGGGCCGGCGCCGGTCGCCCCGGCCTGGGCGAGGGCCGATTCCACCAGGGGTGCCAGTACGTCGACCGCGCGGGTGGCACCCACCAGGGGCGGCTGGAAGCCGCCGCCGCGTGCCGTGCCGAGCAGCCTGCCGTCGGCGGCCACCAGCGCCACGTCGGTCTTGCTGTTGCCCGCGTCGATGGCGAGCGCCGTGCCCGTCAGGCCCACGTGAGGTGCTCCCGGTTGTGCGCGATCAGCTCATCGGTGAGCCGGTCCGCGTAGTCGATCTGGCCGATGAGGGGGTGCGAGAGGAGGGCGGAGAAGACCCGGTCCCGTCCGCCCTTCAGCGCCGCCTCCAAGGCCAGGTGCTCGTAGGCGGTGACGTGGGCGACCAGCCCGGCGTAGAGGGGTTCCAGGGGGCGTACGGGGAGAGGGGCCGGGCCCGTGGCATCGACGGTTGCGGGGACCTCGATCACGGCGTCGTCGGGGAGGAAGGGGAGGGTGCCGTTGTTGAAGGTGTTGACGATCTGGGTGTCGCCGGTGTCGCCCAGCAGGGAGGAGGTGAGTGCCACGGCCGCTTCGGAGTAGAAGGCGCCGCCGCGCCGGGCGAGCAGCTCGGGCTTCTCGTCGAGCGTCGGGTCCTGGTAGAGCGTGAGGAGTTGCCGCTCGATGGCGGCGACCTCCGCGGCGCGGGAGGGCTTGCTGCGCAACTCCCTTACCACCGCGTCGTGTTGGTAGTAGTAGCGCAGGTAGTAGGAGGGAACGGTGCCGAGGCGGTCGAGGAGCGGGCGGGGCAGGCGCAGGTCGTCGGCGATGGCGTCGCCGTGCTCGGCGAGGAGGGCGGGCAGGACGTCCTCGCCGGCGACGCGGACGGACCGCTCCCAGGTGAGGTGGTTCAGGCCGATGTGCTCCAGCTCGACCTGGTCGGGGGAGACGCCCAGCAGCTTCGCGAACCTGCGCTGGAAGCCGATGGCGACGTTGCACAGGCCGACGGCCTTGTGGCCATGGGTGAGCAGGGCGCGGGTGACGATGCCGACGGGGTTGGTGAAGTCGACGATCCAGGCGTCGGGGTTGCGGCGGCGTACCCGCTCGGCGATGTCGAGGACGACGGGCACGGTGCGCAGCGCCTTGGCGAGGCCGCCGGCGCCGGTGGTCTCCTGGCCGACGCAGCCGCACTCCAGCGGCCAGGTCTCGTCCTGGTTGCGGGCGGCCTGGCCGCCGATGCGCAGCTGCAGCAGGACGGCGTCGGCGCCGTCGATCCCGGCGTCGAGGTCGTGGGTCCAGGAGATCGTGCCCGGGTGGCCCTGTTTGGCGAAGATCCGCCGGGCGAGACCGCCCACCTTCTCCAGCCGGTCCATGGCCGGGTCGATCAGGACGAGCTCTTTGAGCGGCAGGACGTCACGCAGCCGCGCGAAGCCGTCGATGAGTTCGGGGGTGTAGGTCGAGCCACCGCCGACCACGGCGAGTGTGACGCCGGGGCCTGGGGGCCGGCCTTCGGGAAGTCCTCCCCGAGCGGAGGACTGTGCGGCAGTCGAAGAGGCAGCGGAGACAGCAGAAGCGGACGAGGCGGAGGGGGTGGGAGACGAGGACGGCAGCATGCGGGATCAGCCCTTTACTCCGGTGAGGGTGACGCCTTCGACGAAGGCTTTCTGTGCGAAGAAGAAGACGATGACGACCGGCGCCATGACCAGCAGCGTCGCGGCCATGGTGAGGTTCCAGTTGACGCTGTGGGCGCTCTTGAAGGACTCCAGCCCGTAGGAGAGCGTCCAGGAGGCGGGGTTCTGCGCCGCGTAGATCTGCGGTCCGAAGTAGTCGTTCCAGCAGTAGAAGAACTGGAAGAGGGCGATGGCGGCGATGCCCGGCCTGGCCATCGGTACGACGATCCTGAGCAGGGTGCGCAGCTCCCCGCAGCCGTCGACCTTCGCCGACTCCAGATACTCCTGGGGGATGGTCAGCAGAAACTGCCGCAGCAGGAAGATGGAGTACGCGTCGCCGAACGCCATCGGGATGATCAGTGGCCACAGCGAGCCCGAGAGGTGCAGCTGCTGGGCCCAGACCAGATACATCGGGACCACGATCACCTGCGGCGGCAGCATCATCGTGGAGATGACCAGCACCATCGCGGTGCGGCGGCCGCGGAAGCGGAATTTGGCGAGTGCGTAGGCGACCGGGACCGCCGAGCAGACGGTGAAGAGGGTGCCCAGGCCCGCGTACAGCAGGGAGTTCCTCCACCAGTCCACGAACCCCGGGGTCTGGAAGACGGTGCGGTAGTTGGACCAGTGCCACTCGTGCGGCCACAGCTCGCCGCTCATGGCCTGGGAGTCGCTCATCACGGAGGTCAGGAAGACGAAGACGAAGGGGAGGAGGAAGAACAGGGCGGTGGCGACGGCGAGGGAGTGGACGGCGATCCAGTGCAGCAGCCGGGTGCGGCGGGCGCGGGCGGCCGGGTCGCCGGTCGAGCCGGTATGCGCCGGGGCGGGGCGGGCGGTGAGCGTCGTGGTGGTCATCTCGGATCAGTCCTCCGCCGCAAGCAGGCCTGAGCGCTTGCGCATCAGCAGGGTGGTGACGGCCATGGCGATGACGAAGAGCACGAGGGAGAGCACGCATGCCGCGCCGGTGTTGAAGTTCTGGAAGCCCAGGGAGTAGACGAGCTGCGGGACGGTGAGGGTGGAGTGGTCCGGGTAGCCGGGCTGGATGACCGTGCCGGGACCGATGGAGACACCGGAGGCGAGCTTCCCGGCGACCAGCGCCTGCGTGTAGTACTGCATGGTCTGGACGACGCCGGTGACCACCGCGAACATCACGATGGGGGTGATCGAGGGCCAGGTGACATACCGGAACTTCCCCCAGGCGCCCGCCCCGTCCAGCTCGGCGGCCTCGTACTGCTCCTTCGGCACGTCCAGCAGCGCCGCCATGAAGATCACCATCAGGTCGCCGATGCCCCACAGCGACAGCATCACCAGCGACGGCTTGGCCCATGTGGGGTCGTTGAACCAGGACGGCGCGGGGATGCCGAGCGCCCCGAGGATGTCGTTGACGGGCCCGGTACCGGGGTTGAGCAGGAAGACGAAGGCGACGGTGGCGGCCACCGGCGGCGCCAGATACGGCACGTAGAAGGCCGTACGGAAGAACCCCACGCCCGATTTGAGCTTGGTGACGAGCAGGCCGAGGCCCAGCCCGAAGAGCACCCGCAGCGCGACCATCACCACGACCAGCCACAGTGTGTTCCACAGCGCGGGCCCGAACAGCGGCATCTGCGTCAGCACGTATGTCCAGTTCCGCAGCCCGACGAAATCGGGCGGTTCGATCTGGTTGTAGTGCACGAAGGAGAAGTAGACGGTGGCGATCAGCGGATAGCCGAAGAAGACCGAGAAGCCGATGAGCCAGGGGGAGAGAAAGCCGAGGGTGCGCAGCCGCTCGCGGGTGCGTTTACGCCGTAGCGCGGGCGCGGGGGTGGTGGTTGCCATGGCGGTTCTCCGTCAGCTCTCGGAGTCGGTCCGGGGAGGCGGTGCTGGGAGGTGGTTATGGGAGATGGTGCGGGAATCGGTGCCGGGACGTGGTGCTGGTGCTGGTGCTCGGTTATTTCGTGGCGAGCGGTGCGCGGATGCCCTTCGTGAATTCCCGCAGGGCATACGTGAATTCGCGGTATCGGTTCGCGGGTTCGCCGGATCAGTTCTCGGACTGGAGGGTGTCGGCGTCGATCCGGGCGTCGAGGGCGCGCAGGCCCGCGTCGAGATCGGGGACCCTGCCGGCCTCGACGTCGTAGGAGAAGTCCTGCAGCGCGGTGACGTACTGCCCGCCGTTGGTGGAGGGCGGCAGCGCGACGCTGTGCGGGTTCTGCGCGATGTCGAGGAAGGTGCGGAACGTCGGGTCGGTGTCCAGCGCGGGCGACTTCAGCGCCGCCTTCGTCGACGGCACGTTGTGGATGTCGTTGGCGAACCGCACCACCTGATCGGTGTCCACGGTCAGGAATCTCACCAGTTCCCATGCCGCGTTCTGATGCCGGCTGCTGTGCGCGATGCCGGCGACGGTGCCGGTCAGATACCCCCGCCCGTAGGTTTCGGCCCGGTCGTCGGGCACCGGCATCGGCGCGGTGCCCCAGGCGAACGTCGCCTTCGCCTGCCGGAGCATCAGCCCGCGCCACTCACCGTCCATGTGCATGGCCAGCTTCTGCGTCAGAAAGGCGTTCTGCGAGGACATCTCCTCGCCGAAGGTGGTGCGGAACTTCTCCAGCGGGCCGTAGCCGCCCTGGGCGTCGACCAGCTCGCCGGCGGTGGTGAGGAATTCCTTGGTCGCCGGGTCCTCGGCCAGCCGGGCCTTGCCGTTTCGGCCGAAGTAGGACGGTCCCCACTGGGCGAACATCCGGTCCGGGCTGTTCTGGTAGAGCCGGAAGTTGGGCATGAAGCCCACGCGTCGGTACGAGCCGTCCGCGGCGCGCCGGGTCAGTTTGACGGCATCCCGCTTCAGCTCGGACATGGTGTGCGGCGGCCGCGTGATCCCGGCCTCCTTGAAGGCGTCCTTGTTGTAGTACAGCCCGTAGGAATCGGCGAGCAGCGGCAAGGCGCACTGCCGCTTTCGATAACTCGTGTAATCCAGCAGGGTTTTGGGGAACACCTTCTCCTTGTCCACACCGGTCTTCTTCATGAACGGATCGAGGTCCGCCCACATCCCCGAGGAGCAGTACTGCCCCACATTGCCGGTGGTGAAGGACGACACCACATCGGGTGCGTCGTCCCCGCCGGCCCGCAGCGCCTGGTTCATGGTCTCGTCGGTGACATTGGGGACCACTTTCACCGTGATGTTGCGATGGGTTCTCTCGAAGCGGGCGACGCTGTCGTTGATGGCCTTCGTCTCGCCCGGGGTCGACCAGCCGTGCCAGAAGGTGAGCGTGACCGGCTTGGTGGGATCGTCCCGGTCACTGCCGACGCTCGGATGGGCGCAGCCCGAAACGAGCAGTCCGGCGCCGGCCAGCGCCGCTGACACCCGGATGCGCAGTCGAGAAATCGGCATGGCGGACTTCCTTTACGGCAGGGGGAGTCGGGGAAGCGGCGCGGTGCAGTGTGCGGTGCCGTGCGGGGGAGGGGTGGTTCAGCCGGTGGTGTCGAACACCGCATCGCGGGCGTCCGCGAGCGCCGTCTGCAGCGCGCCGATGAGAATCGGATTTCCGTCGATATCGCTCAGCCGCAGTTCGGGCCGGGGCAGCGCGAGTCCGGTGAACTCCTCCTCGACCAGGGCGCGCAGCGCCTCCCCGCCGGCCTGCGGGACCTCTCCGGAGAGGACCACCAGCCGGGGGTCGACGACCGCGACCACGGCCGCGAGCCCCGTCGCCAGCCGCCTGGCGACCTCCGCCCGGACGTCGGCGCGGCCCAGCGCCTCCTCGACCGTGCGGGTGTCGGCGGCCCCGTACTCCCGGGCCAGCGCGATCACGCTCGGCGAGCCGACCAGCCGCTGGAAGCCGCCGCCGGCGTCCGGCCGGGCGGCGCTGCGGTCGCCGCCCCGGGCCAGCGGCGCGCCGGGCAGCGGCATATAGCCGATCTCGCCCGCGCCGCCGGTGGCTCCGCGCAGCAGCCGACCGCCGAGGACGATGGCGGCGCCGACCCCCTCGTCCGCCCACACCAGCACGAAGTCGTCGAAGTCCTGCGCCGCCCCGTCCTGCTGCTCGGCGACCGCCGCCAGATTCACATCGTTCTCGATGGTGATCGGGGTGCCCAGCACCTCGGCCAGCTCCTCCTTCAGCGCCCGCGAGTGCCAGTCCGGCAGATGCGGCGCGTAGCGCAGTCGGCCGGTCTGCGGGTCCAGCGCCCCGGGGGTGCCGATCACGGCGCCGTGCAGGTCCTCGCGGCCCAGCCCGGCCTTGGCCAGCGCGCCGTCGACGGCCCTGGCGACCAGCTGCGCCGTCCGGTTCGGCGCCGCCTCGTCCACCGCGTCGGTGCCGACCCGCTCCTCGCCGAGCACCTGCCCGGTGATGTCCGCGACCGCGGCGGTGATCCCCAGCTGGTCGACCGCCAGCGCCGCGATGTGCGCCGCCGTCGGGTCGATCTCGTACAGCTGGGCGTTGGGCCCGGGCCGCCCGGTCACGTTCCCGGTCGTCCGCACCAGCCCGGCGGCCTCCAGACGCGCCAGCAGCTGCGAGGCGGTGGGCTTGGACAGCCCGGTCAGCGCCCCGATCTGGGTGCGGGTCAGCGGTCCCTGCGACACCAGCAGATCGAGCGCGGCGCGGTCGTTCATGGCCCGCAGGACCCGCGGCGTCCCAGGGGTCCCTTGCGCTTGCTGCCCGCCGGCCATGACCGTCACCCCGTTCGCCGGGCGGCCGTGACGGCCACCGAGGATCTGTTAGGAAACCTTCCAATCGATGGACAGGAAGGTAGGTCGCGGGCCGGGGCGGCGTCAATGGGTTGAGCACGGTGAGTTGCCGGCGGAGCACGCCGGGCGCGGTAGGCGGGTACGGCGGGCGGGTACGGCGCGGGGGCGCGGCGGGCGGGTACGGCGAAGGGGCAGCTGCGAGGTGCGTCGCGGCTGCCCCTTGTGTGGCGGGGGAGGTGCCCGGCGTCACGTCGCCGGCGTCATCTCGCCCGGTGTCACTTCCCGAGCTTCGGCGCCGCCGCTATCGGGTCGGTCGCCAGGGACTGCGGCGACGTCGGGTTGTTGAGGGCCGAGGGGGCGCCCATGGCGGCGGTGGGGTCCGCCGGGGCCGCCTGCTCCTCCTCCTCTTCCGGGACAGGGCGCGGGGCGAGGTGGACGCCGGCGGCGTCCAGGGCGCGCTTGATGCGCCAGCGCAGTTCGCGCTCCACACCCAGGGCCTTGCCGGGCATGGTCTTGGCCGAGACGCTGAGGGTGACCGTGTCCAGGTGCACCTCGCTCAGGCCGAGCACCTCCACCGGCTCCCACAGCCGCTCGTTCCACGGCTCCGCCTTGGACATCTCCTCGCCGGCGGCGGTGATGGTGTCGCGGGCGCGCTCCAGGTCCTGGTCGGCGGCGATCACGACGTCGACGGCGGCCGTGGACCAGCCCTGGCTGAGGTTCCCGATCCGCTTGACCTCGCCGTTGCGGATGTACCAGATGGCGCCGTTGGGCCCCCGCAGCTTGGTGACCCGCAGACCGACCTCGATGACCGTGCCGGTGGCCACGCCCGCGTCGATCTCGTCGCCGACGCCGTACTGGTCCTCAAGGATCATGAAGACGCCGGAGAGGAAGTCGGTGACGAGGTTGCGGGCGCCGAAGCCGATGGCGACGCCGGCCACACCGGCGCTCGCCAGCAGCGGCGCGAGATTGATCTGGAGCACCGAGAGCACCGTCAGCGCGGCGGTACCCATGATCACGAACGAGGCGACGCTGCGCAGCACCGAACCGATGGCCTCGGAGCGCTGGCGCCGGCGCTCGGCGTTGACCAGCAGACCGCCCAGCGCGGTGCCCTGGGCGGCGGCCGCGGTGCGGTTCATCCGCTCGATGAACTTGGTGATGGTGCGGCGAATCACATGGCGCAGCACCACCGCGATCACGATGATCAGCAGGATCTGCAGGCCGGACGTGAGCCACGTCCCCCAGTTCTCCGACACCCAGCCGGCGGCGTTGGTGGCCTTCTGTGTGGCCTCGTCGAGCGAGGTCGGGCCGGTGGAGTCGGGTGCGGCCGCGCGCAGCGGCGCGGCGGCGACCGGCGAAGCGGACCAGAACACAGTCGAACCTTCCGTGGGGGACAGCAGACCCGGACCGCGGGGCCCCCGGGGCCGGGCAGACCATCCACACTAACGGGGCAACGGGGGCGGTCCGTGCCCGTGTTCGAGCCGGGAGGTCCCCGGGCGGCCGAAATGAGCCGTATCCGCGGGGAAGTGCGGGGGTGTGGTGGAAAACACCTCCGGCCCGTTACTCGGTCATGGTGGCGCTCCGACCAGGCACCGGGGGACACTGTGGGGAGATCGTCCCGGCGCGAGCCACGCGCCGCCGGCGTACAAGGAGGCACCCGTGCCGCATGTCCTGGTCCTCAACGCGTCGTACGAGCCGCTCGGCGTCGTACCGCTCCGCCGCGCGCTCATCCTCGTACTCAATGAGAAGGCTGTGAGCCTCGAGGAGTCCGGCGCCCTGATGCACAGCGCGACCCGTGCCGTACCGGCTCCGAGTGTGGTCCGCTTGAAGCGGTTCGTGCGGGTGCCCTTTCGCGGCCCCGTGCCACTGACCCGCCGGGCGCTGTTCGCCCGTGACGGCGGGCGCTGTATGTACTGCGGTGGCGTCGCAACCAGCGTCGACCACGTCATCCCGCGCAGTCGCGGCGGTCAGCACACCTGGGAGAACGTCGTCGCCGCCTGCCGGCGATGCAATCACGTCAAGGCAGACCGCCATGTCGCCGAGATCGGCTGGCGGCTGCGCCATCAGCCCGCCCCGCCGTCAGGACTGGCGTGGCGGATCATCGGCACGGGCCATCGCGATCCGCGCTGGCTGCCGTATTTGCAGCCGTACGGCGCGGATGACGCCTTGGCCCGGATCGACGCCGTATCGGCGTAGCCGGGCCCTTGTACGTGTGGGCCGCCGTGCGGACGGAGCGTCACTTCGTCCGCACGGCGGCAGCACGCCGCCCGCTAAGCGCTATCCGCGGTCCTCGACCGCGTACGCCTCCACCGACCACAGCGAGTACCCGAAGCGGGTGGCCCGCTTGTCGCCCTGTATCCGTACGAAGCGGGCGTCCTTCGCGTCCATCCTGACCGACTCGCGGCCGCCCTTGCCGTCCCGCACCGTGGCGGCCGTGCGCCAGCTGCGGCCGTCCGGAGAGACCTGGATGCGGTAGCGGGCCGCGTAGGCGTCCTGCCAGTTCAGCACGAGCCGGCCGAGGCGGGCCGGGTGCGCCAGCGCGAACTGGAGCCAGGCGCCGTCATCGGCGGTCGAGGACCAGCGGGTCCTGGGATTGCCGTCGGTGACGGCCGAGGCCGGGAAGTCGGCGGTCTCGTCCCCCGAGGACGTGGCGACGGCGCCGCGCGCCAGGTCCTTGCCGCCGGTGCGCGGATAGGCACGCAGGGACAGCGTCTGCTCCTCGCCGCCGAAGGCCACCGGGATCTCATACGTCCCGGAGGCGGCGGATTCGGGCACGTCGATGCTGATGCGGACGGTGGCGGTGCCGCCCCGCGGCGCGGTGACCTCCTCGGGCGCGTGCACGGTGAAGCCCTTGGGTGCCTTGACCGTCAGCTTCTCGCGGACGTCGCCCGGGCGGCGGGAGAAGAGCCGGGCGTCGACCGTCGCGCTGCCGCCGGCCTGTGCGTCCGCCTCCTTGCGGGACAGTTCGAGCCCGGCCGGCGGGGTGTCGTCGAACCAGGGGGTCAGCGCGTGGACGGACGGGGCCTCCGCGCCGTTCGCCCAGGTCAGACGGACCGCGTCGGCACGCAGCCGGGGGGTGCGGGACTCGGTCCAGCCGGTCGCGGAGAGCCGGTCGAGGGGGCGCCAGCCCTCGCCGGGGACATGCGCCTGAAGCTGGACGGCGCCCGCGGACGGCCCCGGGTCGGTCAGCGCGGTGACCGCGGCCAGCGGGCGGGCCCGTTCGAAGGGGACGGTGAGGGAGGTGGGGTCGGCGCCCTCGGTGGGGCGGGGGGCGTCGCCGCGGCTGCCGACCCAGGCGTCGGCCTCGGTCATCGCCCGCTGCAGGAACGGGGCCAGGACACCCTTGCCGACCGTCGCCGGGCTCCGCTCGGCCTCCTTGCGCAGCCGCTGCACCGCGCGCTGGGCCGACCAGGCGGCGTCGCCGTCGCCCCGGGCCTGCGCCGTCAGCGTGTCCACGGCCTGCTCGCCGGCGCTGCCGTAGCGCGCCAACTGCTCGGCCCAGGGCCGAATTTCGGCGGCCAGGTCCGAGTTGAGGCCCTCGGGGGCGGTGCTCATGGCGTGGAAGGCGGTGCGCAGCGCCCTGGCCGCCTTGGCGTAGTCGGGGTCCTTGCCGGGCCGGCCGCCGTTGACCGCCGCCTCGCGGGTCTCCCAGAAGCGGTCGATCAGGGGGCGCAGATATCCGGACTCCTCGCGGTTCAGCAGCGAGGAGGAGGCGTTGCCGGCGAGCGCGCGCAGGGCGGCACGGGCCCGGGGGGCGCTGCCCGCCAGGTCGTCGATGGCCGCCTCCCAGGACTCCGCCGGGCGGTACTCGCGCGGGTTCCAGGCGTAGTCGGCGCTGGTGAAGAGCGGGATACGGGAGGCCAGCGGCTGCTCCATGGCGTTGGCGAGCAGCGCCGAGGAGCCGGTGGCGACGGCCGGCTCACGGCCGCGGTAGGGGCCGAGGAAGATCCGGTCCTGCGCGTAGTCGTTGACCGGGTAGTTGTCCATGGTGACCAGCCGGTGGCCGAACGCCTGGCGGGCGGTGGACAGTTCGCCGCCGGTGATGGTCCGCGGGACCACCCCGACGCCGGTCCAGGCCACCTCGACCCGGTCGGTGAGCGCGTCGGCGAGCGCGCTGCGGTACGCCGTCGAGCCGTCCTGGTAGTACTCGGTCGGCATCAGCGACAGCGGCGCGGCATCCGGGTGCCGCTCGCGCAGATGGGCGGCGAGCGCGTTGGCGATGCGGGCCTGTGCCTTGGCGGCCGCCTCGGGGCCGGTGCCGAAGGCGTCCTCGTCGGCGCCGCAGTGCCATTCGTCGTAGCTGACGTCCTGGAACTGCAGCTGGAAGGAGCGCACCCCCAGCGCCCACATCGCATCCACCTTGCGCCGCAGCGCCCGCAGGTCCTCCTCGGACGAGAAGCACAGCGCCTGACCGGGGGCGAGCGCCCAGCCCAGCGTGACGTGGTTGGCGCGGGCCCGCTCGGCCAGCGCCCGGAAGTCCTCGCGCTGCGCGGCCGGATACGGGTCGCGCCAGCGGGCCTGGCGGTAGGGGTCGTCACCGGGCGCGTACAGATAGCGGTTCTGCTTGGTGCGGCCCAGGAAGTCCAGCTGGGCGAGCCGCTGCGCCCGGCTCCACGGCTGGCCGTAGAACCCCTCGGTGGTGCCGCGCACCGCCGTGCCGGGCCAGTCCCGTACGGCCACCGACGCCAGCTGCCGTCCGCCGCCCTCGTGGTCCGCGCCCTCGGTGACCAGCTGCCGCAGGGTCTGCGCGGCGTGGAAGAGGCCGTCCGGACCGACGCCGGCCAGCGCGACCGTGTCCCGCCCGCCGACCTGGCCCACGGCCAGCCGGTAGCCGCCGGAGGGCAGATCGCCGCGGGCCGGTGCGCGCAGCGCCCGCAGCGCCTGCTCGGCCCGCTCGCCGCCGACCAGGATCACCGGCCCGGCCGCGGGCAGCCGCTCGCCGGGCGCCGACCGGCGGACCGTGCGCACCCCGGCGTCCCGCAGCAGCCCGCGCAGCACGTCCAGGGTGTACGGGTCGGTGTCCGGCGCGGCCACCAGCGTCGCCTCGCCGCCCAGGGGTACGGCGGTGCCGAGCTCCTGCAGCGACTGAGGGCGCGGCCAGACGGCGGGCAGCCGCCCGGCGCCGGCCGGCCGGTCCGGCTGGTCGGGGGTGCCGACGGCCGGGTCCGCGGGCGCCGCCTGGGCGCTGGGCACCCCGCCGAGCAGCCCGCCGATGACCGCGGCGGCCAGGGCGGTGGTCCCCGCCGCCCGCGCGCGGGCGCCCGCGCCGCTCCCCCTGCCGCTCCTACCGATTCTTCCGACGCTCCACACGCCCCGGCCTCGCACGGCTGCTCCTCGTCCCCGTCCATCACTCGCCGGCTTTCACCGGCGCCCCGTATTCCCGCCGATGTCCGTTCGGACAGACCTTCGGCCGTGAGCCCACCATTGTGGCGGTGAGGGTGTCAACCGGGCGATGCCGGGGTCCGGACGGCTGTGCGGACGCGGGGTGCGGCCGGCGCTCCGGGCGGTCGTGCGCGAGGGGGCCGGTCCGCAGGAATTCCGTCGCGGGGGCCGGTTGCGACGCGTTCTGTGTGTCCACGGGTGTCCCGGGCAGTGAAATCGCCTGCGTGGGGGATAATGTGACGTGGATCACGTTTCGTGAGCAGATGCGTCTGCGAACGTGTCGAGTGGGTAGGGCCCACGTGTCCCACTATCGATGAACGGGAGGCCTTCGTGGCCGCGTCCGCTCAACTGCTCCTCGACGCCCTGTCCTCCAAACCGGGAGGTGCGACGATGGAGTCCGATCTCTTCGACGGGGTGTCCAACCCCGACTCCGGCCTGGACGGCTCCGGGTCCTTCAGCTTCGTCGAGCCGCCCCTGACCAGCGAGCCCCCGCTCGCCGACGCCGCACCGCTGACCAGCGAGGTGCCGATCGCCGCCGAGCTGCCGCTGACCAGCGAGCCGACGGCCGCCGGCCTGGGCACGGAGTCCATGGAGGTCTGAGGGCCCATGGGGCGTGCTCGGCTCGCCCGGTTGTACGGCGTCGCCACGTCGTACGCACCCGCACCGGGCAGGACCATCAAGATCGCCGACGACACCGTCGTCGCCGTGCTCGCCGCACTGGGAGTCGACGCCTCCACCCCGCACGCCGTACGCACCGCCCTGGCCGCGTACGAGGACGGACCGGGCCGCGCCCTGCTGCCGCCCACCGTCGTCGCCCGCCCGGGCCGGCCGCCCGACCTCGCCGGTCTCCCCGAGGGCACCGTCCTTCGGGTGGAGCCCGAGGACGGTCAGCCCCCCGGCGACCTGACCGGGCCCGGGCCGCGGGAGCTGGCCCGGCTCCCCCTGGGTGTCCATACGCTCCGCGCCCACGCCCCCGACGGGCGCCGCGCCCGCGCCCACCTGATCGTCGCGCCCGACCGGGTGCCCGCGCCGCCCGGCCGCAGCCATGGCTTCCTGGTGCAGCTGTACTCCCTGCTGTCCCGGCAGTCCTGGGGCATGGGCGACCTCGGTGACCTCGCCGACCTCGCCGCCTGGTCCGGACGCGCGCTGGGCACCGGCTTCGTCCAGCTCAACCCGCTGCACGCGGCCGTCCCCGGTCCGCCCACCGACCCCTCGCCCTACCGCCCCTCCTCCCGCCGCTTCCCCGACCCGGTCCATCTGCGGATCGAACACATCCCGGAGTACGCCCAGCTGACCGGCGCCGCCCGCTTACGGGCCGACGAGCTGGCCGCCCGGGCCGGTGCGCTGCGCGCCGAGGTGCTCGACCGCGGCGCGCTGATCGACCGGGACGCGGTCTGGGCGCTCAAGCGCGAGGCCCTGGAGCTGCTGTCGGCGATTCCGCTCACACCGGGCCGGCGGGCCGCGTACTGCGACTTCCTCGCCGAACAGGGGCAGGCGCTGGAGGACCACGCCACCTGGTGCGCGATCGCCGAGCGCCATGGCGCCGACTGGCGCCGCTGGCCCGCCGAACTGCGCGATCCGCGCTCCCCGGCCACGGCCCGGCTGCGGCCGCGGCTGCTGGCGCGGATCGACTTCCACTGCCGGCTCGCCTGGCTCACCGACCAGCAGCTGGCCACCGCGCAGCGGGCCGCGCGGGACGCCGGGATGGGGGTCGGGCTGGTGCACGACCTCGCCGTCGGTGTCCACCCCTCCGGCGCCGACACCTGGGCGCAGCGGGACGCCTTCGCCGCGGGCATGTCCATCGGGGCGCCGCCCGACGCCTTCAACGCCCGCGGCCAGGACTGGGGCCTGCCGCCGTGGCGCCCGGACGCCCTGGCCGCCGCGGGCTACGCCCCGTACCGCGAGCTGCTGCGCGGACTGCTGCGGCACGCCGGCGCGCTGCGGATCGACCATGTGATGGGGCTGTTCCGGCTGTGGTGGGTGCCCGAGGGCCGGCCGCCGACCGAGGGCGCGTACGTCCGCTACGACGGTGAGGCGATGCTCTCGGTGCTCGCCCTGGAGGCCCACCGGGCCGGCGCCGCGGTGATCGGCGAGGACCTGGGCACGGTCGAGCCGGGGGTGCGCGGCGAACTGGCCGAACGGGGCGTCCTGGGCACGTCGGTGCTGTGGTTCGAGCGGGATTACGGGAACGGGGGCGGCGACGGGGAGCCGGCCGGGGACGCCGACGAGGCGGCCGCCCCGCGGCCCGCCGCCGAGGCCCGCATCCTCGCCCCCGACGAGTGGCGCAGCGCCTGCCTGGCCACCGTCACCACCCACGACCTGCCGTCCACCGCCGCCCGCCTGACCGGCGAGGACGTCGCCCTGCGGGAACGGCTGGGGCTGCTGGCCGGACCGCCGGAGCGGGAGCGGTCCCGGGCCGCATACGAACGCGCCGAGTGGATGGGGGAGTTGGTGCGGCGCGGGCTGCTGCCCGAGGGGGCGGGTGACGAGGAGGCGGCGGTCAAGGCCGTGCACCGCTTTCTGCTGCGCACCCCGGCGCGGATGGTCGGGGTGTGGCTGCCCGACGCGGTGGGCGACCGACGCCCGCAGAACCTCCCGGGGACATGGGATGAATACCCGAACTGGCGCCTCCCGATCGCCGGCCCCGAGGGACGTCCACAGACCCTCGAAGAGCTGGCGGCATCGCCCCGACTCCACGCGCTGATGCGGGAACTGTCGCACGAACTGCGCTGAAGCCAGGTGCTGCGCACACCCTTCCGGTCTCCCGTGCCGTCCGGCACCATGCCCTGGACACCATCCAGACATCCGACCATTCGGGCCTGTGCTTGTGTGCTCGGCATGGTTCGGCGAGGTGGAGGGAACCATGGCTCCTCGCAGCATCCGGCGCACGCTGTGCGCGCTCGCGCTGACCGCGGCCGCCGCGCTCGTCCCCGTCCACAGCTCCCTGGCCCAGGCGACGCCGGCCGCCGGGCCCCCGGCCTCCGGCCCCTGCGATCGGCCCGTACGCCCGGCCTCCCAGATGGCCGTCGAGCCCTGCGACACCCCCGGCCGGATCATCGACAAGGCCGCCCACATCGTGCCCACCAAGGGGCAACTCGCCTGGCAGCGGCGGGAGGTCACCGCCTTCACCCACTTCGGGATGAACACCTTCACGGGCCGTGAATGGGGCTCCGGCGCCGAGGACGAGAAGCTCTTCGACCTCTCGGGGGCCTCCCGCTCCGGCTCCCTGCGCAGGGACGTCGACCAGTGGATGCGCGCGTACAAGGCGGCCGGTGCCGAGCAGGTGATGCTGACCGCCAAGCACCACGACGGCTTCGTGCTCTACCCGAGCCGCTACACCCCGCACTCCGTCGCCGCGAGCCCCGGCCGCCCCGACGTCGTCGGCGCCTATGTCACGGCCGCCCGCCGGGCCGGGCTGAAGGTCGGGATCTACCTCTCGCCGTCCGACGGCGCCGAACTGCCGCACGCCTGGCACGCCCGGTGGGTCGAGGAGATCCGCAAGAAGCAGCAGGAGGGCAAGCCGCTCAGCCTGCCCGAGCGGGTCGCGCTGGAGGACGGTGCGCACGCACCGCGCGGCCTGGGCCGGTTCGGCAACGGCAGCGAGGTCACCGAGCGCACCCTCCCGACCTTGGTCCCCGGCGACGACCGGGCCGCCGCCGTCCGCAGCGGCCGGCTGCCCGTCTTCCACGTCCGGGCGGACGACTACGACGCGTACTACCTCAACCAGGTCTACGAGCTGTTCACTCAGTACGGGCCCCTCGACGAGCTGTGGCTGGACGGCGCGAACCCCTGGACGGACTCCGGCATCACCCAGAAGTACCAGGTCGCACAGTGGTTCCGGCTGATCCACCGGCTGTCCCCGGACACCGTGGTCTTCGCCGGGCCGCAGGGCGCCCGCTGGGTCGGCAACGAAAGCGGCGTCGCCCGCGAGACGGAGTGGAGCGTCACCCCTTCCGCGGCCGACCCGTGGACGGTCATGGCCGGCGGGCTGCCCCACGACTCCACCGACCCCGACATCGGCTCCCGCGCCCGGCTGCTGGCGCCCACCACCAGGTACCTCCAGTGGTACCCGGCCGAGGCCGATGTCTCGCTGCGGCCGGGCTGGTTCCACCACCCCGGTGAACGGCCCAAGACGCCGGCGCAGTTGGTGGACCTGTACGAGAAGAGCGTGGGCCGCAACGCCTCGCTGCTGCTGAACGTCCCGCCCGCCAGGGACGGCCGGATCGCCGCCGAGGACGTCGCCTCGCTCACCGCCTTCGGGACGGCCGTGCGCGAGACCTACGGCAGGGACCTGCGGGCGGCCGGCCCGGGGCCCTGGACCTTCGACCGGATCGGGCTCGCGGAGGACATCCGCCACGGCCAGCGGGTCGAGCGCTTCGCCGTACAGGCGCGGACCGGCGGGACGTGGACGACGCTCGCGCGCGGCACCACCATCGGACACCGGCGGATCCTGGTGCTGCCGCGGCCGGTGACGGCGGACGCCGTACGGGTCGTCGTCGAGGAAGCCCGCGGGCGGACCCGCCTGGCACCCGTGACGCTGCACCTCGGCCGGGGAGCGGGCGGCTGAGGGGCCTGTTGCGCCACCCCGGGCGCGCGGGGCGGCGGGGCGTCCGATACGTTGACTTCGTGAGCAACAAGGTCAATAAGAATGTCCTGCGCGCCGGAACCATCACCGCCGGCACCGCGCTGCTGCTGCTGATGTCGTCCCCCGCGTTTGCGCTCGCCCGCGACGACGGTGACGACCCGGGTCCGGGCCTGAGCGTGATCGAGACGCTCGGCCTCTATGTCGTAGCCCCCATCGTGATCTTCCTGATCATCGCCGGACTGGTCATGGTGGGTGACAAGTCCCGCAAGCAGGCCAAGTCCTAGGACCTGCTCGCCCGACGGCCGCCGCCGCGGCCGGCACGGGTACCAGCGACGCCTCAAGGGCGCCCATCGGTGACAAGAACCGAGGGGCGCCCTTTGTCGTACCCGGATATTTCCGCAGGTGAAAAAGGGGTTGCGGGGCGGCTATCGAGCGATTTTCGGCCGGTTTGCGAGGGGCCGGCGTTTAACCGGCCCTAACCTACGATGACGTAACCTACGCAGCCGTAGGTCAAACCTACGGCCCCGTAGGTCATCGTCCCCCTGGAGTTCCCCCGTGACCATCGCCCCCGCCCGCCATAACGGAGAGCGCGGCCAGGCCGCCTGGAGCGACGCCCAGCTGCTCTACGCACTCGAAGAGGTCGTCGAGAAGGAACTCAACCGGCACGAGAAGGTCGCCAAGGAGTGGATGCCCCACCAGTACGTCCCCTGGAGCGACGGCCGGAACTTCCCCGGGGTGCTGGAGGACGGCGAGGCCTGGGCTCCCGAGCAGTCCAAGGTCACCGAGATCGGCCGGATCGCCCTGGTGGTCAACCTCCTGACCGAGGACAACCTCCCCAGCTACCACCACGAGATCGCCACCCTCTTCGGGCGCGACGGCGCCTGGGGCACCTGGGTGCACCGCTGGACCGCCGAGGAGGGCCGGCACGGCATCGTGATGCGCGACTACCTGCTCACCAGCCGGGCCGTCGACCCCGACGAGCTGGAGCGGTTCCGCATGGCCCACATGTCGGAGGGCTTCGAGGCCGACAACTCGCACAGCATGCTGCACTCGGTGGCCTACGTCGCCTTCCAGGAGCTGGCCACCCGCATCTCGCACCGCAACACCGGCCACCACTCCGGCGACCCGGTCTGCGACCGGATGCTCGCCCGGATCGCCGCGGACGAGAACCTCCACATGCTCTTCTACCGCAACCTCCTGGGCGCGGCGTTCGAGCTGGCCCCCGACCAGACCATGTGCGCCGTACGCGACGTGGTCACCGGCTTCCGGATGCCCGGCCACGGCATGCCCGGCTTCGAGCGGGCCGCCGCCCGGATGGCCCTCGGCGGGATCTACAACCTGCGCATCCACCACGACGACGTGCTGCAGCCCGTGCTGCGCTATCTGAAGGTGCTGGAGATCGGCGGCCTGGGCGCCGCCGGCCTGGCGGCGCAGGAGGAGCTGGGGCTGTTCATGGACGGCCTGGACGGCCAGGCGCGGAAGTTCGACGAGCGGCAGGCGGCGATCCTCGCCCGCCGGCAAGCCCGCAGGTAAGGCGACCGCCGGTCGTCACCTTTCAGTCTGCCTACAGGGTTTGATCGAAATTATTCGATGGACCTGATGGGTTCGGGCTGCCACGGTGGAGTCTCACCACCACCGAGGAGAGGAAGCCGTGGCAGTCCTGGAGTACGTCCGTAGGCACCGCACACCCTTCGCGCAGGGCGGGGGCACCCCCGTGCGGGCGGGGCAGAAGCCAGGCGCGGCGGCGTCGCGAGCGGGGGCGGGCCTGGCCCTCGCCCTGGCGGCGACCGTGGTCTGGTCCGGCAACTTCGTCATCGCCCGGGCCCTGCACGACGCCGTCCCGCCCGTCCAGACCGCCTTCTGGCGCTGGATCATCGCGCTGCTCGCGGTCGCACCACTCGCGCTGGCGCAGGTCCGCCGCCAGTGGCCGGCCGTCCGCCGGCACCTCGGATTCCTGACGCTGGCCGCCCTGTTGGGCGTCACCTGCTTCAACACCCTCGTCTACCAAGCCGGGCGCTCCACTTCGGCCACCAACATGGCCATGATCGCGGCCGCCTCGCCGATGATGATCGCCCTCTTCGACCTCGTCGGCGGGCGGCGCGGCCAGGCCCGCGAGAGGCTCGGCGCGCGCCGGGCGGCCGGCATGCTGATCGCGCTGCTCGGCGTCGTCACCCTGGTCGGCAAGGGCTCACCGGCCGCCCTGTGGCAACTCGACTTCGCCGCCGGCGACCTGTGGATGCTCGCCGCGACCGCCACGTTCGCCGGCTACAGCGCCCTGCTGCGCCGCCGCCCCCCGGAGATCGGCGGGCGCGCCTTCCTCTTCATGACCTTCGCGCTGGGCACGGCCATGCTGGCGCCCGCCTACGGTGTGAGCCTCGCCGTCGAGGGCGGCTTCACCCCCGGTGCCGCGACGGTCGGGCCGCTGCTCTACATAGGCCTGCTGTCCTCCGCCGTCGCCTACTTCACCTGGAACAAGGCGATCGCCCTGGTCGGCGCCGCCCGCGCCGGGGTCGTCTACTACCTCCAGCCGGTGTGCGTGGCGCTGCTCTCGCTACCCGTCCTGGGGGAGCCCGTCGGGCCCGTGCAACTGCTGTGCATGGCGCTGATCGTGGCCGGTGTCGCCCTGGGGGCGGCGGGCACCCGGCGGTGAGCGCCGCGCCGGGTGCGTACGCTGCCCGCATGGCCGACTGGGACATCAAAAAGCTGCGTATCCTGCGCACCCTTCAAGAGCTGGGCACGGTCACCGCGACCGCCGAGGCGCTGCACATGACGCCCTCGGCGGTCTCGCAGCAGCTGATCGGGCTGGCCAAGTCGCTCGGGGTGACGCTGCTGGAGGCCCAGGGCCGGCGGGTGCGGCTGACCGACGCCGCGCAGCTGGTGCTGCGGCACGCCGAGGCGGTCTTCGCGCAACTGGAGCGCGCGGACGCGGAGCTGCTGGGCTACCTCCAGGGCGAGGCCGGCCAGGTGCGGGTCGGCGCGTTCTCCACGGCCATCCCCGCGCTGGTGGTCCCCGCGGTCCAGGAGCTGCGCCGCACACACCCGGGCCTGTCGGTCGCCGTACGGGAGGCGGAGGCGGAGGCCGCCTACGAGCTGCTGGCGGAGGGCAGCGTCGACCTGGCGCTGTCGCTGGCCGCGCACGCCCCCACCCCGCGCGACCCCAAGTTCAGCCGGGTCGCGCTGCTCGCCGACCCGCTGGACGTGGCGCTGCCGGCCGGTCATCCGCTGGCCTCCGAGCCCGGACTGCGGCTGGCCGACCTGGCGGGCGAGCCCTGGATCTTCGGCAGCAGCGGGCCCTGGTCGCAGATCACCACCGCCGCCTGCGAGAACGCCGGGTTCGTGCCCGAGCAGGCGCACGCCGCCGCCGACTGGAGCGCGATCTGGGCGATGGTCGCGGCGGGCATGGGGGTGGCGCTGGTGCCCCGGATGGCGATGGCGGGCGGTATCGGCGCCTTCGGGGGCGGGGAGCCGGGCGGACGGGACGGCCGTACCCGGGTCGCGTTGCGGGTGCTGTCCGGAGACCAGCCGCGGCGCCATGTGGTCGCGGCCGTCCGGCGCGGCTCCGAGGGGGCGCCGGGGCTGGCCCGGGTACTGGCCGCGCTCCGTCAGGCGGCCATCGCCCAGGCGCCCCGGGAGGGCTTCCACACCGGCGGCTGAACGGGCGGACCGCCCTCGCCTACCATTCAGTCCTGCTGAACATATTCCTCAAAAACTTTCGATGGACCTGTGGGGTGGTCCGCTGCGACGGTGGATCGGTCCACACCACCCGGCACATCGAAGGGCAACGATGACCAACACCCCGGCCGACACCACCGACCCGCACGCCAACGACGCCAACCCGTACGGCGGCGGAGACCCCTACGCCGACTACCGCGGCGGGGACTTCCCCTTCACCTCGCTCGTCGATCTCGCCGACCGCCGCTTCGGCGCCGGTGTGATCGCCGCGAACGACGAGTTCTTCGCCGAGCGCGAGAATCTGCTGAAGCCGACTCCGGCGGTCTTCGACCCCGAGCACTTCGGCCACAAGGGCAAGATCATGGACGGCTGGGAGACCCGGCGCCGCCGCGGCGCCGACGGCGAGCACCCCTTCCCGACCGACGACGAGCACGACTGGGCGCTGATCCGCCTCGCCGCCCCCGGCGTGATCCGCGGCGTCATCGTCGACACCGCCCACTTCCGGGGCAACTACCCCCAGCAGGTCACCGTCGAGGCGACGTCGCTGCCCGGCAGCCCCAGCCCCGAGGAGCTGCTCGCCGACGACGTGAAGTGGGAGGAGCTGGTAGCGCGCACGCCCGTCCGCGGCCACGCCGCCAACGGCTTCGAGGTCACCGTCGAGCGCCGCTTCACACACCTGCGCCTCAAGCAGCACCCCGACGGCGGTATAGCCCGCCTCCGGGTCTACGGCGAGGTCGTGCCGGACCCGGAGTGGCTCGATGTGCTCGGCACCCTCGACCTGGCCTCCGTCATGCACGGCGGCACCGTCGAGGACGCCTCCGACCGCTTCTACTCCTCGCCCACCCAGATCATCCAGCCCGATCTGTCCCGCAAGATGGACGACGGCTGGGAGAACCGCCGCCGCCGGGTCAAGGGCACCCACGACTGGGTGCGCTTCCGCCTCGCGGCCCAGGGCGAGATCCGCGCCGTCGAGATCGACACCGCCTACCTCAAGGGCAACTCCGCGGGCTGGGCCGCCCTGTACGGCTGTGACGCGGCCGCGGGCGACCCGGCCGACGACGCCTCGTGGTTCGAGATCCTGCCGCGCACGAAGCTGCAGCCCGACACCCCGCACCGCTTCGCGCTGCCGCGCCGGGTGACCGCCACCCACGTACGGCTGGACGTCTTCCCCGACGGCGGCCTGGCCCGCATGCGCCTGCACGGCGATCTCACCGAATCCGGCCGCGCCGACCTGGTCCGCCGCTTCGACGAGCTCAGCGGCTGAAGCCGCCCCCTGTTTGCCACCGGGCCCCGGTAGGAGGGGGCGGGGCCCGGCGCGCACTTCCCCCGCGCCCTTCGAGGAGCCGGGGGACACCCCATCGCCCGGCGGACGGCAACGCATCTGGCGCCCGTCCGCCGGGCGGCCCCACGCTTCCGCGGGGGCCGGCGACTTCGCGGACGGGCCCTACGCCGCCGCGTCCGCCGCCTGCGCCTTCAGCGCCCGCTCGATTCCCGCTCGCGACTCGGTGACCAGGCGGCGCAGTGCCGCGCTCGGTTCGGCCGAGGCCAGCCAGGCGTCGGTGGCGTCCAGGGTCTCGGGGGAGACCTGCAGCGCCGGGTAGAGGCCCACCGCGATCTGCTGGGCCATCTCGTGGCTGCGGGAGTCCCAGACGGACTTCACCGCGTCGAAGTACTTCGCGGTGTACGGCGCCAGCAGCTCCCGCTGGTCGGTCTGCACGAAGCCGCCGATGACGGCCTCCTGCACGGCGTTGGGGAGCTTGTCGGACTCCACGACCGAGGCCCAGGCCGCGGCCTTGGCCTCCTCGGTCGGACGGGCCGAGCGCGCCGTCGCGGCATGCCGCTCGCCCGCCGAGGTCCTGTCCCGCTCCAGCTCCGCCGCGATGGCCTGCTCGTCCGCCCGCCCGGTGGCCGCCAGCCGCTGCAGCAGCGACCAGCGCAGCTCGGTGTCCACCGCCAGCCCGGAGATCTCCGCCGTGCCGTCCAGCAGCCCCTGCAGCAGATCGAGTTGCTCGTCGGTACGGGCCGCGGCGGCGAACGCCCTGGCCCAGGCCAGCTGGTGGTCGCTGCCCGGCTCGGCCGCCCGCAGGTGCTCAAGCGCCGCGTCGGTCCAGGTCGCCAGCCCCTGCTCGCGCCACTTCGGCGCCGCGTACAGGTCCAGCGCCAGCTTCACCTGGCGGTGCAGCGACTGCACGACACCGATGTCCGACTCCTTGCCGATGCCCGACAGCACCAGCGACAGGTAGTCACGGGTGGCCAGTTCGGCGTCCCGCGTCATGTCCCAGGCCGACGCCCACGACAGCGCACGCGGCAGCGACTCGGTGAAGTCCCCGAGGTGCTCGGTGACGACCTTCAGCGACTCCTCGTCCAGCCGGACCTTCGCATACGACAGGTCGTCGTCGTTGAGCAGGACGACGGCCGGCCGCCGCGTGCCCACCAGCTGCGGCACGGCGGTCCGCGCACCGTCCACGTCCAGCTCGATCCGCCCGGTGCGCACCAGCTTGCCGTCCTGCAGCTCGTAGCAGCCGATCGCGATCCGGTGCGGCCGCAGCACCGGCTCGCCCTTGGCGCCGGCGGGCAGCGCCGGAGCCTCCTGCCGGACCGCGAACGAGGTGATCACGCCGTCCGCGTCGACCTCGATCTCCGGCCGGAGGATGTTGATCCCGGCCGTCTCCAGCCACTTCTTGGACCAGGTCGTAAGGTCCCGCCCGCTGGTCTCCTCCAGCGCGCCCAGCAGATCGCTCAGCCGGGTGTTGCCGTAGGCGTGGGCCTTGAAATAGGCCTGCACGCCCTTGAAGAACTCCTCCATGCCGACGTAGGCGACCAGCTGCTTGAGGACGCTGGCGCCCTTGGCGTAGGTGATGCCGTCGAAGTTGACCAGCACATCGTCGAGATCGCGGATCTCGGCCATGATCGGGTGCGTGGACGGCAGCTGGTCCTGCCGGTAGGCCCAGGTCTTCATGGAGTTGGCGAACGTCGTCCACGAGTGCGGCCACTTGCTGCCGGGCGCGTAGGCCTGGCAGGCGATGGAGGTGTACGTGGCGAACGACTCGTTCAGCCACAGGTCGTTCCACCACTCCATGGTGACCAGGTCGCCGAACCACATGTGCGCCAGCTCGTGCAGGATCGTCTCCGCCCGCACCTCGTACGCCGCGTCCGTCACCTTCGACCGGAAGACGTACTGGTCGCGGATGGTGACCGCGCCCGCGTTCTCCATCGCGCCGGCGTTGAACTCCGGCACGAAGAGCTGGTCGTACTTCGCGAACGGGTAGGCGTAGTCGAACTTCTCCTGGAACCAGTCGAAGCCCTGCCGGGTGACCTCGAAGATCGCGTCCGCGTCCAGGTGCTCGGCCAGCGACGGCCGGCAGTAGATGCCCAGCGGCACCGACTGCCCGTCCTTCTCGTAGGAGCTGTGCACGCTGTGGTACGGGCCGACGATCAGCGCGGTGACATACGTCGAGATCCGCGGCGTCGGCGCGAAGCGCCAGACGGTCCCGCTCGGCTCCGGCGTCGGGGAGTTGGAGATCACCGTCCAGCCCTCCGGGGCGTTCACGGTGAACTGGAACGTCGCCTTCAGGTCCGGCTGCTCGAACGAGGCGAACACCCGCCGCGCGTCCGGCACCTCGAACTGCGTGTAGAGGTAGGCCTGCTGGTCCACCGGATCCACGAAACGGTGCAGACCCTCGCCGGTGTTGGTGTACGCGCAGTCCGCGACGACCCTCAGCTCGTTGCGGCCGGCCGGCAGCCCGCGCAGCGCGATCCGGGAGTCCGCGAACACCTCGTCCGGATCCAGCGCGGCGCCGTTGAGCACCACCTCGCGCACGGCCGGCGCCACCAGGTCGATGAACGAGTCGGCGCCCGCCTCCGCGACATCGAACCGCACGGTCGTCGTGGACCGGTACGTTCCGCCTTCCTGCGCACCGGACAGGTCGAGATCGATCTCGTACGCGTCCACGGTCAGCAGCCGCGCCCGCGCCTGCGCCTCGTCGCGGGTCAGATTCGTGCCAGGCACCCGGTCATCTCCTTCGCATCGGTTGTCGCATCGGACTCTTCGGCCATCCTTCCACGCGGTCGGCGCTGTGACCCGTGAGTAGGGTGAGTGGCAGGCGCGAGCGCCGGGGCCGGGGGAACGGCCCTCCGCAAACGCGGCGTCCGAAACCCGCCGGCACTCGCCGCCCACGCAGCCGACGCTGGACGTATGACGACCTACACCCCGCACCCCATCCCCGCCACCGCGCTGAAGGAACTCCGCGTCACCGACGACGCCGGGCGGCCCCTGGAGCCCTACCTCGCCCGTGAGGACGGCGTACCGGTGGACTGCGTCGGCAGCCCGCTGCGCTGCTGCCTGCGGGCGATCCGGGCCGGCGAGCGGGTCGCGCTGGTGTCCTATGCGCCGCTGCGCCGCTGGGCGGCCCGGACGGGGGCCGCTCCCGGCGCGTACGATGAGCAGGGGCCGGTGTTCATCCACGCCGACGAGTGCGGCGGGCCGGACGGGGACGCCGCCGGGTACCCCTTCGCGCGGCCCGGAGCGCTGCGGACCCTGCGCCGCTACAACGCCCAGGGGCAGATCGTCGGCGGGCGGCTCCTGGAGATCCCCCAGGACGCCGGGGCCGGGTTCGACGCGGCCTTCGCCGAGGCCTTCGCCGACCCGGAGGTGGCGCTGGTGCACGTACGCGCCGTCGAGTACGGCTGCTTCCAGTTCGAGGTCCGGCGGGCCGGCTGAGCCCCTCGCCGCAAAACGTGCGAGTGCCCGTACGGCACAGGGGTCCGTACGGGCACTCGGTGCGCTCGGGCGCGGTCAGCCGCGCAGCTCCGCTGCGACCAGCTCCGCGATCTGGACGGCGTTCAGTGCCGCGCCCTTGCGGAGGTTGTCGTTGGACAGGAACAGCGCCAGGCCGTTGTCGACGGTCTCGTCCCGGCGGATCCGGCCCACGAAGGACGCGTCCTGGCCGGCGGCCTGGAGCGGGGTGGGCACCTCGGAGAGGGCGACGCCGGGGGCGCCGGCCAGCAGCTCCTGGGCGCGCGCCGGGCTGATGGGACGCGCGAAGCGGGCGTTGACCTGCAGCGAGTGGCCGCTGAAGACCGGGACGCGGACGCAGGTGCCGGACACCTTCAGCTCCGGGATCTCCAGGATCTTGCGGCTCTCGTGGCGGAGCTTCTGCTCCTCGTCGGTCTCGTTCAGACCGTCGTCGACGATCGAGCCGGCCATCGGCAGGACGTTGAAGGCGATCGGGCGGACGTACTTGTCCGGCGCGGGGAACTCCACGGCCGAGCCGTCGTGCGTCAGCTTGGTGGCGTCCTGCTCGACCGCCTTGCGGACCTGGCCGTCCAGCTCCTCCACGCCGGCCAGGCCGCTGCCGGAGACCGCCTGGTAGGTGGCGACGACGAGGGAGACCAGGCCGGCCTCGTCGTGCAGCGGGCGCAGTACCGGCATCGCGGCCATGGTCGTGCAGTTCGGGTTGGCGATGATGCCCTTGGGGCGGTCCGTGATCGCCTGCGGGTTGACCTCGGAGACGACCAGCGGCACCTGGGGGTCGCGGCGCCAGGCCGAGGAGTTGTCGATCACGACGGGGCCCGCGGCGGCGACCTTCTCCGCCAGCGCCTTGGACGTCGCGCCGCCGGCCGAGAACAGGACGATGTCGAGCCCGGAGAAGTCGGCGGTGGCCGCGTCCTCGATCGTGATCTCGGTGTCCTGCCACGGCAGGGTGCGTCCGGCGGACCGGGCCGAAGCGAACAGCCGCAGCTGCTCGACCGGGAAGTTCCGCTCGGCGAGAATGCCCCGCATCACGCCGCCGACCTGTCCGGTGGCTCCGACGATTCCGACCCTCATGGGACTCCTTCTTTCTGGCCTGGCTTCGGTGACTGCTCCAGAACACCTGCTCAGTAGTGCCTCCATCATGTGTGTGACACCCGTCGCCTTGTCCAATCCATTCCAGTCTGTGGAGGGTCGAGGGAGCGGGCGGTCGCGCAACGTACTGCACTCGTAGCGGAGCGTGTTCACCGGGCCGGCGTACGGCCGCCTGATACCCCGAGGAGTGAACGCGCGGTGACCGCCGGTCGCACCTCCGGGCAGGGCTGGGTGACCGGCCGGTGGCCGGCAGATCCCTGTGCGGTGATGGGTTCCCCGCGTTGCGGTGGCGTTCACGCGCAGGTCACTCCGGATGCCAACGATCCCTGGTGACAGGGCAGTTGTGCTGCTGAAGGACGACGAGCAGTCCCACTTCCGCCACCACTGGTCCCGGCCGCCTTTGCGTTCGCACTCGGGGAGCCTCGCGTATGTCCCGTATCCGGTCCGCCGCCACTCTCGACCGCCGTACGTTCCTCGCCGCCACCGGCGCCGTCGGCGCCGCCACCGGGCTCGGGCTCGCCGTCGGCGTCGGCCCCGACCGGGCGGCGCAGGCCGCCACCGTCGCCCCCGGCCCGGCCCCGGCCGCGCCCGCCGCCGTCGACGCCCCCGCCGTCCCCCGTGTGCCGTACGCCAGGGGCACCACCCTCGGCTCCGCCTCCGCCCCGCGCGGCAGCGGAGGCTACCGCCGGCTCGCCGACGGCCCCGGCTGGGACCGGGTCGTGCGCGCCGAGCTGGCCGCCGCCCACGGCGGGCGCGAGCGGCGGCGCACCGCGCTGGCGTCGTTCGTGCAGTTCACCGACCTGCACCTGGTCGATGTGCAGAGCCCGCTGCGCTACGAGTACCTGCGCGCCGAGACCGCCAGCGCCTGGCGGCCGCAGGAGGCGCTGTCCGTCGCCGGCGTGGTCTCGCTGATCGAGCGGGTCAACGCGCTGCCCGGCGGGCCCGCCACCGGCGCCCCGCTGTCCTTCGTGATGACCACCGGCGACAACACCGACAACAACTCCAAGCTGGAGCTCCAGTGGTTCCTGACCGCGATGAGCGGCGGCCGGATCACCCCCAACTCCGGTGACCCGCGCCGCTACGAAGGCGTCCAGGACAGCGGGCTGAAGCTGTACTGGCAGCCGGACAGCGCACTGCGCGACGCCGACAAGCAGCTGGGCTTCCCGCGGCTGCACGGGTTCCTGGACGCGGCCATCCGCACCGTCCACAGCCCGGGGCTGCGGCTGCCCTGGTACTCCACGGTCGGCAACCACGACTCGCTGCCCGGCGGGTGCTACGCGCCCGGTGACCCGTTCTTCGCCGAGATAGCCACCGGCGGCCGCAAGCTGGAGAAGCTGCCGGCCGCCGAGGCCGCGAAGGTCTGGAAGGCGGTCAAGGAGGGCCTGGACCCCAAGGGCGAGGACTTCAAGCGGCTGCTGAAGACCCACGCCCGGCAGGCCAGGAGCGTCACCCCCGACGCGCGCCGCGCCCCCTTCACCCGCGCCGAGTACCTGCGCGCCCACCTCGACCCGGCGCACACCGGCCCCGGCCCGCACGGCCACGGCTACACCGCGGCGCACCTGGACACCGGCCGCCTCTACTACACCTTCCGCGTCTCCGACGACGTCCTCGGCATCAGCCTGGACACCACCGACCCCGGCGGCCACTACACCGGCTCGGTCGGCGAGGCCCAACTGCGCTGGCTGGAGCGGACGCTGAAGCAGAACGAGCGGGGCGAGAAGGCGCATGTGCTGGTCTTCAGCCACCACACCAGCAAGACCATGAACAACACCCGTCCCGACCCGGCCCGGCCGCACGAGAAGCGGTACGGCGGCGCGGAGCTGGTCGAGCTGCTGGCCGCCCATCCCTCGGTCGTCGGCTGGATCAACGGCCACAGCCACAAGAACGACATCACCGCGCACGGCACCTTCTGGGAGGTCTCCACCGCTTCGCACATCGACTTCCCGCAGCTGGCCCGGGTCGTCGAGCTGGTGGACAACCACGACGGGACGCTGTCGCTGATCACCACGCTGGTGGCGTCGGCCGCCCCGCACCGCACGGACTTCACCGACCTCTCGCAGACCGGGCTGGCCGCCCTCTACCGCGAGCTGTCCTTCAACGCGCCCGCGGCCCGTACGGACCTGGTGGGCACGGCCCGAGACCGCAACGTCGAGCTGCTGCTCAAGCGGCGCTGACGGACGGGAACGGAGCCGGGGGCGGGGACGGAGCCGGGCCCTCAGCGCGGCAGCGCCACCACATAGGCGCTCGGCTCCCGTTCCGGCGCCGCCATCAGGGCGGTACGGACCACCGCGGCGTGTTCCGCGGGGGCCTCGCGCAGGGTGCGCGGCAGGCAGCGGACGACGGTGATGCCCAGCCGCTCCAGATGCTCGCGCTTGTGGTCGAAGGCCGAGTGCAGCGGGTCCTCCTCGGGGCGCGGCGCGCGGGTGTCGATCTCCAGGGCCACCGCGTGCTCCGGCCAGTAGGCGTCCACGCCGCCCAGGTGCGGCCCGCCCGGCAGCCGCAGATCGACGTTCCACAGCGGTTCGGGCAGGCCGTGCTCGCGCACCATGGCGTAGAGCCGCTGCTCGGCCAGCGCCCGGCCCTCGGCGAGCAGGGTGTCGACCGCGTCCACCACGTGCGGCCGGGTCAGCAGCCGCGCCCGGCTCAGCTCCCGTACCACCGCGCCGGCCTCGCTGTGGCCGCCGCGCACCGCCTCGGTCAGCAGCCGGCGCACCGCCGCGGCGTCGCCCAGCCCGGCGACCGCGTCGGCCAGCGCGCGGGGCACCGGCGCGGTCGGCACGCCGGTGACCTGCTGCGGCACCGGCAGGTCCACGGCCCGGACGACCTGCGCGAAACCGGTCGAGCGCAGCCGGCGGGTGCGGGCGACCAGCACCTCGATGCGGTCCAGCACGAGCAGCGGGGGAGCCTCGGAGAAGCCGTGCAGGGCGAGCGCCGCCAGACCGGTGATCATCGCCTCGGGGGCGTCGCCGGACCCGCCGGGCTGGCGGGGCACGGACGAGCCCCGGTGGCTGGCGTACAGCAGCACCGCCTGCAGCCGCTCCTCGCTGGTGGGCGGCCCCGGGTGGAGCAGGTAGACGCCCGGCAGGACCTGCTGCCAGCAGCCGCCGGGGCGGCAGCGCTCGGTCAGCTCCGCTGCCGGGACGCCGTGCTCACGCAGCTGGCGGGTGGTCAGCACCCGGCTGCGGAGCCCGGAGAGGTGCTGGAGGGGGAGGGGGGAGAGCGGGGTGTCGTGGTTCATGACCGCTGGATTCCCGCCCCCGCTCCGCCCCCTAACCGCTGTTACACGCCCGTACCTCAAACCGGACAATCCTGGGCTAAAGTACGGGCGTTCGACTGCCGAAAAGGGCTGGTGGCAGCCGGGGTTACGGCCTGGGCCCGGCCGCCTCGTCACAAGCCTGTGCGCGCAGCGCCCGGGCGAGGTCGTCCCGCTCCTCCAGCACCAGCCGGCGCAGCGCGGGCGCCGCCTGGGCGTGCGCGGCCAGCCAGCCGTCCGCGGCCTCCAGGGTGGCGCGTTCCACCAGCCACGCCGGGAACAGCCCGCGCACCACGTCCATCGCGATCTCGATGGACCGCTCCCGCCACACCCGCTCGATCGCCGCGAAGTAGCGCGGGGCGTACGACGTCAGCAACTCCCGCTGCCCGGGCTGCGCGAAGCCGGCGATGGTCGCCTCCACCAGGGCGTTGGACAGCGCGTCGGACTCCACCACGTCCGCCCACGCCTGCGCCTTGACCTCCGCCGACGGGCGGGCCGCCAGGCAGCGCACCTGGTGGCGCTTGCCGGAGGCGGTGTCGTCCCGGGCCAGCTCCGCGGCGATCACGTCCTCGTCCGCGACGCCGTGCGCGGCCAGCGGCTCCAGGAACGACCAGCGCAGCTCCTGGTCCACCTCCAGGCCGTCGATCTTCGCCGTGCCGTCCAGCAGGCCCCCCAGCAGCTGGAGGTCGGCGGGGGTGGTGGCGACCGCGGCGAAGTGCCGGGCCCAGGTCAGCTGGTGGTCGCTGCCCGGATCGGCCAGCCGCAGCTCGCGCAGCGCACCCTCGGCCAGCTCGCGGGCGGCCGCCTCGCGGCGGTCCGGCGCGCAGTAGTGCTCCAGCGCCGTCTGGGCCTGCCCGTGCAGCGACTGCAGTACGCCGATGTCGGTCTCCTGGCCGGCGAACCGCCGCACCAGGGCGAGGTAGTCGCGGGTCGGCATCAGGCCGTCGCGGGTCAGGCCCCACAGCGCCGCCCAGCACAGCGCCCGCGCCATCGGGTCGGTCAGATCGCCGAGCCGGGCCCGCAGCGTGGCCAGCGACCCCTCGTCGAACCGGACCTTGCAGTACGTCAGGTCCTCGTCGTTGACCAGGATCAGCTCGGGCCGCTCGGAGCCGGCCAGCTCCGGCACGGCCGTCCGCGGCCCGGTGACGTCGACCTCGGCGCGGGCGTAGCGCACCAGCGCCGAGTCCGCGTCCAGACGGCGGTAGAGGCCCACCGCGACCCGGTGCGGCCGCAGCTCCGGGTGCTGGGGCGCCGCCTCCTGCAGGATGCTCAGCTCGGTGATCCGGTCGTGTGCGTCATAAGTGACCTGAGGGGTCAGCGAGTTGACGCCGGCGGTCTCCAGCCAGGACCGCGACCAAGCCGCCATGTCCCGGCCCGACGTCTCCTCCAGCACCGCCAGCAGGTCCGCCAACCGGGTGTTGCCGTACGCGTGGCGCTTGAAGTAGCGCCGGGCGCCCTCCAGGAACGCGTCCTGGCCCACGTACGCCACCAGCTGCTTGAGCACCGCGGCGCCCTTGGCGTAGGTGATGCCGTCGAAGTTGAGCTTGGCGTCCTCCAGGTCGCGGATGTCGGCGGTGACCGGGTGGGTGGAGGGCAGCTGGTCGGCGCGGTAGGCCCAGGACTTGCGGCGGTTGGCGAAGGTGATCCAGCCGCCTGCGAAGCGGGTCGCCTCCACCTGCGCGAAGGCGCCCATGAAGTCCGCGTAGGACTCCTTGAGCCACAGGTCGTCCCACCACTGCATGGTCACCAGGTCGCCGAACCACATGTGCGCCATCTCGTGCAGGATGACGTTGGCCCGGCGCTCGTAGGACGCCTCGGTCACCTTCCCGCGGAAGACGAACTCCTCGCGGAAGGTGACACAGCCCGGGTTCTCCATCGCGCCGAGGTTGTACTCCGGCACGAACGCGGTGTCGTACTTCCCGAAGGGGTAGGGGAAGTCGAAGTGCTCGTGGAAGAAGTCCAGGCCCTGCTTGGTGACGGTGAAGACGTCGTCGGCGTCGAAGTGCTTGGCCAGCCCCTTGCGGCACAGTGCGCCCAGCGGGACGACCAGCTCGGTGCCGTCGTCGAAGGTGCGGCGGTAGGTGTCGGTGACGTAGTGGTACGGGCCGGCGACGACGGCCGTGATGTACGTGGAGATCGGCCGGGTCCGCGCGAAGCGGTGCGTGCCGGCCTCGGCGTCGCCTTCCTGGGCACCGTTGCTGAGCACCACCCACCCTTCGGGGGCCGTCACCTCGAAGGTGAACGGGGCCTTCAGATCGGGCTGTTCGAAGTTGGCGAACACCCGGCGGGCGTCGGCCGGCTCGTACTGGGTGTAGAGGTAGACCTCGCCGTCCTCGGGGTCGACGAAGCGGTGCAGCCCCTCGCCGGTGCGGCTGTAGGCGCACTGTGCGTCGACGACGAGGGTGTTCTCGGCGGCCAGGCCGTCCAGCGCGATCCGGGTGCCGTCGAAGACCTTCGTGGGGTCCAGCTCCCGCCCGTTGAGGGTGACGGAGGCGACCGACGGCGCCAGCAGGTCCGCGAACGTCGACGCGCCCGGCTCGGCGCAGCGGAAGCGGATGGCCGTACGGGACCGGAACGTGGCCGCGGCCTGTCCCTGCCCGACCGCTGAGCGGACGTCGAGCGCCACGTCGTAGGCGTCGACGCTCAGCAGCCGACCCCGCTCGCGTGCCTCGTCCCGGGACAGATTCTCACCTGGCACGACGTGACTCCCTCGTCCTCGTCTCGAATATCGAACACGGGGAATCATGGCACGCCCCCCGACGGTTGAACCTGCCACCGGACAGCACGACCGAGAACAGACCCAGCACGGCTTGCCTGAGGAGACGAGACCCTTGTCCGAAACTGCGAAGACCCCGGCAGACTTCTGGTTCGACCCCCTGTGCCCCTGGGCCTGGCTGACCTCCCGCTGGATGCTGGAGGTGGAGAAGGTCCGCCCGGTCGAGGTGCGCTGGCATGTGATGAGCCTGGCCGTTCTCAACGAGGACAAACTCGACACGCTGCCGGAGGAGTACCGCGAGAACATGCGCCCGGGCGGCAAGGCCTGGGGCCCGGTCCGGGTGGTGATCGCCGCCCAGCAGCTGCACGGCGACGAGGCCGTCGGCCGGCTCTACACCGCGCTGGGCACCCGCTTCCACAACGAGGGCCTCGGGGTGAACCCCGAGAGCATCGCCGCCGCCCTCGAAGACGCCGGCCTGCCCGCCGACCTGATCGAGTACGCCGACAAGGACACCTACGACACACAGCTGCGCGCCTCCCACAAGGAGGGCATCGACCTGGTCGGCCAGGAGGTCGGCACCCCGGTCATCGCGGTGCCTGGTTCCGACGGCGAGCAGATCGCCTTCTTCGGCCCGGTCGTCACCCCGGCCCCCAAGGGCGAGCAGGCCGCCAAGCTGTGGGACGGCACGCTGATGGTGGCGTCGATTCCCGGCTTCTACGAGATCAAGCGGACGCGGACCCAGCCGCCGGTCTTCGACTGACGCCCGGACCGCGCCGTCGGCGCAGGGGCGAGGCCCCACGAGTCATGTCCTCGTGGGGCCTCGCCGTTACTCCGCCCGCCCGGCGAAAGGTGAGAAGACGATCACGAGGCGGGACGCATCCTGGGCGCGCTACGGCGCCAGCAGCAGGTTGTGGGCGCGCTCCTTGGCGGCCGTGTAGCGCTTGGCCACGTCCTGCCAGTTGACGACCTGCCACATGGCCTCGATGAAGTCCACCTTCTGGTTCTTGTACTGCAGGTAGAACGCGTGCTCCCAGGCGTCGAAGACCAGGATCGGAACCGAGCCCTGACCGACGTTGCCCTGGTGGTCGTAGATCTGCTCGACGATCAGCCGGCCGGTCACCGGCTCGTAGGCCAGCACGCCCCAGCCGGAGCCCTGGGTGGTGGCCGAGGCCTTGGTCAGCTGGGCCTTGAACTTCGCGAACGAGCCGAAGGACTCGGCGAGCGCGTCGGCCAGCTCGCCCACCCCGTCCTTCTCCAGCGGCTCACCGCCGCCGTCGCCGGTCATGTTGTGCCAGTAAATGCTGTGCAGGATGTGGCCGGAGAGGTGGAACGCGAGGTTCTTCTCCAGGCCGTTGATGCTGCCCCACTGGTCCTTGTCGCGCGCCTCGGCGAGCTGCTCGAGGGTGTCGTTGGCGCCCTTCACATACGCCGCGTGGTGCTTGT
This sequence comes from Streptomyces sp. NPDC033270, assembly GCF_055576575.1. NCBI lineage: Bacteria > Bacillati > Actinomycetota > Actinomycetes > Kitasatosporales > Streptomycetaceae > Streptomyces > Streptomyces sp. NPDC033270. Next base: position 206,181 of record NZ_JBVIRA010000008.1, read on the forward strand.
CGTGGTGCAGCTCGATGATCTCGGGGCTGATGACCGGTGCCAGCGCCGAGTAGTCGTAGGGGAGTTCCGGAAGTGTGTAGGTCGCCATGCCGATCCCGCCTCCAAGCTGCGTACATGCAGTAGTAGCAGTGCAGTAGTTGCAATCTATGTGCAAGAGCACGCTACCAGCAGGAGTGATCACCGGCCGGTCGCGGGGAGTGTCCTGGTCCCAAAGAAGGAGGCGGGGGGGGGGGGGGGGGGGGGGGGGGGGGGGGGGGGGGGGGGGGGGGGGGGGGGGGGGGGGGGGGGGGGGGGGGGGGGGGGGGGGGGGGAGGGTCGGGAGAGAGCGAAAAAGAAAGAGACCACCCCCCCCCCCCCCCCCCCCCCCCCCCCCCCCCCCCCCTGCGGGGTACTACGAGGGAGGGGGCTAGGCCCTGTCGGTGTCCTTGCCCAGGGCCTGCTGCCGCAGCAGCCCGACCACCGCCAGCACCACTGCGAAGCCGCCGGTGAACAGCAGCTGGATGCGCTGGTTGTCGTCGCGCAGCATCAGCAGCAGCACCGCGACGATGCCCGCCAGCGCCACCCACGTCAGGACCGGGAAGGCCCACATCTTCACCACGAGCTTCTCCGGAGCCTCGCGCTCCAGCCGCCGCCGCATCCGCAGCTGGGCGACCGCGATGAAGCCCCACACCACCAGGACCGCCGCGCCGACCATGTTCAGCAGCCACTGGAAGACCGTGGTCGGCCACCAGAAGCTGAAGAGCACCGCGAGGAAGCCGAAGGCGGAGCACAGCAGCACGGTGCGGCGCGGGACGCCGCCGCTGACCTTGCCCAGGAAGGCCGGGCCCTGGCCGCGGGAGATCAGCGAGTACGCCATCCGCGAGGCGCCGTAGATGTTGGCGTTCACCGCGGAGAGCAGCGCGATCAGGATGACGACGTTCATCACCTGGCCGGCCGCGGGGATCTTGAGGTAGTCCAGGACCGCCACGTACGGGCCGCTCTTGGCGATCGAGGGGGCGCTCCAGGGGATGACCGTGACGATGACCGCCATCGAGCCGACGTAGAACAGGGCGATCCGCCACATCGCGGTGCGCACCGCGCGCGCGACACCGCGCACCGGGTCCTTGGACTCGGCGGCCGCGATGGTCACCGTCTCCAGGCCGCCGTAGGCGAACACCGAGGCCAGCAGACCCACCATCAGGCCGTCGACGCCCTTGGGCAGGAAGCCGCCGTCACCGGTGAGGTGCGTGGCGCCCGGCGCCTGGGTGCCGGGGAGCGCACCGCAGATGGCGAGCACGCCCAGGATGAGGAAGGCGGCGATCGCGGCGACCTTCAGGGCGGCGAACCAGAACTCGAACTCGCCGAAGTTGGAGACCGCGGCCAGGTTCGTCCCGGTGAAGATCACCATGAACAGCAGGACCCACATCCAGGGCTCGCTGCCGGGGAACCACTGGTGCATCACATCCGCGGCGCCCAGCGCCTCGGCGGCCACCGCCACACACAGCAGCGCGGTGAACATCCAGCCCACCGTGAAACCGGCCCAGGAGCCGATGGAGCGCTCGGCGTGCACGGAGAAGGAACCGGAGGCCGGATTGGCCGCGGCCATCTCGCCGAGCATCCGCATGACCAGCATGACCAGGGCGCCGGAGACCGCGTAGGCCAGCACGATCGAGGGGCCGGCCGCCGCGATGCCCTCGCGGGAGCCGACGAACAGGCCCGCGCCGATCACGCCGCCCAGGGCGATCATCGACAGATGGCGCTGCTTGAGGCCGTTGGACAGCGCGGAGCCACTATCGGGGCCGGCGCCCTCCGTCGCGCTGGTCTGCGCGGGGGAGGCGGACGAGGGTGTCCGATTCATGTCGTACCTGTCCCAGTAGGTGAGAGCGGAGCAAGGCGAACCGCGGTCTCCCGAAGCCGCGACCGGTGCGACGGTGCCGCCGGGGCATCGGGTCGCGCAAGGGCTGCCGATGGCGCAACTCCGGGATCCTCGGCAAAGCGGGCTCAGTCTGAGTGCCGGTGTCCGCTCAGGGCAACAGTCATGCAGCGAATGTTCGGTATTCAGACGCGATCGTCACCGTGTGTGCCTGACAAGTCGTCGATTGCCACGCCGTGTGACGTCCGTCTCGGGGCTGCCCGGCGCCCGGCGCGGCTCAGCGCCGCTGACGACGTCCCCTCAGCTCCCGTACGCCCGCCACCAGCAGCACCGCGGCGGTCGCCCCGGCCGACCACAGCAGATGCGGACGGGCCGTGTCGTCGGTCAGCATCAGCACGATCACGCCGGCCATCGCCAGCAGCGCCGCCCAGGTCAGATACGGAAACGCCCACATCCGCAGGGTCAGCTTCTCGGGCGCCTCGCGTTCGATACGCGGACGCAGCCGCAGCTGGGAGACGGCGATCAGGCCCCAGACGAACAGCAGCACCGCGCCGACCGCGTTGAGCATGTAGAGGAAGACCGAGTCCGGCCACTTCAGATTCAGCAGAACGGAGACGAACCCGAAGGCCACCGAGGCCAGCACGGCCCGGCGCGGCACCCCTCCCCCCGACACCTTCAGCAGCGCCCGCGGCGCCTCACCGCGCTCGGCCAGCGAGAACACCATCCGCGACGAGCCGTAGAGATTGGCGTTCAGCGCCGAGAGCAGCGCCACGAACACCACGATGTTCATGATCTGGCCCGCGCCCGGCACCCCGATGCGCTCCAGCGCCGCGACGTACGGACTCTGGCCCGGCCGCATCGACGACCACGGCAGCAGCGCCACGATGACCAGCATCGAGCCGACGTAGAAGAACAGGATCCGCCACACCGCGCTGCGCACCGCCCGGCCCACCGCCCGCGCCGGATCGTCCGACTCGGCCGCGGCGATGGTGACGACCTCCAGCCCGCCGAAGGCGAACACCACGGCCAGCACCCCGGAGACCACCCCGCCCCAGCCATGGGGCAGGAAGCCGCCGTGCCCGGTGAGGTTCGCCATCCCGACCGGCTCGCCCGAAGAATTCGGTCCAGCCGGCAGCACCCCGAAGACCGCCAGCAGTCCCAGCACCAGGAACAGCACGATCGCGGTGACCTTGAGCGTGGCGAACCAGAACTCGAACTCCCCGAAGTTCTTCACCGCCGCCAGGTTGGCCACCGTGAAGACCACCATGAAGAGCAGCACCCAGCCCCACTGCGGCACCGCCGGCACCCAGCCATGGGCGATCTGCGCCGCGCCGGTGGCCTCCACGGCCAGCACCACCACCAGCAGGAACCAGTACAGCCAGCCGACGCTGAAACCGGCCCAGCGGCCCAGCGCCCGCTCCGCGTGCACGGAGAACGCACCGGAGGCCGGCATCGCCGCCGACATCTCGCCGAGCATCCGCATGATCAGCATCGCCAGCGCGCCCGCGATCAGGTACGACAGCACGATCCCCGGCCCGGCCACCGAGATCCCCGCGCCGGAGCCCACGAACAGGCCCGCGCCGATCACCCCGCCCAGGCCCAGCATCGTCAGATGGCGCTGCTTGAGCCCCGTGGACAGCGGCTCCTTCTCGCCGGCGCCCTCGACGAGCGGGGACTGCCCGGCGGTGGTCGGTGTGTCGTGCATCGGCTCGTAACTCTCACAGGAGGCGGGGCGGCGGGGCCGCCGGAGGTTTGGGGGAACTCCACAGGTCACCGCGGGGCGGGCCCCAGTCTCCCCGCACCCCGCGCGCTACCACAAAACCGGCGCCATGCGACGGCCGGGTTCGTGATGAGCATCACGTGACCTGCAAAGACGTCACGCGCCCCGGCAGGGCCGGGCATTGTGGCGGTTGTTCGGAACTCTCCAAGCGGGCCGGTACGGCTTTGTCACCGCCACACGATGATCGCCACCGGCCGCCTGGACTAACGTCGTCCCGTCCCGTCCCGATCCCTCACACCTCGCGGAGCCCCCCGATGAGCACTGCCGCCCTCGTTCGCCCTGGCACGGTCCTCGCCGACCTGCTGCCGGCCGCCACCGCCTCCCGCGCCCGCGTCCGCGACGCCGCGCTGGTGGTCGGCGGCGCCGCGCTCACCGGCATCGCGGCGCAGATCGCCGTCCCGGTCCCCGGCTCCCCGGTCCCGGTCACCGGCCAGACCTTCGCCGCCCTCCTGGTCGGCGCCTCGCTCGGCGCGGGCCGCGGCCTGCTCTCGCTCGCGCTCTACGCCCTGGCGGGCATCGCGGGCCTGCCGTGGTTCGCCGGCGGTGCCTCCGGCGCCGGCGGTGCCACCTTCGGCTACATCGTCGGCATGCTGCTCGCCGCCGGCCTGGTCGGCGCGCTGGCCCGCCGCGGCGGCGACCGCGGTGTGCTGCGCACCGCCGCCACGATGGCCGCGGGCACCGCCGTGATCTACGCCGTGGGCGTGCCCTACCTCGCGCTGAGCACCGGCATGTCCCTGGGCCAGGCCGCCGCGGCCGGCCTGGTGCCGTTCCTGATCGGCGACGCCCTCAAGGCGGCGCTGGCGATGGGCGCGCTGCCGACCGCCTGGAAGCTGGCGGGCCGCCGCGGCTGAGCGCCGCACACCGCACCGAAGGGGGGGGGGGGGGGGGGCCCCCCCCCCTTTCTTCCCCAGGGGCGGTCCCGCTGGGGCGTTCCCCCATCCCCTCTC
>NZ_JBVIRA010000008.1:210769-226320 GCF_055576575.1 Streptomyces sp. NPDC033270
AGAACCAAAACCCAACCAGCCATCCCTCCCCCCCCCCCCCCCCCCTTTCCTCCCCCCCCCCCCCCCCCCCGTCGGTGCGTCCGCCTACTTCCCGGCGGTCGTCCGCGGCCGCCGGCGCTCCAGTACCAGCCCGATCGCCAGCACCACCACCGCCGCGACCACCGACAGGATCATCTGCTCCCGCCCGTCCGGGTCGTAGAACATGTAGCCGACGACGAAGACGATCAGCCCGATCGTCGCGTACGTCAGCCACGGGTACATCCACATCCGCACCGTCAGCCGCTCCGGTGTCTCCCGCTCGATCACCCGGCGCATCCGCAGCTGCGAGAAGCAGATGACCAGCCACACGAAGAGCGCCACCGCGCCCGACGAGTTCAGCAGGAACTGGAAGACGGTGTCCTTCGAGGTGTAGCTGAAGATCGTCGCGATGAAGCCGAAGGCCACCGACGCGAAGATCGCGACCGCCGGCACCCCGCCCTTGTTGACGGTGGCGAACGACTTCGGCGCGTCCCCGCGCTCACCGAGCGAGAACGCCATCCGGGAGGCCGTGTAGAGCCCGGAGTTCAGACAGGACAGCACCGCGGTCAGCACCACGACGTCCATCACCGTGCCCGCGTACGGAATGTCCAGCGACTTCAGCACCGCCACATACGGGCTCTTGAGCACCGCCGGGTCGTTCCACGGCAGCAGCGTCACGATCACCGTGATCGAGCCGATGTAGAAGAGCGCGATCCGCCAGATGACGCTGTTGACGGCCTTGCGGACGGCCAGCACCGGGTTCGGCGACTCGCTGGCCGCCAGCGTGACGATCTCGCTGCCCATGAAGGAGAAGACCACCAGCAGCATGCCGGAGAGGATCGCGCCGGGACCGTTCGGCAGGAAGCCGCCGTGCCCGGTCAGATTCGACATGCCCACGGCGTGGTCGCCCGGCGGCAGCCCGAATATCGCCAGCGCGCCGACCACGATGAAGATGACGATCGCGACGACCTTGATCCCGGCGAACCAGAACTCGAACTCACCGAACGAGCCCACCGAGATCAGGTTGGTGCCGGTCAGCACGACCATCACCAGCAGCGCCCAGGCCCACTGCGGGACCGCCGGGACCCAGCCGGTGAGGATCGACGCGGCGGCGGTCGCCTCGACGGCCAGCACCACCGACCAGAAGAACCAGTACAGCCAGCCGATCGTGAAGCCGGCCCAGCGGCCCAGCGCCCGGTCCGCGTAGGCGGAGAACGACCCGGATGTGGGGGAGGCCGCGGCCATCTCGCCCAGCATCCGCATCACCAGCACGACCAGCAGCCCGGTCAGCGCGTACGACAGCAGGATGCCCGGGCCGGCGGCGGCGATGCCCGCGCCGGAGCCCACGAACAGCCCGGCGCCGATGACCCCGCCGATCGCGATCATCGACAGATGGCGGTTCTTCAGTCCTGCCTGCAGCCCGTCCTGCGACTGCCCCCCGGCCGGTCCGCCGCCGGGTTCGCCGGTGGTGGGGACCTGCGTGGCGGTGGGGGGTCCCCCTGCTCCCTGAGAGCCGGGGTGAGGGTGCGCGCCCATGTGCACCGTCCTTGTGTGGTTCACGGATTGGAACCACAGCATTAGATCTTCGCCAACCCGTGGATTGGAAGGCCTGACGCTGGATCGTTGCATGAAACACTGGAAGGTTGCGCGCAATGCATACGTACACAAGGTCCACTCGCGATTCCGTCCGCACCGCCGCACAAAGACCCGGCGGCGCCTACCCGCCGAGTCCCATGTCACACTCATGCCATGCGCGTGTATCTCGGCTCCGACCATGCAGGTTTTGAACTCAAGAACCACCTCGTCGAGTGGCTCAAGGCCCACGGCCACGAGCCCGTCGACTGCGGTCCCCACATCTACGACGCCCAGGACGACTACCCGCCGTTCTGCCTGCGCGCCGCGGAGAAGACCGCCGCCGACCCGGACAGCCTCGGCATCGTGATCGGCGGCTCCGGCAACGGCGAGCAGATCGCCGCCAACAAGGTCAAGGGCGTACGGGCCGCGCTGGCCTGGAGCGAGGAGACCGCCAGGCTCGGCCGCGAGCACAACAACGCCAACGTCATCTCCGTCGGCGGCCGGATGCACACCGAGGAAGAGGCGACCAAGTTCATCGAGGTCTTCCTGAGCACCCCCTACTCGGGCGAGGAGCGGCACACCCGCCGCATCGACATGCTCTCGGCCTACGAGACCACCGGCGAACTCCCCGCCATCCCGGCCCACCACCCGCAGGGCTGACCCGCCGCACACCGCCGTCGCCCGCCCACCCCGAGCGCCGGGGCGGGCGGGCGCGCCCACTGGAGACCACGCATGCCCGAGGGCCACACCATCCACCGCCTGGCGGCGGACTACGCCGAGCGCTTCGTGGGGCGGACGGTCCGGGCGACCAGCCCGCAGGGCAAGTTCGCGGGCGGCGCGGCCCTCGTCGACAACCAGGTGCTTGAGCGCACCGAAGCCCATGGCAAGCACCTCTTCCTCGGCTTCGGCCCGGACCGTTGGATCCACGTCCACCTCGGCCTGTTCGGCAAGCTCGGCTTCGGCGGCGTCCCCGCCCCGCCGCCCACCGACACCGTGCGGCTGCGCCTGGCGAGCCCCACCGCACACGCGGACCTGCGCGGTCCCACGACCTGCGCACTGATCACCGACGTCGAGAAGCAGGCGATACACGACCGCCTCGGCCCGGACCCGCTGCGCCCCGACGACGACGGCACCCGTGCCTGGCAGCGGATCTCCCGCAGCCGTACGACCATCGCGGCGCTGCTGCTCGACCAGAAGATCATCGCGGGGGTCGGCAACGTCTACCGCGCCGAGGTCCTCTTCCGGCACGGCATCGACCCCTACCTCCCGGGCCGTGACCTCGGCCGCGCCGCATGGGACGCCATCTGGGCCGACCTGGTGTTCCTGATGGCCGAGGGCGTCCGCCACAACCGGATCGACACCGTCCGCCCCGAGCACCTGCCCGAGGCCATGGGCCGCCCGCCGCGGGTCGACGACCACGGCGGCGAGGTCTACGTCTACCGCCGCGCGCACCAGGGCTGCCACATCTGCGGCGCCGAGATCCGCACCGCCGACCTCGCCGCCCGCAACCTCTTCTGGTGCCCGGGCTGCCAGCCGGCTATGGGTGGACGCTGACCGTCCGGACTACGGTCCGTTGCCCGAGCTACCGCCCGCCGTCCGGACTGCCGTCCCGCCGTCCGGACTGCCGTCCGGACTGCCGTCCCGTCGCCCGGACTACCGTCCGCCACCCGGAATACCGTCCACCACCACCGCGTTGTGGCCCCGCAGGGGGCCCTCGCACCCCCTACGGGATCTGTTCCCCCACCCCCTAGGGCCGCCCCCGCCAGCCCCTAGAACCCGTTAGAACCCGTACGGCAGCCAGGGCGCCACATCCGACCCGAACGCCACCGAGGCCGCACCCAGCGCACCCGGCCGCAGCTCGCGCACCCGCCCCGCCGCGGCCAGCGACGAGAGCGTGAACCCGCCCAGATAGGCGGAGCCCAGCTCCCGCACGGACAGCGCCAGATCGGCCGCGTCCGCCGTCCGCGCACAGCTCGCGCCCTTCGCGTCACCGGACAGTCGCCATCGCCCCTCGTTCCACGGGCAGAACGGGTCCGCGACCTCCAGCACGACGTCCACCGGAGTCCGGTACGTCCGCGCCGCCAGCGCCGCGCCCACCTCCACCGGCCGGACGAACAGCGACTCGCGCAGCCCGATCCCGCAGCGCCGCTGGTCCGGCACCAGATGCAGCAGCGCGTCGTCCACCGGCCGGGTGGCCACCGACACCGACGACGACAGGTCGATCCCGAACAGATAGCGCCACAGCGCCGCGTACACCACCGGGTCCAGCGCCTCGACGTGCCGTACGAGCACCGTCCCGCACGGCCCCGCGTCGTCCCACCGCGGCTTGAGGGCGTAGCGCGTGTAGCCCCGCACCTCGCCGTCCACCTCGGCCAGCACGCACTGCAGCGCCGCGGCCCCCGGCTGCTTGCCGGGCACGTCGAGCACGGTGACCTTCTCCCAGCCCGGTGGGCGGGTCAGCATTCCGGGGCGGGCCGGCACCAGCTCGGCGTAGATCCGCTCGCAGTCGGCCAGCGCCGCCTCCGGGTCCGCCAGCCGCAGCCGTACGCCGTCCACCCCGGGCAACTCGGGCGCCGGCAGCCGTTGCGTGTCGACCGTCAGGCGCATGTCCTGGGCCGCCGCGCCGTAGCCGAAGCGCCCGTAGATCGCCGGCTCCGAGGCGGTCAGCACCGCCAGCGGCTCACCGCGCTCGCGGACGTCCGCCAGCTGCCGGCGCATCATCGAGCGCAGCACCCCGCGCCGGCGGTGCGTCGGCTGCACACTGACCATCGTGACCCCGGCCGCCGGCACCTCGGCCCCGCCCGGCACCGTGAGCCCGAACGAGATCGCCCCCGCCGTGCCGACGCACCGCCGCCCGTCCCAGACGCCGAGCGAGCGCTCGACCTCGGTCAGTTCGCGCCGCAGGGCGAGCTCCTCCGGCGACGGCAGCTCACCGAACGCGGCGTTCAACGCGTCGGACCAGACGTCCCACTCGGCATCCCGCAGTACCCGAAGATCCGTCGTCATGGACCATCCCTAGCAGGACACTCTCCGGTCGCGCGACCGTATTTCGAACGCCGTTTCCCGGCAATTGGCCGGGGTGACGTGCGGCGAATCGACGCGCCGCCGAACGGGTGGATAAGGTCCCAGAGCGATGACAAGCGGCCCGGGAACGGAAACCCTGACGGCCCGGGTGCACAAAGGCCTGCACCGGGCCCGCGTCGGCGTACGCAAAGCCGGGGTCGACTACTTCCGCGGTGAGGGCTCCGACCGGTTCGCACTGGTCGCCCTGCTGATCGCCATCCCCGCCATCGCCGCGGGCACGCTCTGGCACCCCGAATGGCTCGCCCCGACCGCCCTGGTCCTGCCGGTGATCGCCGGCGGCCTGCTGCTGCGGCCGGCCAACCTCCTCGTCCTGTACGGCGCCTCCGCGGCCGCCCTGGTCGTCGAGTCCGCGCTGTTCGGCCCGTATGACGATGGACCGGACCGGATCACCCCGGGCACGGTGCTGGTCGTCGCCGCGGTCGGGTTCTTCGGGCTGCTGATCGCGCAGTTCCGCAGCCGGGTCGGGGTGCCCTGGCGGCGCGGCGGCACCATGCTCTTCGACCTGCGCGAACGCATCCGAGTACAGAGCAAGCTGCCCCGGCTGCCCAAGGGCTGGCACCACGAAATGGCGCTGCGCCCGGCCGGCGGCCAGTCCTTCTCCGGGGACTTCGTCGTCGCCTCCCGCACCCATGGCGGCAACATCCTCGAAGTGGTGCTCACCGATGTCTCCGGCAAGGGCATGGACGCCGCCTCCCGGGCGCTGCTGCTGTCCGGCGCCTTCGGCGGGCTGCTGGGCTCCCTCCCGCCGCACGGCTTCCTGCCCGCCGCCAACGGCTACCTGCTGCGCCAGGACTGGGACGAGGGCTTCGCGACCTCCATCCACCTCGTCCTCGACCTGGAGTCCGGCGACTACGAACTCCTCTCCGCGGGCCATCTGCCGGCCCTCCAGCTCAGCGCGGGCAGCGGCCGCTGGGAGGAGAAGCCCGGCGAGGGGCCGCTGCTCGGCGTCTACGACGGTGCCCAGTTCGACCCGGTCAAGGGGACGCTGCGGCCCGGCGATGTGCTGATGCTGTTCACCGACGGCCTGGTGGAGGCCGCCGACCGCGATATCGCCGAGGGCATCGACCGCCTGACCGGTGAGGCCGACCGCTACGTCGCCAGCGGCTTCGCGGGCGCCGCCTGGCATCTGATCGAGGCCGTGGCCAAGGACGTCAACGACGACCGGGCGCTGCTGCTGATCTGCCGGGACGCGTAGGCGCGCGCCGGCTGCGGCCGGCCGGGGGGTGGGGTTTTCCCCCGTCTTTTTGTGCGGTCTTCCTCATGGCCGCGGCGGGGTCCGGATCCGTACGTTGATGGAGCGGAGACCGGCCGTGACGGGGGCCGGGCCGGACGAGACGGGGGGCGCGGGACATGGGGCTGCGCGGCGGGCGACGAGCGGCACGGGGTGCCGAGGCGGTGGGCGGGCACGCCGTGGAACTGCGGGGGGTGCGCCGTCAGTACGGCCGGGGAGCCGGCGCGGTCCAGGCCCTGCGCGGCATCGATCTGTCGCTGCCGCACGGCTCCTTCACCGCTGTCATGGGCCCTTCGGGCTCCGGAAAGTCGACCTTCCTGCAGTGCGCGGCGGGCCTGGACCGCCCCACCGCCGGCTCCGTTCGTCTGGCGGGCACGGAGATCAGCCGTATGAGTGAGAACCGCCTCACGGTCTTGCGCCGCAGCCGTCTGGGCTTCGTCTTCCAGTCGTTCAATCTGCTGCCGGCCCTGACCGTCGAGCAGAACGTCCTGCTGCCGATACGGCTGGCCGGCCGGCGCCCGGACCGCCGGCGGGCGGCGGAGGTGCTGGCCCGGGTCGGCCTGGGCGAGCATGCGCGCCGTCGCCCCGGCCAGCTCTCCGGAGGGCAGCAGCAGCGGGTCGCGATAGCCCGCGCCCTGGTCACCAACCCCGATGTGATCTTCGCCGACGAGCCGACCGGCGCCCTGGACACCGGCACCGCCGCCGAGGTGCTCGCCCTGCTGCGGCATGCCGTCGACGCCCTCGGCACGACCGTGGTGATGGTCACCCACGACCCGGTCGCCGCGTCCTGGGCCGACGACGTGGTGATCCTCGCCTCGGGCACGCTCGCCGACCGGCTGCGGGGCGCCACCCCCGAGGAGATAGCCGCCCGCATGGCCGGCCTGGCGGCCCGCGGCCGGCAGTCGCCGCCCCGCCCGGGTGGGGCGCCGGATCCGGCCCCGGCCGGGCCGCCGAGGTCGGCGGCGGCCATGGCGGACGCCCTCAGGCGCTGACGCCCTCCCGGGCCCGGGCCGTGTCGGCCGGGTCCTTGCGGAACGCCCAGGCCATCGTCGGCTCCATCGCGAAGCGGAAGACCCTTCGGACGGGGGGTGTGCACAGTGCCGTGACGATGGCCGCCGCGATCAGCGTGACCGCGATCTCGCCGGGCGGCGTGTGCAGCCAGGCGTAGTCGTCGAACCAGCCCCAGAAGCGCGAGCCCTTCGCCAGGAAGCCGTGCAGCAGATAGCCGTACAGCGTCCCGGCGCCCAGCACCGTGAACCACGTCCGGCGCGTCGGCACCCAGGAAAAGAAGCAGGCCGTGAGCACGATCGAGCAGCCGAAGAGGGCGGGTGTCATCACCGCGCCGATCCACCAGGTGGTGCCCAGCTCCTGTGCGCTGTCGCGGTGGTAGAACCACGCCGAGGACATCCGGGGCGCCGCCCAGTAGGCCATCACCAGCGCGGCGGCGAAGATCGGCACGGACGCGATCCGTACCGCCCGGCGCTGCACCAGCGCGAAGTGCTCTGCCCGCAGCGACAGCCCCAGGACGAAGAAGGGCAGGAACTGCAGCACCCGCTGGAGGTCCAGATCATCGCCGATGTCCGGTGACACGGACGCGAGTACGGCGATGGCCACCGCCAGTGGGATCGGCCAGCGCACGATCTTCCACAGCGGAGTGGTCAGCCGCCAGACGAACAGCGCCACCAGGAACCAGGTCAAAAACCACGGATCGAGCAGGCTGATGGGGTGCCCCGGATCGTCGTCCGCCCAGCGCTTGAAGAAGGCGTAGGCGGTCTCGAAGAGGACGTAGGGCACGACCACCCCGGTGACCAGGCGCTGCAGCCGGTCCTTGCGCATGTCGAAGCTGCGCGAGAAGTAGCCGGAGATGATGATGAAGGCCGGCATGTGGAAGGTGTAGACGGTCATGTAGAGCGCCTCGGCGGCCCGGCTGCCGTCGGTCAGCGGTTCCCACGCATGGCCCATCGCCACCAGCACGATGGCCAGGTACTTGGCGTTGTCGAAGAACGCGGTGCGCCCCCCGCTCTTCGGCCCGGACGCCGTTGTGTCCTCGGGCACACCGGTTGGCTGTGCCGAGGGCTCTCTCCGGTCCGTACCCGACGCCTCCCGGGCAGCGGGGAGTTCGCGTCGAGGTGTCGGGGCAGCGGGAAACATTTGAGGCACGATAGCGGCGCTCGGCGAATGCGTAAAACCGCATCCGAGCTATTCCCTAATTGCACTGGGTGCCGTCACGGATAGCACATGGATAAAACCAGCAATCTACGGGCGGATCCTGCCGCCTTCCGGCCGATTTGCCGCACTTCATACCCCCAAAAGGGGCGATATCCCCTGCGAACGACGCGGAGGGAATGTCTACTTCTCGACCCTTATGTTCCCGTGGTGTCGGTCACTCGCTCTCGCGTCCCATGCGGCGTGACGGATGCCACGAATAACTGAAATTGGCCGGTCCGGGTACGAAGAAAATGATCAGAATGACTCGGGTGAATTACCGCCGCGGCCTCGTCCGGGCGAATTCCGGGAGCCCTCCGTCGTGCCGCGGCGGGGACCCGCCCGTCATGCCGCCGCCACCCACAGGACGCTCCCTCGCCTCCCCGCGGCCTCCGGTGGCAGGAACCGGGCAAAGCGTTGGCCGATGATTCGTCACCGGCCTGCAGTGGGCATGGAGTTGGTGGCACGATGAGTGCCGGGGGGTGTGCGCGGCATGCTCCCGGGCGGGTGAGGCGTTCCGACCAAGGGTGTGATCAGTTGTGGCTCTTTCGCTGTCAGTTGTGCTGCTGTTGGGGATCATCCTGATCGTGCTGATCAGAGGAAAGTCGATCAAGGCGGGTCCGGCGATCGTCGCCGTGCTCTTCGGCTTCTTCCTCGCCTCCACCGGCATGGCGCCGTCCATCAACCGGTTCTTCAACTCCCTGGCGGACACCATCAACCACATCACGTTCTAGGTCCGGATCGCGTTCCAGGTCCGACCGATCCGGGTGCCCGCCGGCCCCTGAGCCGGCCGCCGCACAAGGCCCGGCCACGCGAACCGCGGCCAGGCCGAGCCGTCCGGGGCTAGGCGTCGCCGGTCCGCGCCACCACCTCGCGTACGGCCTCCTCGGTACGCCCCACGAGCGCCGAGCCGTCGTCCGCCGTGATGATCGGCCGCTGAATCAGCCGGGGATGCGCCGCCAGAGCCGCGATCCACCGCTCCCGCGCGGCGTCGGTGCGCTCCCACTCCTTGAGCCCCAGCTCCTTCGCCTCGGCCTCCTGGGTCCGGGTGATGTCCCAGGGCTCCAGGCCCAGCCGCGTCAGCACATCGCGCAGTTCGCCCGCGTCCGGCGGGTCCTCCAGGTACTTGCGCACGGTGTACCGAGCGCCCTCGTCGTCCAGGATCTGCACGGCGGAACGGCACTTGGAACACGCGGGATTGAGCCAGATCTCCATGCCCGCCACTTTATTGATCCGCCCGCCGGGAGCGAAGAGCGGCGCACGCGGACGGGCCGCGGACGGGAAACCGTGGACACGGGAAACCGGGGACGGGGAAGGCCGCCGCGCGACACAGGGGGCCGAGCGGGGAGAGGAGCCGAACGGCGAGAGAGCCGGCCCGCCGGAAAAGCGGAGAACCCCGAGCCGCCCGGCCCGGGGTTCTCCCCTACAAGAGCGGGCGACGGGAATCGAACCCGCGTAGCTAGTTTGGAAGACTAGGGCTCTACCATTGAGCTACGCCCGCAAGCACCGCCGGTCACCAGACCTCGGCACGCAGTGCATCCTAGCGGGTCGCGGTGGTGCGCCGCACACCCTTCCTCTGTGCCCCGCCCGTCCGTACCCCGTCCCCACCGGTCACGGCGATATCTGGCAGCCGTTCTGTCCGCGGCCATGTACCCTACGTGTCGCACCGACGGGGTGTGGCGCAGCTTGGTAGCGCGTCCGCTTTGGGAGCGGAAGGTCGTCGGTTCGAATCCGGCCACCCCGACCAGCAGGTCAAGCCCGGCAGCAGTAGCCGGGCACAGCCCCCGACCCACCGGGGCACCCGCGCGATCGGCGGGGCGTGCAAGATCACGTTGTGGGCGTCATCCTCCTAGCGGTTACTATGCAAGCTGCGTGCCCGTGTGTCTGTGTACCGGGCGTGATCGGCCGGGCCCGGGTAGCCGGTATCCGGTAGATCTCAAGCAAAACCCCAGAAGTCAGCCCCAAGGAGACCGAACCGTGAAGAGCGCCGTGGAGACCCTGAACCCGACTCGGGTTCGGCTCACTGTCGAGGTGCCCTTCGAGGAGCTCAAGCCCAGCCTCGACGCGGCGTACAAGAAGATCAACCAGCAGGTCACGGTGAAGGGCTTCCGCCAGGGCAAGATCCCGGCCCGCGTCATCGACCAGCGGTTCGGCCGTGGCGCCGTGCTGGAGGAGGCCGTCAACGACGCGCTCCCGAAGTTCTACACCGAGGCGGTCAACGAGGGTGAGCTGAACGTCCTCGGCCAGCCCGAGGTCGACATCACCGAGCTGAAGGACGGCGAGCTGCTGGCCTTCACCGCCGAGGTCGACATCCGCCCGGCCCTGGAGATCCCGGACTACTCCGGCATCGAGGTCGAGGTCGACGCCGTCGAGGTGTCGGACGAGGACGTCGACAAGTCCGTCGAGCAGCTGCGTGAGCGCTTCGCCTCGACCTCCCCGGTCGAGCGTGCCGCCCAGGACGGCGACGTGCTGACGGTCAACCTCGAGGCCAAGGTCGACGGCGAGGTCCTGGAGGACGGTGTCGCCGAGGGCGTCACGTACACCGTCGGCTCCGGTGAGCTGCTCGACGGCATCGACGACGCGGTCAAGGGCGTGGAGGCCGGCGGCAGCGCCACCTTCACCTCCGAGCTCAAGGGCGGCTCCGCCCAGGGCAAGGAGGCCGAGGTCAAGGTCGAGGTCACCGAGGTCAAGTCCCGCGAACTGCCCGAGCTGGACGACGACTTCGCGCAGCTGGCCAGCGAGTTCGACACCCTCGAGGAGCTCAAGGCGGACAGCCGCAAGCGCCTGGCGCAGATGAAGAAGTACGACCAGGCCACCCAGGCCCAGGAGAAGGTGCTCGACGAGCTCCTGAAGCTGGTCGAGGTCCCGATGCCCGAGAAGCTTCTCGAGGACGAGATCAACACCCGCAAGCACAACCTGGTCAACCACCAGCTCGCCCAGATGGGTCTCGACCTCGCGAAGTACCTGGAGATCCAGGGCAAGTCCGAGGAGGAGTTCGACGCCGAGACCAAGGAGCAGGCGGAGAAGGGCATCAAGACCCAGTTCATCCTCGACGAGCTGGTCAACAAGGAGAAGCTGAACGTCAGCCAGGAGGAGCTCACCGAGCACCTCATGCGCCGCGCGCAGTCCTCCGGCATGTCCCCCGACCAGTTCGCCCAGGCCGTCGTCGAAGGCGGCCAGGTGCCGATGCTCGTCGGTGAGGTCGCCCGCGGCAAGGCCCTCGCGGTCGTCGTCGAGGCCGCCACGGTCAAGGACACCAACGGCGAGGTCATCGACCTGGAGGACGAGGACGAGGCCGAGGTCGCCGAGACCGTCGTCGCCGAGGCCGAGGGCACCGACGAGAAGTCCGAGGCCTGAGCCCCGGCCGCCTCGCGGCTTGGTTGAACGAGTGAAATGTACGGGCCCGAACACGCACGTCCGCGTGTTCGGGCCCGTACGTCATACCGGCCGGTCAGCCTGCGCTCACAGCGAACAGTTATCGATGCGGGATGGCGTTGTCCGACCTGCGCGTTAGGGTCCGTAGATACGAGGGCAGGGGAGTCTGCGAAACAGCGCCGGGGGCATACACGGCGCCGCTCCCCACGCCCCAGAAGACGACGCTGAGACGGCCCCGGCCGTCCGACAACGAGCAGGTGGACACGTGACGATCCCGATGCCTTCCGCCGCCGCTGAGCCGACCATCGGTGGCCTCGGCGACCAGGTCTACAACCGGCTGCTCGGCGAGCGGATCATCTTCCTCGGCCAGCCGGTCGACGACGACATCGCCAACAAGATCACCGCGCAGCTGCTTCTCCTCGCCGCGGACCCGGACAAGGACATCTTCCTCTACATCAACTCCCCGGGCGGCTCGATCTCGGCCGGCTTGGCGATCTACGACACCATGCAGTACATCAAGAACGACGTGGTGACGATCGCGATGGGCCTCGCCGCCTCCATGGGACAGTTCCTGCTGAGCGCCGGCACCCCGGGCAAGCGCTTCGCGCTGCCGAACGCCGAGATCCTCATCCACCAGCCCTCCGCCGGTCTTGCCGGCTCCGCGTCGGACATCAAGATCCACGCCGAGCGGCTGCTGCACACCAAGAAGCGGATGGCGGAGCTGACGGCCTTCCACACCGGCCAGACCGTCGAGCGGATCACCCAGGACTCGGACCGCGACCGCTGGTTCTCCGCCGACGAGGCCAAGGAGTACGGCCTGATCGACGATGTGATGACCTCCGCCGCCGGCGTTCCGGGCGGGGGCGGCACCGGGGCCTGAGCCCCGTAGCACTCGCCCCAGCCACCCCAGCCCACTTGATCGCCACCAGGATGGTGAACACCACGATGAACAACTTCCCCGGCAGCGGCCCCTACCAGCGCCCGGAGGCCGAGTTCTCCGGCCCGCGCGCGGAGTCCCGCTACATCGTCCCGCGCTTCGTCGAGCGCACGTCGCAGGGCGTGCGCGAGTACGACCCGTACGCCAAGCTGTTCGAGGAGCGCGTGATCTTCCTCGGCGTGCAGATCGACGACGCCTCGGCCAACGACGTCATGGCGCAGCTGCTGTGCCTGGAGTCGATGGACCCCGACCGCGACATCTCGATCTACATCAACAGCCCCGGTGGCTCCTTCACGGCGCTCACGGCCATCTACGACACGATGCAGTTCGTGAAGCCGGACATCCAGACGGTCTGCATGGGCCAGGCGGCCTCCGCCGCGGCCGTGCTGCTCGCGGCCGGCACCCCCGGCAAGCGGATGGCGCTGCCGAACGCCCGGGTGCTGATCCACCAGCCTTACAGCGAGACCGGCCGCGGTCAGGTCTCCGACCTGGAGATCGCCGCAAACGAGATCCTGCGGATGCGCTCGCAGCTGGAGGACCTGCTGGCCAAGCACTCCTCCACGCCGATCGAGAAGATCCGTGACGATATCGAGCGTGACAAGATTCTGACCGCCGAGGAGTCCCTGGCGTACGGTCTGGTCGACCAGATCGTCTCGACGCGCAAGTCGTCCGTCTCGATCGGTTAGGGATCTGCTCGCGATCTTCGCGAAGTGAGCCGGAGCGTTGCCCCCTTGGATCGGTACGGGATCGAGTGAACCGAGTCGGTCCAAGGGGGGCCCGTACGGGGGGCCCGGCAAGGTACCGTCGATAGGCAAGCACCCGGGTCCGTGGAGCAATGCGGATCCCAGGCGAAGGGGAAGCACCTCGTGGCACGCATCGGTGACGGCGGCGACCTGCTCAAGTGCTCATTCTGTGGAAAGAGCCAGAAGCAGGTGAAGAAGCTCATCGCGGGACCTGGTGTGTACATCTGCGACGAGTGCATCGACCTCTGCAACGAAATCATCGAGGAGGAGCTCGCCGAGACCTCCGAGGTGCGGTGGGAGGAGCTCCCCAAGCCCCGGGAGATCTACGAGTTCCTGAACGGCTATGTCGTCGGCCAGGAGCCCGCGAAGAAGGCGCTCTCGGTCGCCGTCTACAACCACTACAAGCGGGTGCAGGCGGGCGAGAACGGCCCCGGCCGCGGCGACGAGGGCATCGAGCTCGCCAAGTCCAACATCCTGCTGCTCGGCCCGACCGGCTCCGGCAAGACCCTGCTCGCGCAGACCCTCGCCCGGATGCTGAACGTCCCCTTCGCGTTCGCCGACGCCACGGCCCTGACGGAGGCCGGCTACGTCGGTGAGGACGTCGAGAACATCCTCCTCAAGCTGATCCAGGCCGCGGACTTCGACATCAAGAAGGCCGAGACCGGGATCATCTACATCGACGAGATCGACAAGGTCGCCCGGAAGAGCGAAAACCCGTCGATCACGCGGGATGTCTCCGGCGAGGGCGTCCAGCAGGCGCTGCTGAAGATCCTGGAGGGCACCACCGCCTCCGTTCCGCCCCAGGGCGGCCGCAAGCACCCCCACCAGGAATTCATCCAGATCGACACCACGAACGTCCTCTTCATCGTCGGCGGTGCCTTCGCCGGCCTGGAGAAGATCATCGAGGCCCGGTCCGGCGCCAAGGGCATCGGTTTCGGCGCCACGATCCGCTCCAAGCGCGAGATCGAGTCCAAGGACCAGCTCCAGGACGTCATGCCCGAGGACCTGGTGAAGTTCGGGATGATCCCGGAGTTCATCGGCCGCCTCCCCGTCCTGACCTCCGTGCACAACCTCGACCGCGAGGCCCTGCTCCAGATCCTCGTCGAGCCGCGCAACGCGCTCGTCAAGCAGTACAAGCGCCTCTTCGAACTCGACGGCGTCGAGCTCGACTTCGACCGCCCGGCCCTGGAGGCCATCGCCGACCAGGCGATCCTGCGCGGCACCGGCGCCCGCGGTCTGCGCGCCATCATGGAGGAGGTCCTCCAGGCGGTGATGTACGAGATCCCGTCCCGCAAGGACGTCGCCCGCGTCGTCATCACCGAGGACGTCGTTCACTCGAACGTGAACCCGACCCTGGTCCCGCGCACCCGAGGCGACTCGGGCGAGCCCCAGGAGAAGAGCGCGTAGCGCGCGCCCAGCAGACGTACGAGAGCCGCCCGGCAGCTGGTGCTTCCGGGCGGCTCTGTCGTCGGGGACTCCGTCCGCCGTGCCTGTATCGCCGCCCCCGCAACGGCGCACGAGGCGGTGCGGCTACTTCTCCTTGCGGACCTCGTTGCGGACCTTGGCGGTCTTTTCGGAGAGCTCCTCGGCGCTCGGCGTCGTCGCGCCGGCCGGGCCGGAGGCGGTGGGGGCGGCCATCATCTGGACGAGGCCGATGGCACTGTTGTCGCCCCAGACGCAGGTGGACACGGTGATGGGTACGGAGACGCCGCTCTGCGAGACCGTGACTTTCTGAGACCGGCACTTCATCACCGCACCGTCGAAGTCGCTCGGCGAGTACTCGGTCGTCGGCGTGACGTCCTCGACCTTGGCGTTCCGGCGGCCGAGGTCCTTCTTCTGGTTCTCGTCGATCTTGGCGAACATCTGTCCCACGGTGCCCTCGGGATCGGCGACCTCGCCGTACACCCCGATCACCTGCATCGACAGCCCGCCAGTGGCCGTGTAGCGGCCCTGGACGCCCTTGCTGTTGGTGATGCCCATCGCCTTGGCTTCTTTGTCCTTCGTCAAGTCCTCGGTCTCCGCGCCCCCGGAGCCCGGCGCCTTGGAGAACTGCGCGCTCAGCAGCTTCTCGGGCATGGAGATCGTGTAGGGCTTCACATCCCCGCCCGAGCCGAAGACGAAGTACGCGCCCACGCCGATCGCGGCGACGACCGCGACCGCGCCGACGATCAGGCCGATCTTCTTGCCGTTGCCGCCGCCGGTCTCCTCGGGGCCCTGGGGGATCACGCCGTAGGGGGTCTGCTGGCCGCCGTACGGGGCCTGCTGGCCGTAGCCGGGCTGGGCGGGCTGCTGGGGGTAGCCGTAGCCCTGCTGCGGGGGCACCTGGCCGCCTTGCTGGGGGTAGCCGTAGCCCTGCTGCGGGGGCACCTGGCCGCCTTGCTGG